>CAZJJK010000014.1:36344-42354 GCA_964546285.1 uncultured Treponema sp. | reverse complement strand
AACATTCGGTTGAGCTGCGAGCGGGCTTGTCCCGCGAGTCCGCTCGAACCGGTTGACTATTCCATACGCGCGAAAATAGATCGCATTAAGTGAATTTCGCTTAAAAGCTTTAGACGAGAGGAAGGTATGAAAGCGCTTATCGTTGTGGATGTTCAAAACTGGCTTATGGAAAAGGCTATTTATAAAAAGGAAGAGCTGATTGCCACGATCAATAAGGCTATTCGCGAATTCAGGGTAAATCGAGATCTTATCGTATTTATTCAGCATAATAATAAGTTCCTCCTTCACGATACGCCAGCCTGGGGCTTGTTTGAGCGGCTTGATCGCGAACCCGGCGATATCGTTATCCAAAAGAAACGCGCTGACGCGTTTGAAGAAACGGAACTATCGCGTATGCTAAAGGAAAGAGGCGTTTCCCGGGTTTATGTATGCGGCTTGGTAAGCCATGGTTGCGTAAAAGCGACTTGTCTTGGCGCTCTCAGGGAAAGTTTTCAAGTCGTTTTGATAGCCAATGGTCACTCAAATTGGCAAAAGGACGCGAGCAAAACGATTGACAGAGTACATAATGAAGTGAAAGCGTATAATGTACCATTAATTGAGAAATAAGGAGCCCGATCATGACCAATAACGATATTCTACGGCGGCTCCGATACGCCTTAGATCTATCGGATTATGCCGTTATGGATCTTTTTAGGTCGATTGGTCGGGATCTGACTCGCGCCGACTTGGAGCGCTTGTACGCTAGAGAAGACGAAGGCGATTTCGAGGAATGTCCTGATGAAACGCTTCGCGATTTCCTGGATGGTCTGGTCCTGAAATTGCGGGGGCCGTCGCCACGCCAAAGCGGCGCGGAAAACGTCAAGGTTTCAGCCGATCGCGGCGTCAGCGGCGCGGACTTCAGGCCCAAACGCGACGCCTTAACCAATAACGATATTATTAAAGCTTTACGGATTGCCCTTAAGCTGACGACCGACGAAATTGTCGGCATCATGGCGGCGGCTGGGACCAAGGTCAGCTCGTCTGAATTAGGGGCCTTGTTCCGAAAACGGACACACCCTAAATATCGCGATTGCGGGGACCAATTCCTCCGTAATTTTATCACTGGCCTTTCCGTCAAAAAACGGGGCGGAGAGACCGAATCCTGACAGCCGAGTGGCGCGAAGGGATAGAAAATATCACGCCTTATATTAAGCGCTAGGGGAGCGTATGGCCTCCCTCAGCCGCCGCCCCCAGGCCAGCCGCGTCAAGCACATGGATACGGCCGCGGCCAACGCGGAGTAGCCCATCGGCCTGTAAATGGGCGAGCCGCCTATTTACGGTTTCGCGGGCTAGGCCGACCGCCGCTGCAAGCTGTTCTTGAGTCAGTTCGATGTTTTCTCCACAGCAGCCAGCTTTTACGTATAGATAGCGGGCTAGACGGCGTCCGGGGGAGATGAATTCCAGCGAAGCCGATAAAGCGTAGACGCGGCGCGCCATTTCGTCGAGGCACCAAGCCTCAACGCCAGGAGCGCGCCGTAAACGCTCAAAGCTGGCGGCGGAAAAGCGAAGTAGAGTTGAGACTTCGGCCGCGACGGCGTCGGTCAGATACGGCCCATGAAGCGTCGTTTCGGCGAGTCCCAGCCACTCGCCTGGCCCATACGCGGCCAGTTCTAAGCTGCTTTCGTCCGAACGGTAGCTTATTAAGCGGATAGAGCCCGTTAGGATTAGATAGACGGCGTCAGACCGTTCGCCTTGGCGGAAAAGCGATTTGCCCGCCGCCGCGCTTAGTTCCGAACTTAAAGCTAAGGCTCTTCGGCAGTCAAGTCCGTCCATACGACGGAAAGGCGCGAAGGAGCGAGCGGTTATGGGCTCGTTCATCGGCCGAGCACTCCCATATACGGTTCCAACATCAGATAGGGATAGACGAAGCCAAGCTCGATTCCATCGCCGCCGCGGATATGGACGATAATCGCCATTTCGTTAGCGTCAAGCTCCGTGACGGCGATAGGCGGTTCCGCTGGGCAAAGATCGAGATCCAGATGCTTTCTCCAAGCGTCGCGGAGAGACGCCAGAATCAGGCTTTCGCTTTCCGGTTCTCCGAAGGCGCCGCTCTTAGCCGGGTCAGGCCGGTACAACCAGAGCGGCGAGCGATCTATCCAGGCCGAGCCTTTCATCCATTCGTTAATGGCTCTTCGGGCTTTTTCGCTCAGAGGCCGGGGGCAGAATGGCGCCTCGTAAAAACGCCGACGGTCGCGGCCAACCACGGCGCGGGGCTTTACGCGGCGCTGTTCCCAGGAGGAAACATGGAAGAGCCCCGCTTTTGCGAGGAAAGCCACGGCTTCCTCCATCGTGCACTGATCCACGAATACCTCGGCCCTATCCAGCGCTGACGCCGAGGCTGGAAAGCGGCCCGCCAGATAAGGGCGGAGTAAGGTATGGACATCACGGATCTTTTCTATTTGATTAAAGGACCAGCGGTCCGGTCGGCGGAAATCGTAATCCTTGGCTTGCCCGCGGATCGCGGCGTCAGCTATAGCGCCAGTAAAGCGAATATCCGAGTGGCCTTTCCATTCGCCCGTCGGCTCGGTCACACGTAAAGCGAAGCTTTCGCCAACGACAACCACCTTGCCTCTGGCGGCGGGCGCGCCAGCGACCAAAAGCTCGGCGTTGGACGGACCATCGCAGGGCTGGCCAAAGTAGATTATGGAAGAGCTTTCTAAGCCAAGCAGTTCCGTCATGTCAACATGGATGGAACCCAGACTGACGACGGTCGGTAGTCTGTCGCCGATCGGCCCATTGCCAAGATCAAAGCTATATTCGGGCTTAAAATCGCTGTCCACCAAACGTAGGCCGAACGCGTCATTCAATAGTACAATTTCGCCATAGGCGATAGGTAAACCGTTGAATAAGGCTAAGGCTGGATAACCAGCCTCTCTGTTTGTCAGCACTATATCGCCAGCCTTGAGTGTGGACGCTTCATAAGCGCTAAGGCTGGTCTCGCCTATACTTAGTACTAAAATGCCTTTTGTCTCCCCGTTCATAAAGCCTCCTTGCGGGTCTAGCACCTTGGGAATACCAATGAACCTTCACCATGATGGGCACCCCGCTCTTTCTCTATAAGCTTACAGGGGGATCGCCAAGGCGTCAGTGACGGAGCTCACTTTATTGATGAGATTATAGAATTTTTGATCATATATATCTAATATAACGGTTCCATAGGTTGGATTTTTATACTGCTGCCAATTATGTTGCGTATAATCATAGTATTTCGCTCTACCGAGGCGCTTTCAAAAGTCTTCAACTTTTGAAAGAACCTCTACCCATTAAACTTTTACAAGGTGCGCTACTGGGGATGGCCTTACTCCATCCAATAGAACGCCCTAGGCCGCAACATAATTGGCAGCACCGTGTTTGCCTTTCCCTCGTCCATCTGAGTACTTTTATATCATCATGGATTACGAACGTTTTACCGTAAAAGCGCAGGAAGCTATCCGCGATGCCACCGCCATCGCGCAGCAACGCGATCAGACGCAGGTGGATAATGAGCATCTTTTAGCCGCTCTGGTTGAGCAAGCGGACGGAATTGTCGCGCCGCTTCTGGAAAAGCTTGGCGCCGATCCCCGCGCGATAGGCGCGGCCGCTCGCGCCCTGATTGACGCGCGGCCTAAGGTGTACGGGGAAGCGGCCCAGCTTTACTTCGCGCCTGTCGCCTCCCGCGTCCTCGCCAAGGCGGAGTCCGAAGCTTCCGCCTTGAAGGACGACTTCATCTCCACCGAGCATATCCTCATCGCGCTTCTCGGATCGGAAGATAAGAGCGCGGAGCTGCTCAAAAAACAGGGCGTTACTAAGAACGCGCTTCTAGCGGCTTTGAAAAGCGTCAGGGGCAACGCGCGGGTCAGCGACCAGAATCCAGAGGATAAATACCGCGTTTTGGATAAATATTGCCGCGACCTTACCGCCTTGGCTCGTCAAGAAAAACTGGACCCGGTGATAGGCCGGGATGAGGAAATTAGGCGCGTCATGCAGGTGCTGTCGCGTCGGACTAAAAACAATCCGGTTCTGATCGGGGAGCCGGGAGTGGGCAAGACCGCCATAGCGGAGGGCCTGGCTCGCCGTATCGTGGCCGGCGACGTACCGGAGGGGCTGAAGGGTAAGAAGCTGTTGGCGCTGGACCTGGGGGCTCTGGTGGCCGGCGCTAAATTTCGGGGCGAGTTTGAGGAACGGCTTAAGGCCGTCATCCATGAGGTTCAGGCCGCTTCCGGCGGTATTATTCTCTTCATCGATGAGCTGCACAACCTAGTGGGCGCCGGCGCCGCCGAGGGCGCTACCGACGCGTCCAATTTGCTGAAACCGGCCTTAGCCCGCGGCGAGCTGCGCTGTATCGGCGCCACCACCTTGGACGAATACCGCGAGCATATCGAAAAGGACGCCGCCCTGGAACGGCGCTTCCAACAGGTGTACTGCGCCGAACCGTCGGTGAGCGATACGGTGGCCATACTGCGCGGCCTCAAGGAACGCTATGAGGTTCATCATGGCGTGCGCATCAAGGACGAGGCGCTGGTGGCGGCGGCCAGCTTATCGGATCGCTACATCACCAGCCGCTTCCTGCCGGATAAGGCCATCGATCTGGTGGACGAGGCGGCGAGCCGCTTAAAAATGGAGCTGGACAGCCGTCCGACCGAGCTGGATAAGCTGGAGCGTAAACTGTTGCAGCTCAGCATTGAGCATCAAGCGTTAAAGCGCGAGGACGACGCCGCTTCACGCGAGCGCCTTGGTAAGATCGAAAAGGAAATAGCCGATCTCACGGCCGACCGCGACGCCGTTAAAGCCCGCTGGGAGGCGGAAAAGAAGGAGATCGATGAGCTCCGCTCACTTAAGCAAAGGATTGAGGAGCTTAAGATTGAGGAAACCAAATGGGAGCGGGAAGGCAACTTGGCCAAGGCGGCCGAGGTAAAGCACGGCCTGATCCCCGATGCCCAACGGCGTTTGGCTCTGGTATCGGAACGGATGGCCAAGCGGGCGGAAGGCGCGCCGCTTCTCCGCGAGGAAGTGGGGGAGGAGGATATCGCCGTGGTGGTGTCCGCCTGGACCGGTATTCCTCTGTCCAAAATGCTTTCCGGTGAACTTCAAAAGTACCTGGAACTGGAGGCGGTGCTGGAAAGACGGGTAGTGGGTCAAAACGCCGCCGTTCAAGCTGTGGCGGATGCCATCAGACGTAATAAAGCCGGTTTATCGGACGCCGCCCGGCCGCTCGGGTCTTTCCTGTTTTTGGGACCGACCGGGGTTGGTAAAACCGAATTGGCCAAGACCCTGGCTGATTTCCTATTCAACGATGAAAAGGCCCTTACTCGCATCGATATGAGCGAATACGGCGAAAAGCACTCCGTCAGCCGTTTGATCGGCGCGCCGCCTGGCTATGTGGGTTACGAGCAGGGCGGCCAGCTGACTGAGGCGGTGCGGCGGCGGCCCTACAGCGTGCTTCTTTTCGATGAGGTGGAGAAGGCCCATCCGGAAGTGTTTAATGTCTTCCTGCAGATCCTGGATGAGGGGCGGCTCACCGATGGGCAAGGCCGGGTGGTGGACTTCAAGAACGCCATTGTCATTATGACGAGCAATCTGGGTTCTGAGCTCATTCTGCAAGCCGCCGACGCCCAAGAAATTCGCGCCGCCCTTGGGGAACTCCTAAAAACCCATTTCCGGCCCGAATTTCTAAATCGGATTGATGAAACGGTTATCTTCAACCGGCTTGGTAAGGCGGAAATTGTCAAGATCGTCGATATCCAGCTGGAGCGCTTAGCCAAGCGGCTGTTGGAAAGGAAGCTGACCCTAGACATAGAGGCTAATGCCAAGGCTCTCTTGGCCGAGCTCGGCTACGATCCCCTATTCGGCGCGCGGCCGCTCAAGCGCGTCATCCAAACGGAACTGGAGAATCCCCTGGCCAAGGCCATGATAGCCGGTACCTTTAAGGAAGGGGATAGCGTCCGGGTAAAGCGGACGGCCTCCGGTTTGAGCCTCAGTTGAACGCCGCCCG
>CAZJJK010000014.1:15150-36244 GCA_964546285.1 uncultured Treponema sp. | reverse complement strand
TCGCTTATCGGAACGCATAAGGTACGGCTCTTAGCGCGGAAACGGTCGAGCTCGGCGCGGCCGGCTTTGGACCGACTTCCGCCGATGAACCCGTCGTATAATTCGCCGATGACGATTGGCGATAGCAGGACGGCCGCCGCGTTGGACAGAACGTCGGCCACCCGGCCATCGCCGCGCAACAGAGCGGCGTAGGCGTTGGTATCGATCAAGGCGCGGGAGCTCATTGCCAATCTTCCAAATCGATTCGGGTATTATCGGCTTGGGTGGCCATAAAATCGGCGAAGGCGGCCTCGTTCCACAGACCGCAGAATTCCCGATAATCATCGCCGACGTTATCCGCAGCCCGCAGACCGACGGCCTTCGCCAATAAATCTTTGATCAAACGATTCTTGCTGGTTTTGGAGCGGCGGGCTGCCGCGCTGAGCCTCGCGCCCAATTCGGTATCGAGGGCATGAATAGTCAGAGAACCCATAGTTCGGCGCCTATGGTTCAAATATACCGTATAATGATTCGTATTTTAAGCGAGAAAGACTCGAATAGTATAAAGACCACACGAAACGCCATGGATGGCGGTATACGGTCTGAGCCTTAAGCGAATTGATATACTCCCAAGGCGATACCTTGGTTTGATTGGAAGGCGGCTTTCCATACCCCGGAGCTTGCTCCGGAAAAGGTACGTATATGAGATATGTGTTTCAATAATCCTCGTATCGGGGTATGGCTCCGCCAGTACAATAAATTTCCTATACAACGATGAACCCCCGGGCTTGCCCCGGGGTCCTCATTCAAAATTAACATCAAAGGTGCCATAGAGTGCTATTTTGAGGAACAGAAAAAAATTAGAGTAGGCGTATCGTGAGGGACAAAGTATTTTTGCTTACAATTCCGTAGGATCTTATCGGTGTTTAAATCTTAAAGTTCATGCCCTAAATCTGAAATAGCGTCAGGCGGCAAACTGGATACCATATGCGGCTGACGAATGGTACGCTTCGCGTCGCTTACGCCAGGCATTGCGGATGGCCCTGTGTTGACGATTTTACTAAACAGGCCTTGCCAGCCAAGCGTTTCAACCCAGATTGGACTGTGGGAGACCATTAGCCGGAGCTTGACCGGGGGCTTCTTTCTTCTATAACAAGAAGCTTAATTCGTTGCCTAATTATCCTCTCCCGATAAACCGTCATCGCGGTAAAGCGCGGTGACGCCACCGGCTAATCTCGCGGCGCGGGCTATTTCAGCCAATTCGGGCCGATACTCGAAGTGCATGGTGTCGTAAAGGTCCCATTTACCGCCCCAGATAAAATTTTCGCGCTCAAAGGCGGCGATCAGTTCCTCCGGCGGTGTCCAACGGTTTTCCAGCGGGACCAGCATCCAGTCATCGTTCCAAACCTTTTCCCAGCCCCAGTAGATAGTCCGGTCCCCTATTTTTTTCGGCATGATATCCACAGCTAAGCCCCAGGAATGGAGACTGCGTCGCCGAGTGCCGCGGATGTCCCGCCAATTATACCCGGATACCGAACCAAGCTCGGCCAAGGCGGCGGCGAGCTCCGGCGAGTCGGCGGCCGCTTTCGTTAAGGCTTTATCGATCCGCTTGAGCGCTTCGGCGATACGGCGGTGGACGTTTACGGATAGCCCAAGAAGGGTGGTCTTGACGATATTCTGTTCGGTCTCAACGCGGTTGGTTCCGCCGTAGAGGGCGGCGCGGAAGGCGTCATGGTTGTCAACGCCGTTCAAGCGTTCGGAATCCGAGCCATATAAGCGTAAATACTCAATCTGTTCAGGACTGTATGACGCGGGACCATAAGAGAGGGGCGGATAAGGGTACATAGGGTAGGGCGCGTATGACTTCCACGCGCCGCGTTCCCCTTCTGGCAACAAGCGCCCTTGGGCCCAATAAAATATATGACCATTTACCTTAATGGTCCAATCGCCGTCTCTCCAGGTTATTTCATCAACACGATCGGGAAAGGCGCGCCCGTACGCTTCCAATACGATGCGGGCCTCGGTTTCAACATAATCCGCGGACTCTGGGAAGCTTGGCGCCGCTAAAAGCAAGCAAAAAAACAATACGGCAAAACAGCGCGGCGCGACGGTCGTTGGCATCGTGAGCTGAACTTACCTTGACGAGCCGTCTAGGTCAAGCCATTCGCCTGGCTCGCTTTTTCGCTATAAGCCTGAAGGGACCTGGCCCTTCGCCTTGATTGGAAGGCGGCTTTCCATACCCCGGAGCTTGTCCTGGGTTCTTCATTTTTCGCGTGATCCTAATTATCCCAGTCTAGCAAACGCCTTTCTCCCTTTAGCGCGCGCAGCGCTGTCGCGTCCTGACTCACTTCCAAAGTACCGCGATATGCGCCGCTTTCATCATAAACGGGAAAATAGCGGATATGAATAAATCTTCCTTTCATTTCGATCCAGAATTCGGCGAAATTCTTTGTTTTCGCGCGGAAAGCCTCCACGATTCGCTTCACAATGTGAACGCTTTTAGGCGGGTGGCAGTTGGCGACATTTCGCCCAATTATCGCCGGGCTGCGCGGAAAGAGCCGCTCAGCGTTATCGGAATAGTAAAGCACCCTGTCATGCTCATCCACAAAGGAAATATCGAGCGGTAAGGCTTTTAGCATAAGATCGATCTGTTCCCTCGTCAGCCAGCCTTCGCCTAAGCGAAGCGCTCCAGGCATATCGGCTGGCTCAGCTTGTTTGGTCAACTCGGGCTTATTAGGCGAAGCGGCTGTGTCGGCGGGGCTTGGCTGGGCGGCTCGCTTCGCTTCAGCGATATCGGGGTCCCACTCGTCGCCAGGCTTAATCCAAGCGTAACCGATGGCTCCCTCGCCTCGGCGAACGGCTACCCAATCCTTCTCGCTCAATCGGCGGACGGCCTCTGGCAGGAGTATGTGCTCTTCCATAAAAAACATTTTTTTCACCTTAGAGCTTAAGAGCGAGAGCGCGCGCCGCAGCTTTTTCCAATCCGCCGTTTTTCGGAGCTTTTCAGCCTCCTTAAAGAGGGCGCGAATCTCATCATGCTTAGCCCACATAACTTTTGATGGGGCGACAAAACCCTTTGCCTCCAAAAAGGGGAAGAGCTGATTTTCCTTACGGGTATAATGAATTAGCAGCTCCGAAAAATTCTGTAAGGCTACGTCAAAAAGACCAAGCGCCGCTTGGTCGCGGGTCCATGTGAGTGCGAGGGGCCTGGCGGCGGCGCTTAGCTTTTTAAGGGCGGCTTTCGCGGCCTTGTTTTCCGCCATATAGGTATGGATAGGATGACCTGAAACCTTTTCTGGGCGGCCCCGCTTCTCCAAGGAAGTCTGGAAGACGGCGATATGTACCTCGCAGAGACGTTGAATCTCCTCAACCGGCAAGCCCTCTTCCATTAGGGCCTGTTCCATGGACACAATTTCTTCAGCGCTGACGTTTTTGATAAGCGCGGTGAATTCCTTTTTTACCATGGCCGCGCTTTCGCCGTTGTGGAGTCGGCCAATGATTTTTTTTAGCTCGGCTCGTTTAAAATCCTCGTTTCTAAGCGTTTCGCTCATAGTGATACTCTCCCGGTCTGACAAGGCGTTTTGTGTATCGGTCCTCTAAACCTAAGCTTTGGGACAGCGATAAGCCCGCAATATTATACATGACAAATATAGTAAAGTAAGGCTGAATGTCAAGCGGACTTTTAACCCTTTAGTACTGCTACCAATTCTGTTGTAAAATGTTTCACCCTTTTTTCATATACAACTAGGATTTACCATAATTCATTCGCGGGGTTTTAGGTTAGATCAGCTTTACAAAGACTTCTTTTGTTCAATACCGGAATCGCGGTACCAAGCCTCTGGATTCAATTCATGAATATACCCATGCTGACCTTGGGTTCTATGTGAAAACCAACGGTTTACGTTTTCAACAGAATTGGCAGCAGTAAGTAACCCTTTAGAGTCGTTTTATTGGAAGGCGGCTTTCCATACCCCGGAGCTTGCTCCGAAAAAGGTGCGTATATGAGATATATGTTTCAATAATCTTCGTATCGGGGTATGGCCCCTGCCAGTACAATAAATTTCCTATCCAACGAAGATACCCCGGGGTTCTTCATTAGCCTTCGTAGGCTATCGCGGCGTAATGGATTCTACGTTTATTGGTTTCCGCTTCAGCCTTTGAGTTTTCCGTGGCGATTAAGCGCGGCTGGCTGCTGGCTATTAGACGAGTCCCCAGAAGAGCGGCGCAGGCGGCGGCGCCGCAGGCGCCTACTTGGCCTGTCTCTATCGCGACGCTTAAGGCTTCGGCGTTTTTTGTCAGGGCAAAATCAGTTAAAGCTTTGGCTTGTAGAGCGGCTAATTCCGGATCGACATGACCTGAGGCGTTTGTGGATACCACAAACAGGGTTTCATCTATTAATGGAGCGAATACCAGGTCCAAGGCAAGCGCTAAGGCTCGTAGGGTGGATCGCCTGGCGCCGCCTATAAGGATGGGCACTAAACGAGCGTTGGGGAAATAATATTGAGCGAAGGGCAGAACAATCTCGATAGAGTATTCGTCCAAATGGGGAATATCATTGATGAAAAAGGCGGTACCGCAATCGGCGATTTCCGCGACCAAGTCCGCCGCCACGGGGATAGCGCCTAAGGGGGTGAGGAAACTATCGGAATCGGATAGAAAGATACCGTTTTCTCTGGGGCTATGAAGCGGCCCGATGATGACAAGGTTTTTTACGGGGCGCCCAAGCGCCGCGCGAAAAGCGGCGGCGTTAAGGACCCCGCCGAGCTCCCAGCCGGCGTGCGGTACAACAAGGGCAAGGGCTGAGCCCTTTCCTTTGCTATCATAACGTTCCTTAGCGGCGGCGTCGTATGCCGCTATCGCTTCTTTTACCGCGGCCTTTGAATCAGGATAGAAGATTCCAGACATAATACCGGTTCTTACGCGCATTGGCTGTTCGCCGCTCATACTGTTAGTGTAGAGCCGGAAAAGCGCGAACGCAAGGGCTGTTTAACTCCGGATTTATTCTTCGCGTCCCGCTTCTAGAGCTTTTAAGCGCGCCGCTTCTATTTTGACGCGTATATTTTTTTCTTGTGTCGGCAGAACCAAACCCTTCGGACCGTTTTTGGCGCGCCGCAGATATTTTACGGGGGTATAGTAGAGGTCGCCCTGTCCGGCGGCGCGGCCTTTTGAGTAAAACAAGGCGAGATTTCCGGCGTCAAGTAAGGCGTCCAGAGGATAGGACTTGCCGGAACGAGCTTTCACAAAGACATAGGCGCCTGGCCAGTCTCTGGCATGAAGCCATAGATCGGAGCCTTTGACATGGCGGCGCAGCAATTCATCGTTTTCAGCGGCGCTGCGGCCAACGAGAAAGAGCCACCCCCGATGTCTGAACGCCAAACCTGGACGCGTTTTGCCGGCGGCTTTTGGCCGCTTTTGATCGGATTTTAAGCGCGCCATTAAGCGGAAGGGATTTTCTTCCGCTAATAAACGATCTCGTTCCTCGATTAGCTTAGCTGCCGCCTCGGTATTGGCAGCTAATTCCGCCTCAAGCTCGGCTAGGCCGCTTTTCGCCTTGTGATAACGTTCGTAATACGCTTCCGCGCTTGCCTGAGGCGCTATCAGGGGATCCATTTTTATCCGCACCAGTTCGCCGCTTTCCCAATCGCTCACCTCAAGCCAAGCGGCGCCTTTTTCCGCTAGCTGTATGTTGGAGAGGATAAGGTCCCCAGCACGCTTAAGCCCATCAGCGGCCGCATAATCGCGTTGTTTTTGGTCCAAGCGTTCGGCGGCCGCGCGTAGACGCTCCACGCGGCCATCATAGGTTTTGCGGACGCGTTCGCGGAGAGCCTCCAGCGATAGAAAACCGGATTGTTCAGCGTACCATGCGTCAAGCCGCTCGTTGAAGGAGCCTTCCCCTGGTAGGTCACGGACACTGTATGTAAATGTTGTGGGCGTTGGGCTATCACCGCTTTGTTCCTTCAAAACGCCTTGATCCTCCGCGAGCGCGAGGGGATAAAGCTTTCCAGTGATTTCACCTCGTTTTGGAAGGCGGCGCATAGCGTCCAACACCATTCCCGCTTCATCCACGACAATCATATTGGCGGCGTTGGACCAAAGTCGCAGGTATAGCCGGTATGAGCGGTCGCCGTGTCTTAGCGTGAAACGGACGATTCGATCACGGCCTAGCTGGACAAGTTCCTCTATCCGCTTGTCCTTGATTCTCGATTTTAGGAATTGAGCGAAACGCGGCGGCTTAGCGGGTTTAGGAACCTGACGGGTGGTCGCGTGAAGGCGGCAGGCGCCCGGCGTAATGGCTATTAGCAATTCAACAGCCCGGCCCTTTTTGTATAGGGAAAAAACCAGAACATCATAAGAGGGCTGAACGATCTTTTGAATCTGGGCGCCAGCTAGATCCAGTTCCTCAAGTACGAGGTTTATTTCTTTCCAGTTTAAAGACATGCCGTATCCGCCGCTTTATTCGCCGCGCCGTTGAGCCTGGCGCTTAGGCTTTGCCCTTTGGGAAAAGCTTTATGATAAGGTAAAAAATAATTTGGACAATAAAGACAAAACCAATGCCCACCCCCATGAGAAATAGAGCCCTGCCTATATCGGAAAATTCGCTGAAATTCATTTAATTACCCCCAAAAGGACGGGAACGAGAGCCAAGACTATACCACCGGCCATTACTGAACCAATCTGGCCTGAGACATTAGCGCCGACAGCTTGCATGATGATGAAGGTATTGGGATCCTCCGCGGTAGCCATCTTTTGAATAACCCGCGAACTCATTGGGAAGGCGGAAATACCGGCCGCGCCAACCATAGGATTGATCTTTTCCTTGCGGAAAAGGTTTAGCAGTTTCGCGAATAACACGCCGCCGGCGGTATCGAAAATAAAAGCCACTAGACCCATCACCAGTATCATAATGGTCGTTGGGTTTAGGAAGCTTTTCGCGTTCATGGAACCGCCTATGGTGATGCCTAGAAGCAGGGTGACGATGTTGGCCAGTTCTTTTTGAGCGGCTGAGGATAAGCGTTCCAAAACGCCGCATTCCTTGATTAGGTTGCCAAACATCAGCGAGCCGATCAGCGGTACCGACATTGGGGCCACAATGCCGGCGATGATGGTGACAATGATCGGAAAGGAAACGCATAATGCCTTGGGCACCGTCGTCTCATGGGCGGTCATTTTTATCATCCGTTCTTTTTTGGTAGTCAGCGCCCGTATAACCGGCGGCTGAATCAGCGGCACTAAGGCCATATAGGAATATGCCGCCACCGAGATTGGACCTAAATAGTCCTTGGCGAAGCGGGTGGCGACAAAGATCGATGTGGGGCCGTCGGCCGCGCCTATAATACCGATAGCGCCCGCTACCTCTAGCAGGCTGTTTTTACCGGTATCGATCAGGCCGGGAAAAGCCGTTCCCAGAGCGACGACCGCCAACACGGTGGCGAAGATCCCGAATTGAGCGGCTACGCCGAAGAACATCATCACCGGGTTTTTAAACATCGGTCTAAAATCGCACATAGCTCCGACAGCGACGAAGATTAGGACAGGGAACAATTCGTTTGCTATCCCGCCATCAAACAGCGTTTTTAGAAAACCGGCGGCGCCGGCGTGTTCCCAAACGGTAGCTAAAGGCAGGTTTACCAGTATAGCGCCAAACCCGATGGGGAGGAGCAGCATCGGTTCGTATTCATATTTAATCGCCAACATGATGAGCGTCAGCCCGACACCGATCATTATCACCGATTGCCAGCTAAGCGACATGAAGCCAATGAACAATTCTTGCATGAAAACTCCTTCGCTTTCGGCAAACGCTTAAGCTCGGTATTTGAAAAGCCGCCGGAAAGCGTTATTATAAAAACAAAGCGATGGTAGCATGGAGAAAGGTAGAGTACAATAGAGCGTCATGCGGATTAAAAGCCATTGGATAACGAAATGGATCGCGGTTTTCGCGTTAGGGGCGGCCTTAATTTCGGTCGTTTCCTGCGCGACGGAACCGGAGGAATTGCCAGCTCCCAAACGACCCGCGGCGGCCCCAAAGGAACCTGCCGGGCCGCCTCAGCCGCTTAAGGCTACCGTATCAAATATTCCCAAAGTGGAAGAAGAAGCTACGCCAGCGCCTCCGGTGGATCAGGTGGAAGAGCCTTCCCTAATTAGCCAGGAAGAAGCGGCTCCCCCAATAACGCCAGAGGAAGAGCCTTCCGCGATACCGATTGAAGAAGCGGCTTCTTCCGCCGAGCCTGGGGAGGAACGAGTTTCGGAAGTGGAAGAGGGCGCGTCGGCCGAAGCGGTAGGCCCTGGGCTGCCTGAAACGGAAACTCCCGATGCCGCTGACGCCTTGCCCCCGCTGGCTGAGACCGATATGGAAGCGCCAGTCTTTCCCTCGGCTATTGATTATGAAGAAGAATACGCGCCGGAAACAGCCGACAGCGGCGTTGAGCTCAGCACGCTACCGGAAAGCGATATGGCCGCCGAACTCTCGTCCCAAGTAAAGGCCGAGGCCGCGACCGTGCTTGAGACTGAGACGGCGTTAAGCGCGGACAGCGTGGCGGAGTCCCCGGCTTCGGCGGAATCAGACGCGGCCTTGGCTATGATAAGCGCTGCCGATCTTGAGGGAAACGGTTTGGTTAAGGACGATACGGTAGCGGCTCTGAGCGAGCAAGGCGAATATGAACAGGAACCAGGCGCGGCGATAGAGGAGCTGGAAGAAAGCTCGGTTCCGTCGATTGAGGAACAAGCCGGGCTAGAAGCGTCTATTCTTTCTTCTGAAGAAGAGGCGTCTATCCCGATTCCCGCCGAGCTTGTCCCCGCCGTTGAGTTCAGGTATGAGGCAATTCCCGAGCTGAGCCATCCCCCGATTGTTGGGCTGGTGACAAGCAATAAAAGCGATCCCTTGTCCCAGCTTGAAACGCCCGAGCGCATCGCTCTCCGCGATGAATTTAGAAGGGCTTATCTTCAGTTCGTATTAGCCACTCATGAGCTTAATGGCGTTTTGGGCGGTGACCGTGTTCATACCTGGGCGCCTAGCTTTAGCGTGGATAGCGCGGTTCCTGAAACGGGAGCTTTAACGCAAAACTGGAAAAATTTTAAGACCGATGATAATTCTTGGGGCCTTCCCGGCTTAGTTATTGCCGCGCGGCCGCCTGATGGCGATAGGGTATTTCTGGTTGAGGACCCCATCCTTGACGCGTATGGCCGCGGTCTTGGTTTGGGGGGCGCTAATGGGATAGCGGGCTATGGCGCCCCTATAAGCGCGGCCTTTCCTTTAGGCGCGGACTTGGCGCAGCGTTTTGAGGCCGGGATCCTCGTTGTGGCTGCCGACGGGAACGCGCGTTTCTTGCCGGAAAAACCAGTTATATCGATTATCGCGGGCGTCGAGAACGGTGCTGATGAAAAAGTAGGCGAATACGCCGCTGGCGATGGCGATAGCGCGAAACTGGCCGCGGCCGCTTCCATAAAAAAAGCCTGGTACCACGCGCTAAACTCTGGCCGTTTCCCCGGAATACCGGACAATCCGGTTTTTAGTCTGGAGCGGGCCGGGCTCGCCATACAAAGCTTTGATAGGGGGGCTTGGGCCTTGGTTTTCAGTCCGGAGTATGGCGCTGTAATCGTTGATAAGCCCGCCATCGATCTGGTTTTAGCGGAAGCTGATTTGGAGGCGGCCTTTACTCATTATGGGTACCCCCTCGCCGACCCGAAGTACCGTTTGGGTGAATGGGTCCAACGTTGGAGCCTCGGCCTTATGACGGGATCTTGGCCGCTTGAATAATAGTCGCTAGCCCCTGTAGAGCTGATAGAGAAGCCTGTCCGCTTTGGCGGCGTTTTTGAGCTATACTAGCTATATGGCCGTTTTACGTAATTCTCCCGCCGCTATCCTAGTTCTGTGCTTGTTTATTCTTTTCTCCGCTGGGAACGGCGCCGCCCAAAGCGCGGATGCCGTTCACCTTGCCTATGTCGGGGGCGGCGCCTATAAGTCCGTGGAAATATCGGATTGGTCGCGCTACGACAATGGTACATACGTTGGGCATGTGTATAGAGAGCTTAGGGCTAATCTCTCCCCGGTTTTTGACAGCGCTTATCCGCGGGGAAACGCCTATAGCGGGCATTTTTTCTTAATGGAGCGTACTTTGCGCGATATGAGCCTCGCGGCTAAAGCCCTTGATCAGACCTTGCCCGCGACTTTTGTGATAAACGCCGACGGTTCTATCATTATGAAAGAGGATAAGGGTCAGCCCGCTTTACGCGGTTTTCCGGCATTTCCGGAAGAAGCGGTAAAACCAGGCGATAGTTGGACCGCGCGGTTTAGTCGTGTGGTGGACCCTTTTACTATAGGCGAAAATGTGACCATACCGGCTATCGCGGAATTCCGTTTTCAAGGGCAGGAGAGCTATAAGGGCGTCTCTGTTTATAGAATTAACGCCAAGTACGCCACTCGTTATAGGGCGGCGGCCGACGGGACGGAATTAGCGGAAGCAAGCGGCACTCATGAGGTAGATATCCTAATCAGTGTGGATAGCGGGCAAACAGTTCTTATGCGGGACCGTTTGGATGAAACCTTCCGCCAAGCCAACGGTAATTCTGTCCGTTATAAGGGTTTTACCCTGGTATTCTCAGACGCTTGGTCTCCAGTCAGGCGCTCGGCCGTCGCGGCCGCTTTGCTTGCCGCGGCCACGCCTCAAGACGAGCCAGGCGAGCCAGGCAAGCCAGGCTCGCCAGACGGGCTTTCTGGAGGCCCAACGACCTCGCCCGAGTCGCTGAAAGACCAGCTGCCAGGCGATATAGCGGCGTCAAACTTGGTTGATCCGTCAGATGACAAAGCGATAGAAGATTCAGCCCAAACGCCGATAAAAGAGCCGTTTGATAGCCCTCTGGCTGGCGTTAGCCTAAGCGCGGGGCCGGACTCGGCTCAGGTTTCGCCTGAGTTTGAGTTAGCTCTACTGGAGCGGGACGGGCATCCCCTTGGTATCAGCTTGGAAGAATCTGAGATCGGCGTAAAGCTGGTTCTGCGGGACCTCCGCTTTGTGGCTGATTCCGATGAAATTCTTCCGGAAGAACGCGATCGTTTGGATGTTATCGCCAACACTTTACGCCCGCTTTCTCAACGAAGCTTCCTGGTAGAAGGACACAGCGCCTCGGTCGGTAAACCGGCTGGCGAGCTGGAATTGTCGGAAAGGAGGGCGAAACGTGTCGTTGACGAGTTTGTCTCCCGAGGCATCAAAGCTGAAGCCTTTGTCTATAAGGGCTGGGGCGGAACTAAGCCCGCGGCGAGCAACGACAGCGAAGAAGGGAGGGCCAAGAACCGCCGGGTGGAAATAACTATTTTGGATTGACCTTCGCGGCGTTCTTTGACGGACCTAAAAGGCCAGCCTTCCACGTAGCCTAACGCTTAATAAATAGCCCCGCTGTATGCGACGGGCGTATCGAACTTAATTTTTCTATACATATATTAGAGTTAAGGCTTTTTCCGCGATATCAAAGCCGCCAGAGCTTTAAGCTCCCTGGCGGCGTCTTAGCCGTCTGGCGCGCGGGCGCTCCTAGGCGAAAAAGCGGCCGCTTATAGACGATAAGATAGGGATAGTATCGATATTGCGCGCGCCGAGTAAGGCTAGCCGATAACGGACAAAAGCGAGCGGCAACTTGGGGTCGGCGGCATTGAGCTGAACGGAATATTCCGTATAATCTTTTCCTCGGTTTACCGTCGGTTCGTCGCCGTAGAGGTTTTGATCGCGTAGGAAAGCCTCTATTGAGGGGCAGGCGTCGGAACGAACATTGAAGAGGAGTAATACCTTGGATTCCGCGTTTAGAGCGCCTTGAATATTCATAAGGAACATTTCCAGGAGTTCTTTTTTCTCCGGATCGTCGCGTAATCCAGCGCGAATCCAAACACTGGACTGAGATTCATAAACGGTTTCCAAAATCTTTAAGCCATAGGCGGCCAGAGCGCTGCCGCTTTGGGTTATCTCCAGTCCAAGGTCCACGCCCCGGTTTTTAACCTTTGCCTCGGTTTTGCCCCAGCTTTCATAGATAACTATACCAGTATCAATTTTTGGCGGCGTTTTGTATTTTTGCACTGAATAAGCCGAAAAGGCCGGATCAAAGCCGCCGAGCTTCAAGGCCGACCGTATCCAGTCTAGAGCCGTATAGGGCATTTCTGTCGCGACGGAAAGAAGCCGCTTTTCGCTAAAATGCTCCCGCAGAAAGGCCGTCGTTTCATTGTGGCTGATCGCGGCGTCCACAATCCCAACCAAACGTACCTGCCCGCGCTGAAGAGGTAGTACACGTTCCAGCTCGATGTCGCTGCCGTATTCATAGGAAAGTTCCAGCCGACGCTCACGGATCCAGTCATCGCCGGCGATGGCGACATCCAGCTCCCCTAAACTAAGCTGGCAGCCGAATTCTTGTGGACGGCCATCCCAGCCAAAATAAAAGGGGGTCGTTAAAAAACTAGTTGGTCCGCCATCCTGGTAGCCCTTCGTTTTAAAGCCCGCTTGTTCCAGTAAACCTATCAGATTGCCGCCGCGTGACGCGGAAGCCAAGGACCCGGCTGGCATGCCGATAACTAATCGTCCATCCATGGCGGCTATTCCTCCACCCAAATAAGCTGATTGTCGGAGCCAAGTTTACGGTAATAACAGCTAGTGTGCGCTGAGCCGTCACGCCTTTTGGCGTGGCAGGCGCCGCAGCCCTGGGGCGTTACTAGATAGAGCAAAGAATTCATTTCGCAGTTTACCCGGATTTCTTCCACCTTGAGCGTGTCACCGCTGGTCATCCCTTTTTTCCATAACTCGTTTCGGCTACGGCTCCAATAGGTAGCCAGACCGCTACGCCGGGTTTCCTCAAACGCTTCCTTGTTAGCGAAGGAGACGATTAACACTTCCTTGGTGGCGGCGTCTTGGGTAACCACCGGAAGCATTTTTTTTCCGTCTTCGCCAAAGTCCAATTCTAAAACGGCCGTATATTCCTTGCTCATGCGAACTCCTAATCGTGTTGCCTCTTTCATAACTAGCTTAGTTCTAAAAGAGACCCCAGCGCTTTTGTCCTATCATATTTCCTAATAATGAAAATATTTAAGACAAAACCGCGCTAAACGTAATTTTATGGTCTCAAAAGCTGAAAGCTTAATAAAGAGACTTAAGGGATATATATCGAAATTCTAGACAATTTCGATTTTTCCCGCTCCCGAGAATAACGGTAGACGCGGATATACGCAAGAACATCTAGTAAATTGAGCATCACTCGCTGTCGCGTCGTTTGCGCCGCTTGACGCATTCAGTAAGCAAATATTCTATTTGACCGTTTATGGAACGAAAATCGTCTTCCGCCCATGAGGCTAGATCCTTCCAAAGAGAAGGATTTAGCCTTAAGAGTACGGATTTTTTCGCAGCGTTGCTCTCTTTATCGTCCATTAGTACCGTGTTTAATATAGCGATCCGGAATTGACGACTGGCTGAGCGTCTTTGTTGCCGCAGAGCACCACCAGAAGATTGCTGACCATAGCGGCTTTTCGCTCCTCATCCAATTCAACAACCTTATTCGCGCTCAGACGCTCTAAAGCCATTTCCACCATCCCTACGGCACCCTCCACAATCATCTGCCGAGCGGCGATAATAGCGGTGGCTTGTTGGCGCTGCAACATAGCTGACGCGATCTCGGGCGCGTAAGATAGATGGGTAATCCGCGCTTCCATGATTTCCAATCCGGCTAGATCCACCTTGGTTTGGATTTCTTCCTTAAGTTTTTCGGCGATAAGCTGGCTGGAGCCCCTCAAGGAGGTTTCGCATTCCGCGTCGGTGGAGTCGTAGGGATAGAGGCGGACGATATTGCGCAGGGCGGAATCGGCTTGGATAGATAAAAATTCGATATAATTATCCACACTGAATAAAGCTTTCGCCGTGTCCACCACCCGCCACACCACCACGATGCCGATAATGACGGGATTGCCGAGAGAGTCGTTTATTTTTTGCTTACTGTTATTAAGGGTAAGGGCTTTCAGCGACACTCTGGTGTGAGTGACCGCCTGGACAGCCAGTTTAGCCTCTCCTTCGCCAGAAGTGGCGCCGGAACTCAGCTTACCGGCGTTCGGTTTAGCGGCGGTGACAAAGGGATTGACGAAGAAAAAGCCAGGTCCGCGCAGAGAGCCATAATAGCGTCCAAATAGGGTAAGAACCAAGGCCTCGTTCGGTTTTAGGATTTTTAGCCCGCCAAACAAAATTGGTCCAATAAGACAAACGTATAAACTGCCGATTATTACGGCGCTTATCCCTAGAGGCTCGGCGGACAGTATGGTACCAATAATTATCGCGACTGTGGCTGCTATCATAGCCAAAATATTCAACAACAAGGCCGCCATACCACCGCTCGTTTTCGCCGGCTTTTCCACAACCCCGCTTTCTCTATCCATAGTGGTTCTCCTTATTGATATCTATATGATATCATATTGATAATACCATGGAGTGGTGATTTGTCAAGAGTCACAAGCTGATAAGGCTCGAGCCGCTCCTGTCACGGCGTCCAATAAACGAAGCGGCAAAATAGGCGCGCATGAACTTTGCCTTGGTCGTTTTCCTTTAGTTATTAAACGATAGAGCGCTGATAGTGGAGGAATAGGTAACTTTCCGTGTAAAAAATAGTATTCCTATTTCCCCATTAAATTCGATACGGGAAGGGTAGGGCCTTCCCTCATAATCGGCGAATTCAAAAACGACAGTCAGCTTGTTTGTGAAGGGCGGATTTTTTAACGGCGTCGCCTCCAGCCGAAGCGGATAGCCGCTGACACTATCCCAGCTAAGCGACCCGCGGGTAATTCCCAGCTGTTTCGCTCCGGCCTTTGATGGAGAGAAATCGGCGCTTGAGACGGCGCCGTTTTTAATCGGCGTAAAACTGAACAAGTCGCGGTCGCTTTCCGTCGGCATGGCAAGGGTGTACGCGTTGGCGCTTCCGCCGTTGCCGGATTTACTGGCCGAACTACTTATGTCCACATCCTTACCCGATTCGCTGCGCGATATTGTCTCGCGTACCGGTTTCTGGCCAGGCTTAATAGTGACGCGTTCAACTAGTTCCGTGGTCTTAAGCAGTTTTCCTCCGCCGTCAGATAGGCTGAAGGTGGATGTCATGGTATACGCGGTATACCGATCCGCGCTATCAAGCAGCTGAAACGCTTCTTCCATTCGGGTAAGGGTTTTTATAGGCGGTATAAGCTTAGCGCCGGGATCGGCATATAGGAGTGACGCGGCGAATAAGACGCTAGAGGCAAATAAGACGGAGAACGCCGCGGGTTTTGGGAAAAGCGGCCCAGCTCGTTTGAAAAAAGAAGTGTAAACCATAAGGCCTCCAGGTTTTAATATCGCCGCGCCGATGACGACTGTCAACTTTTATAGCGTGAGACATCCGTTTGCTTGCTTCCTCACGCGCTATAGCCTAAAGTTTTATCGTGATATTTGATTCGACCGCTCAGAGTCGCTTTTCTCTTTTCCTTATGGGCAAGCGTCCCTTTCCCGACGATAGCGTGTATGTCAGAACTCGTATACTCGCGGTCCTTACCGCCGTTTGTTTTCCCATGCCGATCGTAAACGTCGTCCAATTAGCCGTATCGTCAGACAGCGTCTTAAATTTTTCCCTCTTTACCATCCCTGTATTAATCGCCGTTTTAGCGGCTATCCGTTTTCGCTTTTCTGTCAAAATCTCGGCGATAGCGCTTGGACTTGCTATGGAGGGTGTATTTATTCAAGGCGCGTATGGCTTGGGTTCCTACGCCTCCTTTTTAGGCTTAATCTTTATGCCCTTCTTTATCACCTTCGCCGCTGGTCCGCGTATTTCCGCCCTTCTGCTTCTGCCTCAGATCGCTTTTATCGTCATAGCTTCCAACGCTTTCGGCGCTCTTGGTCTGTCCCCTCACCGAGCTCTGGTGTTTTTCAAGGACCTGTCCTGGCCGGAATTTGTCAATTTAATGATTTTCAACCTCTTACTATTTGTCTCCAGCGTCGCTCTGGAAAAACTGATTCTCACCGTCTTTCAAGCCTACCGCAAAGAAAGGGCGGCTTTGGAAAAATCGGTGGAGCAAATTCGGCTTAGGGAGCAACGGCTGGCGGAATTTTCTGGTATTCTAGAATCCATCGTTTCGGCTTTTCCCCTGCCTACCTTTGTAAAGAACGAAAAGCTTGAATTAAGACTTTGCAGCGCTTCTTTCTTCCAGTTTTTCGAAGTTGAACTAAAGGATGTGTTAGGTCATAACTGGGTTGATAAATTAGGCGATGAGTGGAAAAAATTATCCATGGAAAGCGATAAACGTATCGCTTCAGGCGATGGGGCGCAATACTATTCTTTAAAATGGCGTAAACCGAATGGCCTTGTTCATGAGCTCTTTGTTCAAAAAACCGCGCTCAGACAGGCTGACGGTCCTTTCCTGGGTGTGGTTGGCGTTATCGTTGACGAGTCTGAACGCGCCGCGCGCGAAAAGCGGTTAAAGCTGCTTCTGGAAACTAACCGTGAGGCTTTATCTTTATTGGGGCATGACTTAAAAAATCCGATAGGTTCCTTTAGGAACTTAGTCCATTTATTCCGTGAAAACGGCGACCGCGATCCCCAAGAAACGGAGGAAATTCTTCGCGAGCTGGAAGGCAGCTTGGATTCGCTGTGGAATCTGCTTAACGAGCTTTTGGAATGGGCCAGGGAAGATGGCGGTTTCGCCGTCTTCAACAGACGGCGCTATAAAATTCTGGATCAATTACGGCGGGCGGTCGCCAGCGCACAAATACAAGCGCGTGAAAAAAACATCGCTTTATCGGTACTAACTGACGCTCATGTGATGGTAGACGCCGATGAACGCATGATCGATGTTATCTTACGAAATTTGATTTCAAACGCGATCAAATTTACGCCGATGGGCGGCCAGGTCTGGGTAAGGGCTGAACGAGTGAAAGGTGTTAAGGAGCTTCGCCTAACGGTATCCGATACCGGCGTCGGCTTACCTCCCGATGTGGAGAACGGACAAGTTACCTGTTTGCGCCAGCGTCAGGGTACCGGGGCTGAAAAGGGAACAGGCTTAGGTTTGCCCCTGGTTTGCCGTTTAGTTGAACGGCATGGCGGCAATGTGGCGGCGGCTAATAGACCGGAAGGCGGCGCGATTTTTACTGTCCGCATTCCGGATGAAAAGCGCTGATTCCATCGATCTTAAGCTAATGAACCCCAATAATTGGAGAAGCCGCCATAAACGCTTATTCCGCGATAAGGGCTGGATACTACCTTTGTTTGTTATCGCCGCCTAATTGGTGGTCAAGGTAGTGCAGGAGAACGTCCAAGGTAAGGACGCCGTTTTCAACCAAGATTTCCCCAAGCCGCTTAGGCGCGTTAGCCGCGTTTTGAATCCGTAAGGCCTCTTCTAGCTGATCTTGGGAAATTAGTCCGTTTTCCATAAGAATTTCGCCTATTCTTTTCGTAAAAGGCCCCCTACCAACGTCCCGTTATCTCTTGTATCGGTTTGAGCCGATCCATGAACGCGTCTAAATCGCTTCTCGCCGTTTCCTCGGCCATGGCGACGCGGTTAAGATCTATCTCAAGTTTTTCTAGAGTAATTGTGATGGCGGCTTGTTCAGAAACCGCGGAACCTAAGGTCTTTTTATTGGTTTCCACAATAGCCTTCAATTCTCCCATGATTTCGCGTATTTCTCCCAGCAAACTTTCATTCGCGCGCTGATTCTGGCTTAATTCCTCGCCGGCTTCGCGCATGGATCTACCTTTATCGCTTAAGGACGCTATCTCGCCGCCGATATCCTTGATTAAGCTATCGTGAGAGATGAATGCTTCGTCGGCCCTGCCGGAGGCTGTGTCCAGCGCCTTCTCCCCCTCGGCTACCAACGTGCTTAGTGCGGCCATTGAGCGCGCCGCCTCCGAGGCTAAATCCTTAATGCTTGAGGCGATTACTCGGAAACCTGACGCTTTCCCGCCTAAGCGGGCGGATTCTATGGCGGCGTTGACCGCGAGGATATTGATACGCTCAGCGATATCATCAAGCGAACGTGTTTTTTCCCTTACCCCGTTAAAAACCTGTCTACCCGCTTCTATCGCGTCTTTAGCCGCTTCTTCCAGATAGCGGGCGGCTGACAACAGCGAATGGTTTTCCGTATCGCCGCTTAAGTCGCCGCCGCCTATCCTGTTATTGAGCTTATCCATATTTATGGTGATATGTCCGACTGTCTCGGTCTGAGTGATCAACGTCAGGCCAAATTGGTTTAGGTAGGTATACAATTCAATAACGCCCGATAAGGCGACAACAATTTTTTTTGTAAGCTCCTCAAACGATTCCGCCATTCGGCTTGTCGCCGTGTCCTGTATTTGTATAGAGGCGCTTATGGCCGAGCCTCTGGCTCCCAGATCTTTAGCAGCTTCCAAGGTGCGGCCAATCCCTTCATTCAACCGCGTCCCGACAAGGGTCGCTTCTTGAACAGCCTTTTTCAGCATGGCGATTAAGGAGCGGAATTCATTCAGGGTTTTGGCGAAACCATTGGCTAAAGCGCCCAACTCATCCGCTGACTCCAGACCAAAAAAGGCTAAACTGGAAGGTTCGCGTATATTGACGGCGGAAAGCCGAACCGAAACGTCTTTAACGGCCTTAAGTATGGTGGCGCGCGTTATATAAAAAGCCACAAGCCCAACCGCGATCCCCGCCACTACGCAACCGGCGAGAAATATGACGGCATGGAGGGAGGATTTATACCGCACAAAAAAGCTGGCGTAAAGCGGAAAGATCAAACCCATGCTTATTCCGAAGCCTAAAGAAAACGCCAAGTTCTTGCGTACTATTGAAGGTTTCGCCATAGCGTCTCGCAGTATAGGGTCAGATAGGGAGCTCCGCAAGAGCCTTCTTGATAAACGCCGCGGTTGCTAAAATAGCTAAAAATAGCTACCATCGGCACGACGTTCGTGGAAGAGGAGAAAGAGAATGCTCGATCACATGCGCAACATTGGCATTATGGCCCATATCGACGCGGGTAAAACCACCACCACCGAGCGCATCCTTTTCTATAGCGGGAAAAGCCATCGCATTGGCGAGGTCGATGACGGTGAAGCCATTATGGATTGGATGGAGCAGGAGCAAGAACGCGGTATCACGATTCAGAGCGCGGCTACCACAACTTATTGGCGTGATCATCAAATCAACATAATTGATACCCCGGGACATGTCGATTTTACCGCTGAGGTGGAACGCTCGCTCCGGGTTCTAGACGGGGCTATCGGTATTTTTTGCGCTGTCGGCGGCGTTGAGCCGCAGACTGAGACGGTTTGGCATCAGGCCGATCGTTATAAGGTGCCATGTATCGGGTTTGTGAATAAAATGGATAGAATCGGCGCGGATTTTTCTCAGGTTGTGGCGGATGTCCGCGTAAAATTGGGCGTTCAGCCTATACCGGTTCAGTTGCCGATAGGCCGAGAGGGGTCTTTTGAGGGAGTGATTGATCTGCTTGAACAGCGGGAGCTTCGCTGGAACGCGGCGGATGGCGGCGAAACCATGAGCTTCTCGCCTATAGCCGAAGAGCGCCGTGCCGAGGCTAAGGCCGCCAGAGAGACGCTGATTGACGCCTTAGCGACCCATTCGGATGAGCTAACCGAAAAATACTTAAACGGCGAAGCTATAGAGCTGGGTTTGCTTAAAGCCGTGTTGCGCCGAACCACGCTTGAGCGAAAACTGCTGCCCATGTTTTGCGGCGCTTCCCGCCGTAATATTGGCGTTCAGCCTTTATTGGACGCCGTTGTGGATTTATTGCCCGCGCCGGATGAGGTTCTGCCGGCTATCGGACATCATCAAAAAAAGGAAACTGAGATACGGATACCCTGCGACCCTGGCGCTATGCCGCTCGGTTTGGTATTTAAGATCCAATATGATCGAGAGGCGGGAAGCTTGTGCTATATCCGTATGTATTCAGGCGCTTTAAAAAGCGGGACCGCGGTTTATAACATTGGCAAGAAAAAGCGCGAGCGGGCGAATCGAATACTTCGCATGCATTCCAACAAATCCGATGCTATGGATGAAGTTAAGGCTGGCGATATAGCGGTAATCGTTGGCATGAAGGCGGCGCAAACCGGCGATTCTATTGGAACTGAGGCTTGGCCTGTCCTTTTGGAAAAAATGCACTTCCCCGAGCCGGTTATTTCTATAGCGATTGAGCCGCGCTCCTTATCGGAACAAGATAAACTTAAAGAGGCGTTGGAAATCTTAGCTAAGGAAGATCCTACTTTCATGACCCGCGAAAACGAGGAAACAGGACAGCTGATAATTTCCGGAATGGGCGAACTTCATCTGGATGTGCTGGTTACTCGTATACTGAAAGAATATAAAGTAGGCGCCAAGGTCGGAAACCCCCAGGTCACTTTCCGTGAATCGGTGTCAAAAATGGTAGAACTGCGTCATGAATTTTCCAAGGTGTTAGCTGGGAAAGAAAACGCGGCCGCCTTAACGCTTAGGGTGGAAGCCCTGCCGCGAGGTTCCGGAAATAAGTATATGTGCGGCGTAAAGAAGAACGCGGCGCCGGAAGCTATCCTGGAAGCCGTTGAACGGGGCGTTCAAAACGCTTTTCCCTCTGGAATAGTGCTTGGGTATCCCTGTATCGATATTGGCGTTACGCTGATCGATATAGAGTATTCCGAGCTGACAGCCTCTGAGCTTGCCTTTGAGGCCTGCGCCGGTTTGGGTTTTGACGAAGCCAGCCGTCAAGCCGACCCCGTATTGCTTGAGCCGATTATGACTTTGGATATCTTCACGCCCAGCGATTTTGTTGGCGAGGTGATAAGCTTGACCGTGCAACGCGGCGGTATCGTTCATAGTATGGAATCAAAACAGACGCTGGACCATGTTAAGGCTCAAGCGCCAATGGCCGCTATGTTCGGCTTTATGACCGCCCTCCGCTCCGTCTCCCAAGGCCGCGCCACCTTCGCGATGGAGTTTTCACATTTTGAGAAGAAAGCGTAGGATAACAAAAAATTGTGGCGCGGCCTTGACGCCATGGATGGCGTCTGAAACGTAAGCGAGAATACCGAATAAACGGTATTCTCGCCCCTAAGCGCTAGGCTAAGGAAAGCGTAGCGCTTAGGGAGCCACCTTCGCGATGGAGTTTTCACATTTTGAGAAGAAAGCGTA
>CAZJJK010000014.1:2268-15050 GCA_964546285.1 uncultured Treponema sp. | reverse complement strand
GCGCTTAGGGAGCCACCTTCGCGATGGAGTTTTCACATTTTGAGAAGAAAGCGTAGGATAACAAAAAATTGTGGCGCGGCCTTGACGCCATGGATGGCGTCTGAAACGTAAGCGAGAATACCGAATAAACGGTATTCTCGCCCCTAAGCGCTAGGCTAAGGAAAGCGTAGCGCTTAGGGAGCCACCTTCGCGATGGAGTTTTCACATTTTGAGAAGAAAGCGTAATACTATGAACATCGCGGGTAGATTAGTCGATGTATATAGGGATGGCGTTTTCTTCGCGTGACAATAGGCACTTCGCCGGTTTATAATAAGCGTCATAACGGACGGGTTTAAGCCGCCTGAAAATGTTTGGGAGTCTAGGTTTTTTATGCCGAATAGAGAACGGAAAAAGGTTTTGGATCTACCATTAAAAGTGGTTCTAACCCAGGAAGCTACCAGCGTTTTTATCCGGCAGAATAAAAAGCTTGTTAAATTTAAACTAGCCGACAATGTAGATGAATACGGCCTTCAGCTGGACAGTTTTGTGCCGGCTTCCATTCAGCGCCTCCTCCTTGCCGATTATATATCTAAAATCGAGGTGTCCCGGGCTGAGTATGTTTCCTGTCGCCAGGAGCTTATGGATCTGACCAAACTCCTGGTTTACGGTATGCTTTATCGGCAGTATGACGCCGCTCTTTTCTCCACCGTTCTTTCATCGGAAGTAATAAAGCGTTGGAACAGAAACAATCCGGGTTCCATAATTGACAACAGAACACGTTTTAATGAGAATTTTCTTCAAAGTTTTCTTAAGGACCATGAAAAGGCGGTCGCCGAGCTACGTGAGGAATTCTTATCGCCCTTACGTGACAGCATAACGAAAAACGCCAGTTTGCTGCCTGATGAAATGAATATCCAGGTTTTATTAAGCGAAAAGTTTCTGGCGATGCTTCGCCCAATTACCTGGTTTATTTTAGTAAAATTCCGGGGCCTTGAGGGCTATGAGGTTTTAGCTCACGATATTCGCACTATGCTATCCTTTTATATGGAAAAATCTCGCATAGCCGAATATGTCGCTCTGATTGTTATGGAATTGGCCGTAAACGCTGAAAACGCTAATTTGCGGCGGCAAGCGGCCGCCTCTTTTCAAGGCGGTTTGGATTTTAACGCCATACTCTTTGATCCAAATGTCCGCCAAAAAGTGGTTGACGAATTGACCCGTAAAGGCGAGCTGGTGTATATAGCCTGGAAAATTGGCGGTACAAGTTCTTCCATCGGTACCCAGGGGAAACTACAGATAACCTTATACAACAAAGAGATCGAATACAGGGAAATAAAAGACAGCATAGACGCGAAAAAAAGCGCCGATCTGCGTAAGAAAAGCTTGATGGACTTCTATCGTGAACTGCCAGAGGGCGAAGCGGATTCGGAACTTGGTTTATACTACCTATCCTACCTAAGCGAAGCTTGCGAAAAGGTCGGCGTTAAATTCGAATCCTTCGTAAATCAGATAAAAAGCTCCGACACGACCGTTATTACTCTTAATTTCAATATTTAGTGTTGGGCCATCAGTTAAAACGCGGCGAACGGTTATAGCTCTCCCCGGTGTTTTTAGGAACGCGTCGCCCGTCCGTCAGGAATACCGCTTGGCCTGGCGCCGGAAGCGATAAAGCCGGGCGCTTGGTAGAGCGAACAAAAGCAATGACCATATCGTTCTATATCGGCTTTCGCGTAAACGCAGGGGCAACATATATCGGCGTCCGCTTCACGCGATCCGTCGCTGTCTCTACAGGGACAGAGGAAGTAGCCGTAACGGGCATAATTTACGCGGAGGCCTTCCGTTAGGTCCTTATAAAAGGCTTTATCCGGGGTAAGGGCCCAGCCTTGCTTTTTGGCGACCATCAGCGTGAATTTTTCGACATCGCTTAGGCTTTTTTCTTTTTTGGCGGTGGCGAGTAGGCGCTTTCGCCACTCGGCTTCGGTAAAACCGATCAGGGTTTCCTCCCCATCAAGCACCATATAGGGAAAGGATACATATTCCTTGAATTTTGACCGTAGGTCTTCCTTTACTCGGGTCTTTACCTCAAAGGGCAATAAATCGATATAGACATAACGATGAGCGATGCCGTTTTCCCGTAAGAACGCGAGGCCGCGTTTGCAGAAACCGCAGGTTGACAGCGCGTATACTTCCACTTCACGCTCATGTATGTTCCCTGGCGCATCGGTATATTCTATATAGTCAAGCATTGGCTTATTCATTTTTAAAACATACTATGGCTGAGCTGGGGCGTCTAGTAAAAGCGTTATTTATACGTGCTTTAAAAAAAAAGCGTTTGCTGTCACATAAAGCCAATTTCTGAAAGGTTGAGGAGGCTCCTTAAGGTCGTTCGCCCAAATAAGGATAGGCTTAGCTTGCTCCACGCCGATAGCGGATGTATAGTAGAGCGGATGGGGAAAGCGCGCGTTGCTCTAGTGTCATTACTGGCTGTCTTGTATTTTGGCGCTTGCTCGCAAGCGGCGCCTTCGTTGCTTTCGGTGGAGCTGCGTTTGGTTTCCCAAGCGGCGGACATGGGCGCGTATAAGGAAAGGCTGTCCTTTTTCGTCCTTGCCGCCGACGACGATGGGATTATAGACTTGGATGAGCTCTATCTGCTCAATGATCAGTCCCAACTGTTTTGGTCGCTGGACGCGTCCGAATGGATACGGGTTGACGCGCCGGGGCAAACCTGGCTGGGTAGTCATAGCCTGGCTATGCCTCAGGGGGACGCCTTCCCGAGAGGCCTTTATAGAGCGGTGCTTATTGATAAAAGCGGCGAGCGTGCTGAACGTCAAACGGCGTTGGACGTGGATGAGGGTACGGCGAAACCTTTGCCTCTCTTTACAATTGAAAATGGAAGATATTCCATAGTCTCGGATTATCAATCCAATTCTATCGTATTTTACGATGGCGCTATGAAGATTATTGAAACGAAGCCATTCCCGGCGCTGGAGGGAAGCTTAAGTGAGCTCGGCCGGCCAGCGGGCGCTCGCTATGTCGCTTTATGGGCGGAAGACGGCGCTCAAACAGCGGCGTTGACCGAAGCGCGTGTTCTTCCGTAGTATTACGATATGGAACGGATTGACGGGGCTTTCCCAAAACGTCTTAAAACCTATGTGCTACGTAGCGGGCGAATGAGCGCGGCTCAAAAACGGCTCTATGAGTCCGACCATCCCTGCCTTCTTCGTTATAATGGGGAAAAACTAGCTTTGTCTCGGATTTTCCCGGCTAAGAAAACGCTAACGGTTGAAATAGGTTTTGGAATGGGACTTGCCACCGCTCAAATAGCCGAGGAACATCCCGATATCAATTATCTCGGTCTGGAAGTGCATAAAGCTGGCATAGGTCGATTGCTTTGGGAGATAGACTCGCGCGCCTTAAAAAATGTGAGAATCATCGAGGCTGACGCGGTAGCTGTTATTGAAAATGGTTTAGCGCCCAATTCGGTGGACGCTTTTCATATCTTTTTTCCCGATCCCTGGCCTAAAAAACGGCACCATAAACGGCGGCTAATCCAGCGTCCCTTTACGGACCTTTTAGCGTCAAGACTTAAACCCGGCGCGTACCTCTATTTTGTCACCGATTGGGCGGAATATGGCGATTGGGCTTTGACTGAATTGGAAGCGACCCGCTCTTTAGTGAACTCGTATCAAGCCTTCGCTCCGCGTCAAGCTTGGCGGCCGCAAACCAAATTTGAGGCTAAGGGCCTTTCCAGCGACCGCGCCATTCAAGAGCTCTTGTTCACAAAGGCGGGGGAGGAATCGTGATAAAGGATTCCTTGACGGAGCGGGTCACTCGTTTAGCGGCGGATATAGAACGATATCAAACAAGCTATTACAACGGATACGCCGAGATAAGCGACAGCGAATTCGATGCCCTGTGGGACGAGCTTAAGGCCCTGGCGCCGGATCATCCGCTTTTATCGCGGATTGGCGCCGATTCGCTTGATGGTTTCGCTAAGGCGCGCCATCTTATGCCGATGGGCAGCCAGGAAAAAGCCGCCACCGTGGAAGCCTTCCTGTCTTGGGTTGCTAAAACCGCTCCCAAAGCCTTTGTTGTCCAATATAAGCTTGATGGCGCCAGTCTTGAACTGCAATACCGGGCCGGGCTCCTTGTTCGGGCCGTTACCCGTGGCGATGGCGCCATTGGCGATGATATTACCGCTAACGCCCGTCGTATCGGGGGCTGCCTGTCGGAATTGGATCTGCCTTTTTCTGGCGGCGTTCGCGGCGAGGTCTTGATGACGCGCCAAGTCAAGGCGGAAAAATACCCTGACGCCGCAAATTGCCGAAACGCCGCCAATGGCGTAATGAGGCGCAAAGACGGGCTTGGCGCTGAAGACTTGGTTCTTGTTTGCTATGACGTTATGGACGCCGACGCTTCGGCCGCGTTCGCCACCGAAACGGAAAAAATTGACTGGCTGACTAAGCGCGGCTTTAATGTCACTCCTTCATCGATTTTCCGCGACGCGGAGTCGGTCGTCGCCTATCGCGCGGAAGTGTCAGAAAAGCGGCCGGGTTTACCCTATGATATAGACGGTCTTGTGGTGAAGGATGTGGCTAATGATCCAGCTGACCTTCGCCGAGCGAGACCTGAGCGTCAAATCGCGTTTAAATTCGATCTTGAGGAAGCGATTACGCTTTTGCGGGCGGTGGAATGGAGCGAATCCGGCGCGACTTATACGCCTATTGGCATTGTTGATCCGGTGCAATTGGCGGGAACCACCGTCCAACGGGCGAATCTAAACAACCCCGCTATGATCAAAGCGATGGGTCTGCGGCTAGGAGCGCGGGTTGTCGTTGTCAAGCGCGGTGAAATTATCCCAAAGATAGAGCGCTTAGCCGATGGGGAAACGCCGGCCGCGCCGGAAGCGACGGCTATCGTCCAGCCGATGGTCTGTGGAAGTTGTGGAATGGCCCTTACGGACGCGGGTACTAGGCTATACTGTCCAAATCCAGCTTGCCCAAAACGGATACATCATCGGCTGGAAAAGTGGATCTCCGTTCTTGATATACGGGATTTCGGCGAACGCTTGTTGCGGCGGCTTTTTGACGCGGGCCGGTTAAAGCGTATAGCCGACTTGTATACCCTGCGCGTCGAGGAGATGGCGGCCGTGGATCGGATGGGCGATATATCGGCCGCTAAGGTGATTAAAAAAATCAAGACACCGCGCCGTTTAAGTCTCGCGGCCTTTATAGCCGGTTTTGACTTTGAGGGTATCGGGGAAACCATAATGGATAAGGTTGCCGCCGCCGGCTTTGATACTTTGGAAAAGCTGCGCGGCGCGAGCGTAGAAGGCTTGGCGGCCATTCATGGAATAGGAGAAATAAGCGCCAAGACCATTATTGACGGTTTGGCCGAAACTTCTGACGATATGGACGCGGTCTTGGCCGCCGGCTTTGTATCTATCGCGCCGCCTCCCTCCCCGGAGAGCGCGCCGCTTCGATCTTTATCTTTTTGCTTTACTGGTGAGCTAAGGTCTATCAAGCGTTCGCGAGCGGCTGAATTAGTAAAAAGCCTTGGCGCTATAGTAAAGGATTCCATAACGAAGGATTTGAGCTATCTTGTCACCAATGACCCCTTATCGGGTTCGGCGAAAAATGAGAAGGCTAAAAAATTGGGCGTATCGATCCTTGATGAGGCCGCCTTTCTCAGCTTGCTTAAGCGGCCATCGGCTCCACTGAACAATACGAGCGCTCAAACGGAGAGAGGCGTGGCCCAAGGTGAATTATTTTGAAACAAGCTTTGATACAGGTTCCGAAACGCGCGCTAAGAATCCTGATCGCCGTCTTTGTGGGTGTAATGGTTATAGCGGGCAGCCTCACGCTCCTGCGTCTTTTTTATAACGATAGCGAAAATAGGCGGATACTAGAAACGGGAATAGACGATATTACGGTGAATTCCCCGGTGTTGAGGATAACGCTTATGTCGCGGAGCGGCTCTTCGGTATCCGCTCGTTGTCGCTTCTATAACCAGGACGCCTATGAGGTAGCCTCTTTTGAGCGGTCTTGGAGCGGGACTGAATTAGCCTTGGAAGGGCTTGTTATACCAATACTGGATAAGTATATCTTTTTTCCGGCCTGGCTTGATACCGAGCTTCCGGGGCGCGGGATTGAGCTGTTCCCCTATTACTCGCGCGACGGCTTTCCCTTAATTTATGATCAACGCTTTATCGCGGACGAGTTCCATTCGGCCCTTAGGTCGCTATTTGCCGCCGTTCGCCGCGCCGACGCTAAAAACGATAGCGGCGGTACACCGCGTTTAGGCGTCGCTCTCCCGGCGGCCTATCGGTATAGCGTTCGCTTGAGCGATGCGGAGCTTGGAGCCGTTTACGCGTGCGTTTTGAATGAGAAGGGTGAGCCCGTATTTATACGGGAGTGATTGGATCGGTGAAGCCTGAGTTGAAAAAGGCGCTTGAGAACAGCGCCTTGCCCCTGGTCCCCTATTTGGACATGATAGCGGATAAACTGGCCAAGCGTCGTTTAGCGGTATTGCGCGCCGATCCCGGATCAGGGAAATCGACCTTGACGCCCCTGGTTTTAGCTGACCGAAGTGAATTCCAGGCTGGCCGCGTTGTTGTGCTGGAACCTCGCCGCTTAGCGGCTGTGTCAGTCGCCTCAAGGATGGCTGAGCTGTCAGCCACCGAGCTTGGCGCGTTGGTTGGTTACACAATCCGTCTTGATAGCCGCGTTAGCTCTTCCACTCGGATAGAAGTCGTTACCGAAGGCGTTTTGGTACAGCGGCTTCTACGCGATCCCTTCTTGGACGCTGTGTCCGCTATCGTTTTTGATGAATTTCATGAACGTTCGGTAGAATCCGATTTGGCTTTGGCGTTAACGCTGGAATTGCGAAAGCTTCGTCCCGAACTTGCGGTTTTGCTGATGTCGGCAAGCTTGGACGCCGCCGAAGTCGCTGAATTCTTAACGGAGCATGATGGCGGCGGGAAGGTGCCGGCGATTGAGTGTTCGGGAAGCCCTTTCCCGGTGAGCGTGGCGTATCGGCCTATGCCGGTTTTCGCTAATGGCGGCGGGTGGGGCGGGGATCGAGCGATTGGCAATCGAGCGATTGGAAATCGAGCGATTGGAAATCGAGCGGCCCAAGCCTTGTTGGAAGAGATAGGTCATCATCCGTCAGGCGATATCCTACTGTTTTTGCCTGGCCGACGTGAGATAGCCGACGCCGTGACGCGTTTAAAAACGGCTTTGCCGGAGTTTGAGCTATGTTCTCTTCACGGTTCTCTGTCTTTGGAGGAACAGCGTCGAGTCGTCGCTGGATCTGGTTCGCGGCGCAGAATTGTGGCCGCCACCAACATAGCCGAAACCAGCCTTACCGTTCCCGCCGTGGAGTGGGTTATCGATTCCGGCTGGGTCCGCTTGGAGCGCTATCATCAAGCTTCCGGGCTTGACCGCCTTTCTCTGGAGCCGATTAGCCGTCGCTCCGCCATTCAGCGCGCCGGGCGCGCTGGCCGAACCGGTCCAGGAGCCTGTCTGAGGCTCTGGGCTGAACATGAGTACCGGCCTCTGGAAACGGACCCGGCAATTCGGCGCGTGGAATTATCGGGTCCGGTTTTAGCCGCCGCTTTATGGGGCATAAAAGATAGACAAGAGCTGTCTTGGCTGACGCCGCCGCCTGAAGCGGCTTGGACCGCCGCCGAAGAGCTTTTACGCTCATTGGGCGCTTTGGATAGCCAAGGCCGGCCAAGCGCTTTTGGCGGGGCTATAGCCGCTTTGGGACTTCCGCCGCGTTTAGCCGCTCTGGTATATAGCGGCGCGGCCGATGGTTATACTGAGGCCGCCTGCGCCACCGCGGCGCTTTTATCGGAACGCGATCCACCTGATTTTGGCGATGACCCGGATCTTCGCCTTCGGCTAAGCCGGCTTCGCCGCTATGCTGAAGGGGGCGGCGCTGAATCTTCAGACTCTGGAACCTTAACGGCTCAATGGGCTAAACGCTGTCTAGCGTTGGCCGCCGATATAGAAAGACGCTTGGATCGAAGCCGCCGCCAAAAAAGACGCTATTGGAAAGCCGCTGATGAAGCCCTCATCGGTTCTTGGATAGCCTCCGGTTTTCCGGACCGTGTGGCCGCGAGGCAAGATTCCGGCGTGTTTCGCTTTCCTTCGGGCCGTGAAGCCAGGACAAGCGGGGTCCTCGCCGAAGAAGCTTGGCTGGCGGTAGCGGCGGCGGACGCCGGCGAGCGGCTTGGGTTTATTCGCTTAGCCGCTCCCATAAACGAAACGGACGCGCTTAAGGTCCTAGGGCCTCGTTTAGACAGAAGGAGCCGTGTGGAATGGGACGCTTTGCGTCCGCGTTTAGTAAGTACCGTCAGCGCCGGGCGGCTTGTCATAAGTCAATCCCGTTCTTCCTGTCCCCCCGCCGAACTGGCTGACGCTTTCGCGGAATTGTTGGCTGAACGCGGTTTAACCCTTCTTCCTTGGAAGGGCGCGAGTTGTTTTCCTGAACGGCTCCTTCAACGTGTCCGCTTTTTAGTGAGCCGTTCGCCGGCCTCGGATGATCCCGATTGGACCGATGAGGGCCTTATCCGCGATGCCCTGGCTGTCTTTGGGCCCTTCCTTTCGCCAAAGGGCGAAGTTTTAAGCGACGCTGGCTTAAGCTCCGCCTTAAGGGCCAGAATTGGCCGTCGCCTTACGGAATTGGATGCGCTTGTACCGGAGAGCTGGACAACTCCGGCCGGCGTTAAGCGCCGAATCGATTATTCTGGAATGGAGCCAGCCATCGATGTTAAGATTCAAGAATTATTTGGCGAAAAGGATACGCCCCGCGTACTTGGAGCGCCGGTGCTATTGCGATTATTATCTCCCGCCGAACGGCCCCTTCAGCTTACGCGTGATCTCGCGGGTTTCTGGAACGGCGCCTACATCGAAATTCGTAAAGAAATGAGGGGGCGTTATCCCCGCCATCATTGGCCTGACGATCCGCTTAACGCCGAACCAAGCTCTAGACCGAAGCGGCGCCGCTAACAGGCTATATGGTAAAAGGCGGCGGCACGGCGGCATTAGAACGGGTTTAACTTGGCCGGCCTCCGTTTTTCGCGTTCGCCGCATTGATGAAGCCGCTTTTCACGTGTATTATGCCGCATAATGTTTTAGTTAATGTGAGGAGGTCTCTATGAAACGCGTGTCCACGCTTTGCCGTTTTGCCGCGGTGGTGTTGCTTATCGGTTTATCCATAACAGCGCTTTCCTGCCAAAAAAAAGCGGCTGATCCATCCAATTTGATTCTGGCGACAGGCGGTACCTCGGGGACCTATTATCCCTTTGGCGGCGCCATGGCTCAGATTTGGAATAAATCCATAGAAAAAATGAATGTTACCGCGCAGTCAACCGGCGCTTCCAAAGAAAATATTCGTCTAGTCGGCAAGGAAGAAGCCGATCTGGCCATCGTTCAAAACGATGTTATGGACTACGCCTTTAAAGGGATAGAGCTATTCGCCGATGACGGGCAGGGCAAGCCCGAAGTAGTTGAGGGTTTTAGAACCGTCGCGACTCTTTATCCAGAAGTTGTGCAGATTGTTGTGGATCCCGCATCCGGTATCAGAACTGTCGCCGATATGAAGGGTAAGCGTATTTCCGTAGGCGACGCTGGAAGCGGTGTGGAGGCTAATGCTAAACAAATACTTGAAGCATATGGTCTTAGCTTTGATGATCTTAACGCGGCTCATCTTTCCTTTAAAGAATCCGCCTCCGCCGTTAAGGATAAGCAGCTGGATGGTTTCTTTGTAACCGCCGGTGTGCCCAATGCCGCTATTCAGGAACTAGCCGCTTTGGCTCCGGTCCGGCTTTTAGCCGTTGACGGCGCCGCCCTATCCAAATTAAGCGATAAGTATAAATTCTATACCAGCGTTAGTGTGCCTAATGGCACCTATAACGGAATGTCTGGCGATGTGGCTACCGTCGCGGTCAAAGCGACGTTGATCGTGAGGAAGGGTCTGAGCGAGGATCTTGTCTACAAGCTTACAAAGGCTCTTTTTGAAAAACAGCCGGAGCTGGCTCAAGCCCACGCTAAGGGTAAAGAACTGAGCATGATGTCCGCCGTACAGGGGGCTCCAGTGGATTTCCATCCCGGCGCCTTGAAATATTATAAAGAGCAGGGATTGAAATAGGCTTCATGACCGGACGTCGATTTATCCGGCCACTGGCGCTTTCCGCGCTGCTTGTTTTGCTAGCTTTATCGGCTTTTCCGGTCTTGTCGGTTCTTTCCTTCCGTGACGCGAAATCTGGCGCCTTATTATTGGCCTTGCCGTCGCGTCCGGGTATGGTATTGGAATTAGCGTACACCCACTCCGTTAACAAGGGCGCCATCATTGACCGCTATCAGCTGGCCAAAGACGGTGCCCTTGTATTGAAGTCCGCCGTTTTTGAGGAATTCGGCGCCGGTATGCGCGATGGGTTTGAACCTGACGCCCTATTCACCACGACTGAAGCGGGTTTAGCGGTAGATGAGCTTGATAGCCGTATTGGCACCTTGTTTCTAGCGGTTGGAACGGTAGCCGATCATCGGGCTTATTTTGATGGCCGCGAAATCGTTTTAGTGGATATAGCTGAGCCTGGCGCCGCCGTCAGGCTTAGCGGGGAGCGTATTAGTGTTTGGGAAGGACTACTGAGTCGCCGAAGGCGGCCGCGTTAGGCGCGGCTATATTATGTTCCGCCTAAACTCGGTTTGGCGAACTGGTACGGTTTTATTTCTAGCTTTATTTTGAGGATTATATGGAATTGTTACCCGATAAACAAAAAACTGTTTTGTCGGCCGGAGCCGAGCCTCTGGAAGATACCGAGCTTCTGCTCGCCAAATACGATCGCGAATCCGCTTATAGACGATTAACGGGTGTTCTGGCTTTAGCGGTATCGCTTATCGCTATCGTTTTTTCCTTGTTTCAATTGTATACGGCTTCCATTGGACTATTACCGGTTCGCTTGCAGCGAGCCGTTCATTTAGGCTTTGTTCTCGTTCTCGCCTATCTTTTATATCCAGCTCGGCATGGTACGGCTGGTCATAAAATCCCCTGGTACGACTTTCTTCTTGCCGGCGCCTCCGCTCTGATCGTCTTATATTTGATAGTCAATCATGACAAGTTAATCTCTAGATCCGGCGCCTTTCTTCCTATCGATATTTTTATAGGAATAATTGGACTGCTTCTTGTACTGGAGGGCTGTCGCCGGGTAGTGGGAATCCCTATTCTGGTCATAGCTTTGGTTTTTATCGCTTACGCTTTCTTTGGGCCGTATATGCCGGGATTCCTAAATCATCGCGGGTATAGTTTGGAACGGATAATTGGTCATCTGTTCTTTACGACAGAAGGCGTTATGGGTATTCCGCTGGGCGTTAGTTCCACCTTTATTTTCCTATTTATACTCTTTGGCTCCTTTTTAGAAAAAACCGGAATAGGTAAATTCTTCATTGATCTGGCTAATTCGGTCGCCGGTTTCGCCGCCGGCGGCCCAGCTAAGGTAGCGGTTATTACCAGCGCTTTGGAGGGAACGGTATCCGGAAGTTCGGTATCCAACACCGTCGGTTCCGGTAGTTTTACCATCCCGATGATGAAAAGCCTTGGGTATAAACCGGAATTCGCCGCGGCTGTAGAGGCGGCCGCTTCCACCGGCGGCCAATTGATGCCGCCAATTATGGGCGCCGCCGCTTTCCTTATGTCGGAAACCCTCGGTATTCCTTATCTGGATATCGCAAAAGCCGCTATCATTCCCGCTTTGCTCTTTTTTACCGGTATTTTCATCACCGTCCATCTTGAGGCTAAAAAGCTGGGTTTGCGCGGCATGCCTCGTTCGGAATTGCCCTCACTGTGGAGCGTGCTTAAGGCGAAAGGACACTTGGTCCTGCCGCTGGCCGCTATCATCTACTTTCTTGTCACCGGGTCAACGCCGATGCGCGCGGCTCTTTGGGGTATCGTTTTTTCCGTGATCGCCAGCGTTCTTCGTAAAAGCACTCGTATGTCGTTTCGCGATTTTTTAGGGGCCTTGGAACAAGCTGGACGCGGTGTGGTTGGTGTCGCCATCGCTTGCGCGGTCGCTGGCATTATTGTCGGCATCGTTACCTTAACGGGTCTGGGCTTAAAAATGGCCTCCGGCTTGGTGGATCTTGCCGGCGGCGTCAAAATACTGACTCTGTTTTTTACTATGATCGCCTCATTGATATTGGGCATGGGCGTGCCGACTACGGCAAACTATCTTATAACTTCCACCATAACGGCACCGGCTGTGATCGCTCTAGGAGCGCCGGCCTTGGCCGCCCATATGTTTACGTTTTATTTTGGCATAGTCGCGGATATAACGCCGCCTGTCGCGCTGGCGGCCTACGCGGGGGCCGCCATAGCTAAAAGCAACCCCCTAAAAACTGGCGTCGCGGCCACGAAGATCGCCATAGCCGCCTTTATTATTCCCTATATTTTTGTATTGAATCCGGCGATGTTATTAATAGGGGCTAGTCCGCTCCTGATTGTTCAGATGGTCGTGACCAGTCTTATCGGCATGACGGCTATTGGGGCGGCCACCCAAGGCTGGCTGCTAGGCCGCGCTAAGGTGCTTGAGCGTATCCTGTTTATGATAGGCGGCTTATTGATGATTGACCCGTCCGGATTGACTGACCTGATCGGTTTAGCGATTATCGCTTTACCCTTGGTGTCTCAGTTGCGCGGACGCGTCGTCGCTAAGGCGAATTAAGCCTTAAATGAGCGTGAATGTAATGAAACGGGTGATTATTTGTGTTGATGACGAAGCGATAATCGTACTTTCGCTTAA
>CAZJJK010000014.1:0-2168 GCA_964546285.1 uncultured Treponema sp. | reverse complement strand
CCGGCTGTCTATCGGTTGTTCTAAGTAAACCTTGGCGATCAAAGGATTTAATCAACGCGGTGGAGAGTTGCGTTAGCGGTTCCCTCTCTTAACGGATATAAGCGATGACGCGGTTACCGCGGCTACGATAAGGGCCCCTCCGCTTAATGCCGCGGTAGAGGGAAACTCCCCGGTAAATAACAGGACCCAAATGGGGTTGAGAACTGGTTCGGCGGTCGCCGTCAACATGGCTTGGACCGCGCTGATACGTCGAATGCCGTAGGCGAAGAGAATAGACGCCAGACCGATCTGAAAAAGACCCAACGCCAGAAGAGCGCTGATTGAGCTAACGGAGACGCTTGGCGGCGCTATAAAAACAAAGGGTAAAGCTATCCCCGCTGTAAGCCAATGCGATAGCAGCATGGAATCCTCTGGGCGTCCATTCTTTTGCATCCGCATAAAGACCGAATAAGCGCCGAAAGCGAGGCCGGATAGCACCGCCAATAGATCGCCTTTTAGTCCGCCGCTGGTCAAACCATCCTTGAAAAAAAGCCACATCCCCAGCATGACAAGCGCCATAGCCAGCCAGTGTTCGCCTCTTGGCCGTTCACCCGCGAGTAGCCAGCCGAGTAGGGCGGCGAAAATAGGCGCCGAATACTGGAGCAAAATAACGTTGGCGGAAGCGGTTAGTTTGTTGGCGATGACAAAGAGCGTCATGGTTAAGGCATAACTTATGGCCCCCAGCCAGAGAGGGCCTTTAGCTGACTTTGGCCGCGGATCCTTTACGCGGCGTCGATTAAGGCCTCTGAGACCCATAATAAGCAAAGCGGCGATAAAACTCCGGCCGCCAGCGATTACCATAGGATGCCAATCAATCAATTTGATGAATAAACCGCTGGTGCTCCATAATACGGCGCAGGCAAATATACCCAAGAGCCCTTTCGCGCTTTCTCTCATAAGCTCACCCTAGCCGCTTTTTAGCTGGCGCTCAAGAGGCTTTGTTAAGGACACGGCTCCACCCGCCGATACATTGATAGGGAGGCTACACGTGATTAGAGGTTGGTATACCGGCGCGAGCGGAATGATCGCCCAACAGTGGCGTCTGGACGCTATTTCCAACAATTTAGCCAACGTGGACACCGACGGCTACAAGAAGGATACAGCGGTCCATAAAGCCTTTCCGGAGCTATTAATGCGGCGCTTAAACGATGATGGGGTGTATACCCATCCCTTCGGTTCGGCTGACGTGGCGCCAATAATTGGAAAAATAGGAACTGGCGTGGAATTGAATGAGCTGTTCACCAGTTTTGAGCAGGGCGCTCTTAAGGAAACGGAGAACGATTTTGATATCGCTTTAGACGGAAAGGGTTTTCTCGCTGTTTCAACGCCCCATGGCGAACGCTATACCCGAAACGGCAGCTTCCAGTTAGGCAAAGAAGGCTACCTTGAAACCAAAGAAGGCTATCCCGTTCTGGGTGAAGCTGGACCGATCAGCGTTAAGGCCGGTAATTTCATGGTGGACAAAGAGGGCCAAGTTTGGGTTAACGCCCGCTATGATGATAGCGATCCGGAGCGGCTTGTTTCTAAGGAAGGCAACGCTTGGGAGGAGACCGTTCTGCTAGACACCCTCAAGCTAGTGGAATTTGAGACGGACCGTTACCTAGAAAAACAAGGTTCCAGCCTTTATCGCTCCACCGATATATCCGGTCCGGCGACACTAATGGAACAAAGTAGCCGTCCCAGGGTCTTACAGGGTTTTACGGAAGCGTCCAATGTCAACGCCGTGACGGAAATGGTGCAAATGATCGAAGTTAACCGCGCTTATGAGGCTAATCAAAAAGTCGTTCAAGCTGAGGACGCGATGCTTGGCAAGCTAATAAACGAAGTCGTCCGCGTTTAGGGGGATAATTAATGGTACGTAGTTTATGGACCGGCGCGTCCGGTATGATTGGTCAGCAGGCGAATATCGATACTATTTCTAATAACCTGGCTAATGTTAATACTACTGGATATAAAAAACAGAGGGCCGACTTTGAGGATCTCTTATATCAGACTCTGCGGACAGCGGGAACGCCGGCGACGGAGGATACGGTTGTGCCGGTTGGCGTTCAGATGGGTCACGGCGTCAAGCTGGCCGCCACCCAGCGCCAATTTACCCAGGGATCTTTGCAGAATACGGAAAATATCTC
>CAZJJK010000013.1:26225-42550 GCA_964546285.1 uncultured Treponema sp. | reverse complement strand
CGAACCCCCACAAGCAGATCCAGAGTCTGCCGTGCTACCATTACACAACCGGGGAGAGCAGCCGTTTTATCGCGGCAACGGCGAAAAAGTTACTATCTATGATCCGGCTTGTCAAGCCGGACAGCGGCGGTCGATAGCCGCTTAACAAAGCTCAGCGGCGAGCTATTCGCTGTCATATTCAATTAAGGTCGTTATAGGGATATTCCCTAGCATGGCTCTATAATTCAAAAAAGGCAGGCCGACAACGCCAAACAAACCGGCGACCTGAGCGCCAGCGACGACAATCAGGTCCGTCGCGGCTTTAAGCGTGCCACCCGTCGCGATCAAATCGTCCACCACAAGCACACGCTTCCCCTTGGGGACATCGTCACCATGAACCTCTATCTCCGCCTCGCCGTACTCCAACTGATACTTTTTAGCGATGGTTTTTCCGGGCAATTTCCCCTTCTTCCTAATCAGAATAAGAGGTATTCCCAAGCGATCGGCAAAGGGAGCGGCGAAAACAAAGCCTCGGGATTCTATAGCCGCGACAGCGTCTATCGCTTTATCGGCGTAAAGCTCCATCATCCGATCAAGACAATATCGAAACGCGACAGGATCAGCCAGAATACTGGTAATATCGTAAAACAATATACCTTTCTTAGGAAAGTCCGGCACCTTTCTTATCGCCGCATCCAAATTAAAGTTTTTGGACATAGGGATTAGGCCTCGTTAAGGGTTTGAGCGACCCATGCGGCGACGTTATCCCCGCTTTCCCCCAAATAGGGGAAAGGATTAACGCGCGGTTCCGCGTCGCTGACGATAGCCTGAAGATACTTAACGGCGGCATCCGATTTTATGGTAAATAGACCGCAACTCCGCCCGGCCAGGTTAATACCAAGCAGAGAGCGTTCCAGCTCGGCGAAACTAAGCGGCTTCGGCTCGGCGCAGCCAAAAAAATACGCGTCAGCCGGTAGAAGATCGGTGGGGGAAAAAGCCTTAGCCTCTTTCACTATCACTTTTTTCCCGGAGAGGCAGGCGGCTATTTCCCGCGCGACCGCTATAATATGCTCGTTTTCGTCTATAACGATAAGTACGGTTTTCGCTTCCACGCGCTAATTCTATGCCCGGTCGGTATGTTTGTCAACGATGCCCCTAAAGGGGGCGCCGAAGTCCGCCTCAAGTCTCGCTGTCATAGCTAGAATACGCCGCGAACGGCGGTATAAGCCACCGCGGCTGGAACGGCCAAGACCGGCGGCCTTCGTTTCACCGATACGGCCATCTAAAACAATATTCGATCTGAAAAAAAGGCCGCCGCCCCATACGGTGGTACGGTTTCGCCCTCGGTCTTTGGAACTGTATAAGGCTTCATCGGCGCGCGATAAAAGACGGGCCGCCGACTCCCCCGAAGACGGCTGATATTCGGCGAGACCGGCGCTTATCGTTATATTAGGCAGCGTTTGCGGCCAATCCACATCCAGTTCCATAGCAACGATTCTCAAGCGCTCGGCGACATCCCAAGCGGTCAGACGTTCTGTCTCCGGAAGCAGTACGGTAAATTCCTCTCCGCCAAAACGGGCTAACACATCGACATCACGAACATTAGCTTTTAAGGCTTCCGCTAAAGCTTCAAGAACGCGATCGCCGGCTAAATGCCCATACCCGTCGTTAAAGGACTTGAATTGATCCACGTCAAACACGATAACGCAGAAAGGACGCTTAGCCCGTCTGGAGCGGCTAATCTCCTCATTCAAGCGCACCATGAAAAAGGCGTGGTTGAATAAACCGGTTTTTGGATCGCGGACTGAGTACTCGTAATGGAGATGATTTTGTATAGCGATGGCGGTAAAAGACATAAGTCTTTGAATAAACGCTATCTCGGAACGGCTGTATGCAGCGGCGAAAAGCTTAGGACCAATAAGGATAAGACCGACTAAGCCGGAAGGACCAATAATGGGAATTATTATCTCCGCTCCAACGTTTTCCATGCTTTCTATATCTTTTTTGTCCTCAAAGCTCGCTTTTAAACTTAAGAGCTCAATCGGTCCGGGACGCTTTTGAAAAAAGGCTTCAAATTTTGATAGGTCGATACTGGGAACGGCGATATCCGCTTCCTTCAAGTCCCTGAACCCTCTGACCACATATTCGCCCCTGCCAGGACGCGGTTTCCATAAAAACACGAGAAAGCTGGGATGAATGAACTCGCTTAAGCTGGAAACGGTCGCGGCTAAAAGATCATCGATAGAAGTCTGACGGAAAATCTCCACTGAGGCGCTTATCAATTTCTCATAATGCCGCTCGCGTTGTTTAAGTTTGTCGATATAAGAAAAGACGCCTAAGTCTTCCAATAAGCCGTAGCTCTTGCGAACTCTCGGATCATCCAATAAAACGTCGTGATCCGTCATGGCAACCCACCGCTTCCATCAGGTAGCTGAATAACGATCAGCCATATCATTACGCCAATCGGCGCGTTTTTCCTTATCTTCCCACTGTATTATTTTCTTTATTTGAAAACGCTTTAAATCGCTTGGTTGCTCAAAATATACCACGCCGAAACGCCCGCCGCCAATGTAAACGACTTTTTCGCCCGCGCCTAAATTCTCGCCATCAGCGATACGGCTTACCACACAATCAAAGTGACAGGGTTCACCGCTGTCCTTGTCATTGATAGCCGCCGATAAATCTTCTATTACCTTGCCGCAGCGCGGGCAAAGCGGTTTTGGCAGAGGCGGTTTAGTTTGACGCTGAGGTATACGCGAACGGTCCTTGCGCGGATGCTCAGCCGCGGCTTGCGCCGCCCGCGGCCAACGGCTGTCTGTATTTTTGCCTGAAGCGTTTTTCGCTCCATCCATTTTAGTCCCGCCGCGTTCATTATCCCGCTTTGGCGCGCGTTCGGCGCCGCGATAGCGGCTGGCTCGTTCAATAATGATTCTATCCGCGATAGAAGGCGTAGGCCCGTAGGACAGGTTTTCCGCCGGCGCGGCGCTGTCTAAAGAGGGACTCCGCGGCGAGTTGGCTGGCTCAGATGAACGCGAGGCGTTTTTACGCTGTTGGTCGCCGCGGCCACGGCGGCGGCGGCTGGTTCGTTTATGATCTCCGTGCTTAGTATCGTTTTCGTTCATCGTTTACCCCTGGCTGGCCTTTACCCAGAAGTTCATCGCTTAATACCTGAGCGATTCGTCTGACAGCGGCGGATACATATCCGTCATCTTCTATCAAACGCTTCAATTCCTCGATCCTGTCTTTTTTCCGACGATCGACCGCCTGGGCAATCATATACGCTCCGTAAACGCCGACACAAGATGGCGCGGACCGTCCGGACCGATAAAAAGACAATCGAACCGCAACGGCGCATCGATATATTCTCGATTGACTGAGAGAAAAAACTTAGCCGTTTCGATAATACGCTTTTGTTTCCGTTCATCCAAGGCCTGACCTAGCTCTTCAAGCCCATAAGCGGACCAAGCTTTAACCTCCAGAAAAACCAGGGTTTCCTTATCCAAAGCGACTATATCCACTTCGCCCACCCGAGAACGCGCGTTGCGGGCGATTATTGTCCACCCCAAGTTTTTAAGATATTTCACGGCGGCGTCTTCACCGGCCCGGCCAAGGGAATAAGAGCTCATTCCGGTGAAGCGTATTCCTTAGGATCGATCACGCGGGCTATGAACAAGCTTTTTTCGTTCATTAAATCCACCATTAGGGTTTCATTAGCATTCAGGGTTTTCCCGTTTTCGTCTATTAGGACCTGGATTTTAGGCCGGATCTGGGCTTCGGGATGTATTTCATAGACACGAGCGACAGCGCCGTTATTTAAAAGGACAATAGACCCAATAGGATAGATACCCATAGTCCGTATAAACGCCTTTAAAACATCGGGATCAAAGCGCCGCGAATTATCGGAAAGCAGGTTCTTCATAGCTTGGTAGCCAACCAGGGAATTCCGATAGGGTTTTTCGCTAACCATCGCTTCAAAGGCGTCCGCTACGGATACGATACGCGCCCCTAGATCAATAGCGCCGCCGAAAAGCCGCCGAGGATACCCTTCGCCATCCCAACGTTCATGATGCTGCAGGGCTATCAGCCCCACATCCTCGGGATACAACAATTCTCGGCAGACTATCTTGTACGTATACAGCGGATGGGTCCGCATACGCTGAGCTTCAACATCTGATAACTGTCCCTGTTTTTGGATTATGTCTTTTGGCAATTTCAGCATACCCACGTCATGCAAGAGGGCGCCGGTGATAACATACATAACCTTATGATTGGGCATTTTCAATTCCCAAGCCAATAAGGCTGACAATATAGCTACGTTTATCGAATTTTTAGCTAAACTATGATTGCTGACATCGCTTCCCAGAATAAAGCCGATAACCTGGGCTCGGCTCTCTCTTACGGTTTGCAATAGCCGACTGGCGATAGTATCGATAACGCGGCTTTCCACTAAAGTCCCGTCGGCGATCTGACGAAAAATACCGTCCAAGCGCTGTATCAATTCCAGATAAGACCGATAAACGCCGCTATTTTCCTGTACCGCCAAGGGACTAAGAACTCTGGCCAGCGCTTTGGGGGGAGCGCTCAGAATAGTCCCTCGTGAAGGGTCTATCGCCTTCACGCTAGAAACAGCGGCCGCGGACGGGGTTTCTCCAATTAGTTTCCCGTTCGTATACACATATTCAATTCCCCAGCTCTTAATCCGATCTATTTCCTTCTGACGGATCGGCAAGCCAGCGCTTACGAAAATATTATCGCCTTCAAGATAAACCGGTTCCGTAAACCGTTGACCTAGTCTAAGCGAGCTGACAGGCACTTTTGTCATGCTCAAAAACCTCAAGAAAAGATAATACACTATAAACTTCCAATACGCTCTACTTCAAGAGCCTAAAGCGGAATAGCGGCGTATTAAAGAAGAACAGCGCTCTTTCATATATAAGCAAGCGGCTAAAAAATATTCCGTCCTTACGCCTTATTCGCGTGTACGCCTAAACGTTTTTCACTTTCCAGTACAACGGCGAGAATTTTAGCCGCGATTTCCCAACACGATTCCGGAATAGCCTGACCCAATGGCGCCTTATCCAGTAAGGCCGCCAGGGTAGCGTCCTCCACGATAGACACGCCGGCCGCCGCGGCTAAAGCCAGCATACGCTCAGCCTCCGCGCCCCTAGCCTTCGCGACAAGCTGGGGAGCGTTATCTTCCGGCCTATAACGCAGGGCGGCCGCCCTTCGTGTCGCCATTACGCGTACTCATCCACGCCGTTGGCGGTTTCGCCGTCGGCTTCAGCGGGAAGCTCTGGTATAGGCGCTGGCGAAACAGCGATATGGCAGACACCAATTCCGGAGCTTCCTTCCATAGCCAAGCGTAAAGCGTTTTCCAAAACATCCGCCTCCTTCGCCAAGGCGGGGGTAGCGCACAGCTCTAGCGATAAAGCGGAGCGCTTAAACTCCGCTACCGCGCGCCAACGCCGCGTTAAGCCAAGAGCGTCTACCACTAGTTTTTCCGGACGAGACAGCCGCCCGTCCCTCTCATCCAAGGATAGTCTTATCGTCGCTTCTAAAGGGGGCTCCCCAGCCTCGCCAAAGGAAACCGGAAAAGCCAGCCAACGCCTCCCGTCCTTTTGAGGAATGCGGCCCAACCAGGATAGGACCGTGTTTGATGAGAGCGATGACTCACACGCCTGCTTCAGCGTAAGAGGGCTAAGGCGATCATAGGGAAGCCTGGGCTTTACTTGACGGATAGCTTCCTCTTCATTTTCGGGCTTTGCCTCAGCCTCGCTGGAGGAATTTTCGGCTTTGGCTTCGGTCTGGTCTTTAGGCTTATCTCTAAACTGGCCACCGCCCCGGCTATCGGGATCCAAGTCACTTACGGCCGCCGCTAGAGCTTCATCAGTTAGCTTGAGCCCTTTCGCTTGGGCGGCGACCGCGACCAGAGCGGCTTCGCTCCCGCCCTTAGCTTGGGCCAGTTTAGAAACCAAAGCGCGGAGTCTTGCCAAGGCCGTCTGGTCCAAGCGCAAGGAGAAGGCCTTAAATAAAGACACGAGGATAGCTGACAAGGGGTCGGCCCGCGCCGCGGCTAAAGGATTAAATAGCTCCAGCGGCGGGGAAGCGGGAAGCGTTGGAGCGCTGGAGGCTTTCACGGACCAAAGCCTCAGCGCCGTGGGAGAGCCCGGCAGGAGACGGCCTAGGTATACGGCACCATCACGTAAAAGAGCGCCAGCTTCCGCGCTTAAACGCGATCCATTGGCGTCAAGTAGCCATCGGCCATCGGCCTTTTTTCCTAAAACCCGAACGATAAATGTCGCGTCAGCCAAATTGGCGGCTGACGCGTCTTTAGAGAGAAAATCGATTTGTACCGTATGGCCGGAGCCAAGCTGGGTCGACGCGATCGCCGGCTTCGCGCCGTCAGGCGGCGGAAGGGGCTCCATCAAGCTTTAGGCTTGGGGGGAAGCGTTCGTCTCAAGCGGCGCGGCGCTTTGGGCGGCGGCCTGTTTAGCGCCCTTCACGACATTTTTACGGCGGATCAATTCTTTGATCTTAGCCGCCTTACCAATCTTGCCGCGGATATAATACAGTTTAGCTCGACGAACCTTACCAGGCCTAAGCACTTCTACCTTGGTGACGCGCGGCGAGTGTAACGGGAAGACTCTTTCCACGCCGACGCCGTACGAATTCTTACGTACGGTAAAGGTCCGGCCAATGCCCGCGTTCTTCATAGCGATGACTAAACCTTCGTACATCTGGATACGTTCGTTTTTGCCCTCAACGATCTTAAAATGGACCTTGATGGTATCGCCGATATTGAACTTATCGGGATCGCTTTTCTTCTGGCCTTCCTCAATAGTCTTTATTTCGTTCATGCTCCACTCCCCGGAGACGCGTTCTCGCGTTCCGCTTCTTTGATAAGCTCAATTATTTCGGCGTTAAAAATACCCCGCTCCAAGCCCCGCCGAATTAGCTCGGGCCGAACCGCGAGGGTTTTTTTTACCCGTTCACGGAGCCGCCAGCGCCGTATCTGTTCATGGTGTCCGGAAAGTAAAATCTCCGGGACCCGCAGATTAGCATAAACTTCGGGCCGTGTATACTGGGGATACTCCAGTAAACCGTCGTTAAAGCTCTCTTCCCACAGCGATTCCGAGGCGATAACCCCGTCCACTAAACGATAGACTGAATCGATAAGGACCAAAGCCGCCACTTCGCCGGAGGACAACACATAATCGCCAATGGATATCTCATCATCGATATAAAGATCGATAATGCGCTGATCGACGCCTTCATAGCGTCCGCAAACCAAAATCAGCTCATCCTCACGCGCCAAATCAGCGGCGAGCTTCTGCGTAAAGGGGCGGCCGGAAGGGCTTAGGTAGATCGCGCGCGCTTTACATTTCAAGGCCGCGCTCTGGCTGGGTTCCTCAGGTCGCGCCATCTCCAACAAAGCCCCATCGGGACGCCCCGGAACGGACTCCCGCCCCAGCCCCTGAGAAGTCCTATCATGACGCGCGTCAACGCCAACAGCTTCAAGCGCCCGGCCCAACGGCTCGCCAAGCATCAACATACCAGCGCCGCCGCCATAGGGCGAGTCATCACATTTACGATGCTTGTCCAAGGCGTAATCACGAATATCGATAGCGCGGAAAGCGATAAGCCCCTTGTCAACAGCCTTGGCCATGATAGAATCCGCGAAATACGCGTTTATTATCTTAGGAAAGAGGCTTAGAACAGTGAAGGTCATTCCAGTATCCAATCCACAAGGAGCGTCGCTTTTTTTCCGGCTAGATCGATCTCACCGAAGAATTCGTTTCTAAAGGGAACCAATCTTGTATCGCCGTTTAAAAGACAAAGCTCTACCAGTTGGCCGCCGCCGCCATCAATCACATCGTTTACTACGCCGATAGCTTGACCGTTTAGAACGACATCAAGCCCGCGTAAATCAGCGATATAGTATTCGTCTTCAGTTAAAACGGCGGCTTGAGAACGCTCCACCAGAAACTCGGCGCCCCGCAGAGATCCCGCCTGTTCCGGCGTATCAATCCCTCGGAATTTAATTAAAAGGCCGCCAAAAACGTCCTCGGCGGCTTCTATATCATAAGACCGAGTCTGGCCATCTTTCCGCAAAAACACCCTGTCAAGCGTTTTTAGGTGTTCGGTTTCGCCGGAAAGGCTAGCGGCCTTAAGTTGTCCTTTAAGGCCGAACGGCGCGCCGATACGGGCGGCCACAAAGCTGTCCATGATGAAACAGGGGTATCAGTCTAAAATCTCAAGCACCGAGCGCTTGCCGGACTTAACCGAGGCGGCTGAAAGCACAGTCCGTATCGCCTTGGCGATCCTGCCGTGTTTACCGATCACCTTGCCAATATCGTCCTGAGAAACGCGCAATTCCAATATCGTGGATTTTTCACCTTCAACAACGCTAACGGAAACGGCTGATGGATCATCCACTAGAGCCTTGGCGATATATTCAATAAGATCCTTTTCCATGTGTCACTCCTTGAGCGCGTAACGGACGCCTGTGGCCTTTATCACAATTAATTGCCAAGGCGCCGCGCGAAATGATCGCTACTTACCAAAAAATTGGGCGCTAAAGGGTGAAATTCTTTTTATTCAAGATGGAACGGACAGTATCGGTGACCGTAGCGCCCTTGTCTATCCAAGAACGAACCTTATCGGCATCAAAGGAAGTCTGAGCGTCCTCTTTTTCGATCGGGTGATACACCCCTAAATCATCAATCGTCTTCCCATCACGCGGTGCGCGGATATCCATCGCCACAATTCTGTAATATGGGCGCTTTTTAGTTCCGAGTTTCTTGAGCCTAATCCTTACGCTCACCTATAGCCTCCTGTCATCCCTCGCGGGGAGCCCGATGCGTCGCTTAGTCGGCGCGGCGGCCCGGGCAAACCCGTTCCGCGCGGACGTGGAGTCTACATGTACCGGAAAATCGCGGTTTAGTCAACGCGCTGAGAAGGGACAGTATCATTTTTACCCGCCGCTCCGCTAGAACAGAGGGCCTTATCGCGGGCCGCCGCCCATCCGCGCCATCATCGCCGCGGCGGCTTTAGGATTTTTGTTGTACTTGGCCATCTTTTTCATCATGGTCCGGGTTTTCTCGAATTTCTTCAATAAGCGAGCCACCTCTCCCACCGAAGTTCCAGAACCTCGGGCGATGCGAGCCCGGCGCGAAGGGCCAATCATTAAGTAATTAGCTCTTTCCTTGCGTGTCATGGATGAGAGTATCGCTTCCTGGGTTTTCAGATCGGCCGCGTCAATATCATCCTCCGATACTTGACCAGCCATGCCGGGAATCATTTCCAGCATAGCCTTTAGCGAACCCATTTTTTTAAGATGGCGCAGCTGATCCAACCAATCCTCCAGCGTTAGATTTTCCTTAGCCATCTTTTCCTGGAGTTCCAGCGCCTCTTTCTGATCAACCACCGCCTGAGCTTTCTCAACAAGGCTAACCACATCGCCCATGCCAAGGATTCGGCCAGCGAAACGGTCGGGATGGAAGGGTTCCAAATCTTCCATTTTTTCGCCGACGCCAACAAATTTCAGGGCCTTTCCGGTAACGGTCTTAAGCGATAAGGCGGCGCCGCCTCTGGTGTCGGAATCGAATTTCGTAAGGATAACGCCGGTCAGGCCGATGCGTTCATCAAAGGTTTTAGCGATATCCACAGCCGATTGACCGGTCATAGCATCCGCCACTAATAAGCTCTCATCTGGCTTAGCGGCGTTCCGAACACGCTCCAATTCCGCCATCATCGTATCGTCTATCTGAAGGCGGCCGGTAGTATCCACAATAACGGTATCAATTGAGTTGCGCCGCGCCCAATCCAGGGCGGCTTTTACCACAGCGGCCGGATCCTTGGCGCCCTCTTCTTTGTAAACCGGAACATCAAGCTGGGAAGCTAGGATGGATAGCTGCTCCACCGCCGCGGGCCGCACAAGGTCGCAAGCGACAAGGAGGGGCTTACGGCCTTGATTCTTTAAGCGCAGCGCCAATTTAGCGGAGCTCGTGGTCTTACCGGAACCTTGTAAGCCTAGCATCAAGATTACGGTCCTAACATCCGGCCCGCGCAACAGAAGATCCTGATCCTCTCCACCCAAAAAAGCGGCGAGCTTGTCATGCACAATTTTGACAAACTGCTGACCGGGATCAACCGAACGCAGGACCTTTTCGCCCTTGGCTTCTTCTATAGTGGAATTGACAAAGCGGCGAACCACCCTAAGGTTGACGTCCGCTTCCAGCAAGGCCATCTTTATAGCCTGAACCGCGTCCTCTATATTTTTTTCGGTAATGGATGCTTTGCCGGCTATGGTTTTTAGGGCAAGCGACAGCTTTTCAGTCAGTTTCTCAAGCATAATCGTTTTAAAGCGCTAGTTAAGATCCCTCACAAAATTCCGCAGGAAATCTAGCGGCTCTATCTCCTTGTTTAATATACGATAAAGTCCGGTTGAAATAGGCATTTTCAGCTTATGCTGAGCAATCAAGTCCATAACGTATTTAGCGGCGACCACGCCTTCCGCGAGATAACCGAGTTCCCCAATACGGGCGATAAGGTCGTCTATATCCCGAAAACCGTCTAAAAGGCGTTTTTCAATAATCTCGCGGCCAAAGCGACGGTTCCGCCCATAGGCCGACCGGCAGGTAACATCAAGATCGCCGACGCCGGAAATAGAGGTAAAGGTTTCAGCGTGGGTGGCGCCGAGAGCCCGGCCAAGTATCTGAAGTTCATTAAGCCCGGCGGCGAGAAGCAGGGATTCCGTTCCATCGCCGAAAAAACTATCACTCTTACCAGACAGGGTCTGATTTTTTATCGCGTCCAATATGCCAAAAGCTATCGCCACCACATTTTTGGCGGCAGCGCAGACTTGGACGCCAACGACATCAAAAGAGGAAAACACCAGTACGTGGGGGGATTTTAATAAATCCCGAAAGCGTATGGAATTTTTAGCCGATTCACTAGCCGCGATAAGGCCGGTGATTTTACCTCGGGAGACTTCTTCGGCATGGCTTGGTCCGGCGATATAGACCAGGGCTTGACGGTAAAACCCCGGGAGATAATCTTCCAAGGTTTCCAGTATCAAACGCGGACCTTTTGGGGTAGGAATAAATCCCTTCGTTATTACGGCGATGGCGGTTTGACCTTCGCGTATAGACGGTACTTGCAGAATTTTTTTCGCGGTATCAAGCAGAAAGAGCGAAGGGGCGGCTAGAATGAGAAATTCCTTATTATCCGCCGCCGCGGCGATATCCGTCGTGGCGCTTAATGTATCGCTCAGGGCCACACCCGGCAAATAGCGTGAGTTCTCATGGCGGCGCGTAATATCGTCTACCGTTTCGCTTTCATAACTCCAAAGCTCAACGGCCTTCCCCTTATCGGCTATTACCTTGGCCACCGCCGTGCCCCAAGCGCCGGCGCCGATCACCCCGACCTTAGCGCTCATCAGCGAATCCCCACTGTTTTTTCCGTCAGCGCCTCAAATTCATCAACACGGGAAGCGATCACGGAAAAGCCCCGTTTCCAAAACGCGGCTGTTTCTATATCAAAGCCAGCCGTCTTAGCTACGGAAACCGCGTCGGCACGGCCAGTCAAACCTAAGAGCTCGCGGTATGAAGCGGCGAAAGACGGCCCTTCTAAACGAGCCCGATCATAAAGCCCCAAGCCGAAGAGCAGACCAAAGGCATAAGGGAAATTATAAAAGGCCAATCCGGTTCGATAATAATGGCTTTTCACCGCCCACATATAGGGATGAAGGGCTTCAGAGGCTAAAGCGTCGCCATACGTCGCCCGTTGAGCTTCAAGCATCAAGCCGCAAAATTCCTCCGCGGGAAGCTCGGCTTCTTGCCGGCGGGAAAAAACAGCGCGCTCAAAATAAAACCGCGACAGGATATCGACAATCACCTGACAGGAATCTTTTAGGCTATCCTCTATTAGGGATAGGCGGCTTTCATCCGAGGCCAGGCCTAGAGTGCCCTCAAAAACCACCGTCTCAGCGAAGATGCTGGCGGTTTCCGCCAAGGTCATCGGATAGCGCCGCAACGCTTCGCGCTGATCTTTAAGAAGCTCATGATGCCAAGCATGACCAAGCTCATGCGCGATTGTGCTTAGCGACGAAAAAGACCCCTCAAAATTGCAGAGTATCCTTGATTCGCCCTTAAGCGGAAAACCGGTGCAATACGCGCCGCCCACCTTACCGTCGCGCGTTTCGGCGTCAATCCAGCCGGAACTAAAAGCGTAGCGGGCAAAATCCCCCATAGAGGGATCAAAGGCGCTAAAACGCTCCACGATAAAAGCCGCGGCCTGGTCATAGGTAAAAGTCCCACCAGCCGAACCGACCGGCGCGAACAAATCATAAAAGGCGCAAGCGTCAACGCCTAGCAGCCGAGCTTTGGCTTTTAGATAGCGGCGAAAGAGCGGCAGGCTTTCCTCTATAGCGCCTATCAACGCTTCCAGGGCGGCTTTGCTTATTCGTGACTGAAAAAGCGATTGATCTAGGGCGCCATCCCAAGCGCGGCGTTTATTTAGGCTAAGATACCAACCCTTTACCCCATTCAAGGCGGCGGCCATCGGTATTTCCACAGACTTCCAAGCGGAAAGCTCTAGGCGATACGCGCGTTCGCGGACCGCTCGGTCGGCGTCATAGGCTAAAGCCCGTAAAGCGACAACGTTTTTCCTTTCGCCGCTGGCTTCGTCCCAAACAGCGTCGGCGGTGGATGACAAAGCTTCCTGTAAACGGCTCCAAGCTTCGCCGCCGGACCGTCCCAGGTCATTGGCGAGATCCTCCAAGTCAGACGGCATCTGATGGGCGGCGCCGCTTACGTTTTCCCGTAGAAAAAACGCCAAGCCCTCCACTTCACCATCCTTGGCTATTAAGCCCTCTATAGCCTCCGCCCGTTCAGCTAAACGCTCCCTGAAAAGAACGACAGCCTTAGCCAAAGGCAAGCTTAATGTCTCTAGCTTATTTATCTCCGCCAGCGGTCGGGCGGCTCGCGTATCGGTTGTGTAAACAGCGTAAGCGTAAGAAAATAAATTTTCAGTTATTTCGCTGGCCTCTTCCAATAGAAAAACGGCCTTTTTGACGCTGGCGGCTAAAGCCTGGCCGGATTCCGGAAAAGCCGGTTCTAAAAAGGCCAACAGCCTTTGGGCGCCTTCACCCGCCAATTCTATATCAGCCGCGTACTCGGGAGAATCGAAATCCTTATAAATCGAAGCCAGGTTCCACCTCGGCGGTCGACTCTCCTCTGAAGAGCGGCCTCCCTTATAAGCGTGGCTCTCTTTATAGGAAGAGCTCGCCGCGGCCATTACGCGTTTAATACCACTGTTCATTGTTATCCGTCCATGGACAAAGCTCGTTCTCTTTGAAGAACAACGCTATTTCACGTTCCGCGCTGGAAACCGAGTCAGAAGCGTGCATGATATTTAAGCGAGTCCGATACGCGTAGTCGCCCCGTATCGTGCCAGCCGAGGCGTCTTTTAGCTCGGTAGGACCGGCCAGCCGCCTAAGCCCAGCGACAGCTTCCTCCCCTGACACCACCATAGCCACGACCGGACCGGACACCGTGTATTGGATCAGCTTTTCATAAAAAACTTTCCCCTTATGCTCGGCGTAATGGGTCTCCGCCAGAGCCATATCGATATTCATGATTTTTAGGGCGATTATTTTATAGCCCTTCCTTTCAATCCGATTGATCACTTCCCCGGCGATCCTGCGTTGCAAAACGCCTGGTTTTAACATAACGAAAGACCGTTCATCGGCCATAAACGCTCCTTAGCCGCGCCCCATAATCATTGGCGCCATTTCGGTAGCGGCATCATAGCGTAAAACAGCGGCGCTGTCAGCCTAAAGACCAACAGTCAAGAGCGAAAGCGATTACTCTTCCAGCGCGGCCTCGTCAAGGTCATCGTCATCTCTCCAAAAAAAACGCGCGGAGGAGAGAGCGGCGCTTAAGCCCGCGGCGCTCAAACCAGAAATCAGAAAACTTTGACCTATCCGCGAGATAAACGGCGCTAAAACGGCGGCGATATTTTCAGCCGCCGCGGCTAAACCGGGAACAGCCCCCGTGTAAATTTTGGCAGCCGCGCCGCCGCCTATCATCATCGCGGTGCCGGAAATAATTAACAGCGCCGCCGGAAAGCCAAGAACGGAGCCAAGCCATATAAAACGTTCGCGCCAAAGCGAAGCCGCCATCATGCCGGAAGACAGCCATAAAGCGACCGCGACAAAAGCGACGGCGAGCATGGCGAAATTATAAAACGCGCTCAAGCCGCCGCGCCGTAAAAACGCGGGCAAATCCATACCTTCCGCCACTGAAAGACGAAACGGGTCCGGCACTTGGTCTATACCTTCCGTTATCAACGCCACGAAAGCGCCGCGCCAGAGTTCAAGGTCCATATTTTCCGGCCGAACGCTGAAATCCCGTAAAACAAGCGCTTCCTCGGAAGATGAAGGGGACCCGGCAGCGACCGCTTTAGCGTACGCGTCCGCGAACAGGTGGGCGCGGCTAAGCAACTCCTCTTTGAACATCACGTTGCGTGCGCTAAGAGACGACTCCCAATTCGTTTCGCCTAAAACCCGCAGGAAGTCGCTGGTAGCGCCGCCTACCAGGGCGGCTAATTCCTCAGCGCTATAAGCCGCCTTAAGCCCAATCTTTGTCGCCTCGGCGTCCAAGGTCACGCCCGCGTCCTCGGCTATCACTAATACGGCTTCTGCCGCCGGCACTTCCCAAGACTGATACAAGCGCTCGTCCCCCAGAATTTTCTGGTAGAGATCGGCGTCCAGCACCCAAGACCGGCCGGCGAATAAAAAAAGGCTTAGGCTAAGCAGAGGTACAACGATAATAGCGGAAAATAGGATGGCGACAGCTTTTCTCATGATTCCTCCATAACGCCCCTAAGGCGCGTTAATAGGCGCCTCGCGGCCGCCTGTCACTAAATATACCACAAAAGGGGACATAAAAGCTACGAAGAAACACGGTGGCCCCGTCTACCGCGACACGACCCATCCAGGTATACTAAAAGACATGACGGAATATACCTACGAAAACAATATCGATTCGCGCGTTATCGCTAAAACGGCTGACATCCTGGCGGGCGGCGGCTTAGTGGCCCTACCCACCGACACCAGTTGGTTAGCGGTCTGCTCGCTATCATCCAAGGAAGGTATAAAACGCTTGCGCGGTTTATCGGGAGAGCGCGATGAACGGCATTTCACCCTGCTTTGTTCCTCAATTTCGCAAATTGGGCAGGTCTGCGCTTTAGACAATACACGATTCAGACTAATTAAGCGGCTGACACCAGGTCCCTATGTGTTTATCCTGCGCTCCCTGCTTGGGACGGAAAAAGCTTTGGATATTAAACGCCGAGAAGTTGGAGTTCGCATCAGCGGAAATCTTTTGCCTCGGGCGCTGGTGGACGGCTTGGGATCGCCGCTCTATTCGGTCACGGCTAAACGAACCATGATCGCTGGAAATGACGCCGCCGCCGAAGCGGAATTTCCTCATATACCTGAAGAAGAATTGTTTGAAGGCGGTTGGGAACTGGAAGCCTTGGAGGGTTTGGATCTTATCATTGACGATGGGATAGAGCGGCCTAGGCGCTTATCCACCGTGCTTGACCTCACGGGCGATGAAGCCAGCCTTATTCGCGCCGGAGCTGGCGATTGGCCGGTATAAAAAGAAGCAAATAAGGGAGAACCGCTTACTCCGGGCCGTTCTCGTGCTATACTAAAAAGTATGAATACAAACCCCGGAAACCGTTTACTCGGCATGGTCGGCACGACCATTGGCGGCGGTATGATAGGCGGCGGCGTCCAAAGGACCTATCTATTAGGCAATCAGGTCAGCTCGGCTTTATCCAAACTGACAGGCAAGGGCGCGTTTAATTTTGACACCGCTACCTGGGTCCTCTTGCTTGGCGGGCTGGCGGTGTTGGCGATCGGCGTTTTCTTCACATTAAAGCGGCGCTAAACGCTTTCAGGCTAAACGCCGCGACCCAAAACGCCGCGCTAAGGCAAGCGCTATGATTGGCATCGACCTAATAAAACGACTATTAGCCGTTTTCGCGTTTCCCGGCGATCCGTCCCGCGCCAGCAAACGAGCCTTATCCCGTTTATTCCGTTCCATCGACCGCCGAGGCCCCGATTGGTACCACCCTTGGACTAATCGGCTAAGTCCCGAATTTCTGGAAGCCGTTGAGGAACTGCGCGGCGCCTGCGCGAGGATCATGGCCGTGTATAAGCTAAGCATCGATCTAGCGCCAGAGGCGGCAAGACCCATCCTAGCGCGCGTCGTTGACCGCCTTTTAGCGGCGCAACGTCTGAGTTTAAAGGATTTCAACTTTGATTCTATCCG
>CAZJJK010000013.1:17525-26125 GCA_964546285.1 uncultured Treponema sp. | reverse complement strand
CGAAGGCTTTTTATGGGCTTTTGCGTGAGTACGCGTGCCCTAATTATGCCGCCAAAGAGTCCGAAGCTGATATCTCTTTAATAAAAAAACAATTAGAAGCCTTATTCGACGACAAGGCCTTAGGGCGGGTCGTTCGCGCCGTTCGCGGCGAGGCTCTCTTTGAGCTGAAGACTTTCACGGTAGATGAGGACTTTCTCACACCGATAATAGACGCGCTGAAGGCTGATTTTGAGCTAAAGCGTCGGTCTTTCGCGGAGCAGACAGCACGGGAACGATTGGAAAAGCTAAAATCCGCGATTTTCGGCGATATACAGATGACATCGACCATCGGTTATTCATCCTCATTCCAAATAGCGCTGACTAAGGCCGCTTTACCCCCGCTTGACCGAATTGAGGCCTTGACTCTTATAAAAAGCTTTCTCGCCGCCTTATACCATCCAACTCTACGACAGGCTATCAGCTTGGCGGTAATCGACATAGATTATCGCGATCTGTCTTTTAGAACAGCCCTCTCCGACGCGGCGGACGCTCTGGGTTTTATAGCCGATTCCCTAGCCTTATTGGAGGAAAGGGCGGAAGCGGCCCATCGTTCAGATTCCTTTACCGGCTTGGAATCCGGAATCCTTGAAAAGAGCACCCGACTCCAGGCGGAACGCGTTATCCGCGCGCTAAACGATCAGGCCGCTCAAATTGTCCAAGATACCTTTATTCATGTGGACACGTTGTCTAAAAGTCTACGCTTTCTACTGGAAGACCTCCGCTCTCGCTCCCCGGAATTGGTTTCCGACCCGTCATTCGTACATGTTCATCGGATTAGAACAGTCGCGGGCATAGAAGAGACGGAGCGCCGCTTGAGGCAATTCCAAAGCCTGCTTCAGAAATTAGACATAGACAGACAGGCGGCCAGGAAGGCGGTCAAGGACGATAGCCCCATTTCCGGCGGCCTGACAGCGGCCGCCGCTAGAACATAGCCGCCGCGTCTAGAAAAACGCTACAACGCGCCAAGGGCGGCCGCGATAAGCAGGCCGATACCGCCAACAGCGCAGACCGCCGCGATTACCGTTAGAACGATTATCGTTGTCCTCGCCCGCTTGGTCAGTTCTTCCTCGCTTTTTACGCTGATAATAAAGCGGCGCTTTTTATCCGCCGGTTTGCGCATAGCCAGCTCGCCGCCTTCGTCAGCGGCTTCGCCTAATACATACAGCTCGCACCCTACAGGGATAAGGTCTTCTTCATAGCGATACCCAAGGGTCATTCTTCCCCCTATAGCCCCGCTTATGACAAGAGACAGGGCGCCCATAGCTAAACGTCCGCCGGCTGGCTCGCCTGGCTCAAACCGCGAAAAAGCCTTTTCGGCCACAAAGCTAGCGCCCTCGGGGCGAACTAAAACGCGACCGCTCCCATCATCGATATAAAAGGGAACGCTCCGCTCATTATGCGCCACCAGATCCGAACCTCGCCGTGTCCGGCGCACTCGGTTTCCCTTATCGTCGTTTTCCCAATACGTTTCCTCATATTCACGATTAACGCTCATCCGATAATAAACACAGTCCGTGCCCGCTAACTCAGATTTCAATGGGCTTTCCACAAAAGACCGGCCTTTCAGCTCCGCGATCTGGGTAAAGGCGCCGCCGCCAATCTCGCTAGCCACGTCAGCGGCTAGGGCAACAAGATCGCCGGCGCGAGAGGTTTCAAGTTCCTTCATCTGGCTCAATTTTGACGCTTGAGAGGAACGGATGATCGTGAGAACGACTCCCGCCGCGATTAAAATTCCCCCAAAAACGAATATCATTTCTTCCTCCCCGCTGATTTATTAGACACATTGTATCGCCCATCCACCGAATACGATAGACCGGTGAGCCGCTTTTAGGGAAGGCGGTTTTAAAGGCTTGAGCCTTTTGGAATGGCCGCCCGGCTCATTTTAGCCTGCCCGTTTTATCGGCTTTTTCGCTTCTTTCCATGCTATACTCATAGGGAGGATGGAGGAACGGCCTTTTGCCCCGCACCGAGTAAAATAACTAAGGCCGCTTATACGCGAGGAGTTCGATGAGTCTCTATTTAATTCGCCATGCCGAAAAAGCCTACGGCGAGTACCGTGAGCGGGGCTTAGCGCTTAACGATCAACCCCTCTCCAACGCGGGCTTGAATCAGGCGGAAAAGCTTTGCGGCTTCTTTTCCAATATCGATATAGACCGCGTCTTGACTAGCCGTTATATCCGAACGGCTCAGACGGCCGCCCCCCTAGCCAAGGCGAAGGGCCTAAGCCCCAAGGTAGATAAGCGCTTGGACGAACTTGATATCGGCGTATTTGACCGGCTGACTGAGACGGAGATAGCCGAGCGATATCCGGCTTTTTGGTCCAGCTTCCTCAGCCGCGATAGACCTATCGATTTCCCAGAAGGCGAAAGCGGCGCGGCTTCCGAGTCGCGCGGCCGATCTTTTTTGGACTCGGTAAAACACGATGAGACGCTTGTCGCCTTCTCTCATGATGGCCTCATCCGTTCGCTCTGCTGTATCGTTCTTGATCTGCCTATTTATCGCCGGCATTTATTCCGAGCCGACTTTTGCTCTATCCATATTATGGATTACGATCCGGATTACGACTGTTTTTTTCTGAAAAAATTGAATTTGACCTTATAAAACACGTGCAACACACTGAATTTTCCGCCGCCAATTCTGTCGCGGCCGGTGGAGAGGGAAACAGCTTGACGTATATCGGCGCCGATGCCATGGTGATGGAATGAAAGCGCCGCGGCAAAACTTCTTTCTTGTCATTTTTACAGCGGCTATGCTCAGTTCTAGTCCTTTGGCGCGGGCGTCGCCTAATTGGACCATACCCGAACGAAACGAGGCGGCCGATATTCTTGGCGAAGGCTTAGTCCGCGCCGCCTTAAAGCGCCGTTTTGACGCCGCTCGCGTTCCCTATACGGAAAGAAGCCTCGCGGCCGCTTATGGCGGTTTCGGCAGGTCCCTGCTGGTCGATATCGCCGCCCGTCCGTCGCAAGAGTCAAAGCTCGGCGATGAAGCTTTGCTGATAGTGGCGGCGCCTCTCTCCATGGCGCCGAGGCAAGCCGACGCGCCGCTTGATTACGGCGTTCTGGCCGCCGCCGCCCTAGCGGAAATACTAGTACGAGATGGCGCTCCGGTACGGACACTGGTGGCTTTTCTGGCTGACGAAGCCGCTCGCCTACGCGAGGCTGACAGGGAAAGCGGCGAGGAAGGCGCGGCGGCTAAAAAGGAAGAGGGGGGCTTAATCGGCCTGCGCGATGTTTTATCCCTAGTTGACGCCGAGGAACGGGCCGCGGTGCTGTACCTAGACCTGCCCGATAACGGCGCGACGCCCGCCTTGCTTATGGGTTCCGGAGGGCAACTCGTGCCCCGCGAGCTCGCCGCCACCGCCGAAAAGGCCTTTGCTCAACGCGGGCTACAGATCCGCTCAGTGACAGACTATCTGGAATTATACAGACTAGGTTTAGCGCTTGATCACAGCGCGCTGGCTTTTCTCAATCAAAACGATTACCAGGCTTTGCTTTTCCAGAGCGACCGCCGGCCAAGTCCGCCGGAAAAGCCAAAGCCTGAGGACTTTGCCGAAGCCCTTAGCCTTTTCGCGAACTTACTACCGACGGCGGATAACGAGTGGGGAAGAATTTACGCCAATATCCCCCTTGGCTTCGGTGTTTTGAGCCTATCAGAGGGCCTTATAGTCTTTCTCTTTATTCTATCCGTCGGGTTTAGCGTCAGCGCCTTGTTGGTTTATTCGCTTATTCACAGGCGAACCATGAAAGCGCGTTTGTTGTCCTTTATCAGACGGTCTTGGGCCCTCCCGATATACTTTTTATTGTTGATGCTCTGTTTTATAGCGGCGGGACATTTACTGGAGTGGCTTCTTTCGCTAAGCGGGGAAAAGCTCTCCAGCGACTCCGGCGCCCTCGCCGCGCTTCGTCTCGCCTTGGCAGGGACAGCGTATATACTTTTTTCGCCTCTGCTTTTCCGGAAACCCTTTCCCAGGCGGGCCCATTTTTACGGCGCTTCGGCCGTTCTTTTATTATCCACTGGGATGATAGCGGCCGCCGCGATAGACCTTAGCTTTGTTCCGGCCTTTTTATGGGCCAGCTTATTCGCGCTGGCGGCCGCCGCCACCAGACTGCGTTTTGTAACCCACCTATTCGCCTTCGCTTCGCCTATTCAGCTAATGGCCGCGGCCCTTTCAGCGAGCGTTTCCGGCAACTCCACCCTAGTCGCTCTGCTCCTTTCTCGTTCTTGGGGTATAGCCGCGGCGGTGGCCTTTGTCGCCCTGCCGTATTTTTTATTGTTCAGGCGTATCTTAAGCCTATCGCGCGGCCGCCGTGGCCGATCCGCTGAAACATGGTATGCCAGGCTAGTCTGGGCGGCGGCGGTCATCGCTCTGAGCGCGGTAATACTCCGAAACTATAAAGAGCCAGCTCCTGAAAAACGCGTGTATGAAAGGCTCAACGCCGAAACCGCCGCCGCGAAACTAAATGGGGAAAGCGTTTTTACGATAGAGCTGGATGAAACTATTTTTCTGGACAGGCAAGCCCTGCGTATTCGATTGGACGCGGCCGGACGCCCCGAACGTTTTGCACTTACCCTTCTTTTTGATAGCCCGACAGCTATTTACGATTCGCCGGTACCCTACCATTACAACGCTGACCGTCGTTCGGCCAGCTTAAGCCTAGGCGAACGGCCGCCGCTGCCGCTGACGTTGGAGTTGATCCTTCCCGCGAATGTAACCGGGTCGCTGAGCGCCGAAGCCCTCTATCTGGACGCGCCCTGGCCCAGAGTTAAGACTGAGGGGGAATACCTTCTATCGGTTACGAGCAAGAGCGCCTTTGGACGCGCGCGATGACTCCCATTATCTTCCACGCGGACCTGGACGCTTTCTACGCTTCCGTGGAACAACTGGATAAGCCTTCACTAAAAGGCCAGCCGCTGGTTGTGGGCGCCCTCCCTGGTCGGCGCGGAGTAGTATCGGCCTGTTCCTATGAAGCTCGATCTTTCGGAATACATTCAGCCATGCCTATTTCTACCGCGTATAAACTTTGCCCAAACGCGCATTTTTTACCGGTGCGGATGAAACGCTACAATGAAGCTTCCCTGGAGCTTATGGCCCTATTTCGCTCCTTCGCCCCAGCTGTGCGTCAAATATCGATCGATGAAGCCTTTTTGGATATGAGCGGCACGGCTTTAGTCTACGGTCCGCCGCTAAAAGCTGGCGCGGCACTCAAACAGCTGGTTCGTGAAAAAACCGGCTTAGCGCTCTCCATCGGCATCGGCGCGAATCGCTATATCGCCAAGCTGGCCTCCGCTAAATCGAAACCGGATGGCTTGCTCTATATACCTAAGGGTGAGGAAGAAGCCTTCCTGGACTCGATCCCGCTTTACAAGCTGTGGGGCGTCGGCGAAAAAACCGCCGAGCGCCTACGCTCTTTGGGTTTTACCGATGTCCCAGGGCTTCGCGCCGTCTCGCTGAACGGCTTACGCTCCCTTTTCGGCGAAGCCGTCAGCTCCTTCCTTTATAGCATAGTCCGAGGCCAAGACCCGGGCATTTTCAGCGATAGCCCTAAAAGCCATTCTATTAGCGGGGAAAGAACCTACGAGCACGATGTAAAATCAGAAGAAATTTTAGAAAACACCCTACTGGAATTGGCGGAAGAGCTGCGCTTCAGGCTTATGGCTGAGGGAGCGCACAGCAAAACGGTACAGCTTAAGCTGCGTTATGACGATTTCCAAACCGTTAGCATCCGAGAAAGCGGCGGGAGCGAATTTGAATCGATAGAGGACATATACGCGAGCGCCCGAAGGCTCCTGCGCCGAAAGCGGGAACCAGGCCGCGCCATAAGACTTATCGGGCTGGCTCTGGTTAATACCGTGAACGCTTCCACTGAAAGCCAGGGAGAACTTTTCGCCAAGGCCGACGATAAACGCGAAAGGGTTGAAAAAGCCATCCTGGATTTAAGAAAAAAGCGCGGCGCTATCATCACAAAAGCGCGGTTGGTTAAGCCTGAGCCGCCTAGCGGCGATTAAATTAAACGAAGGGCCAATAGGCCTAAGCCCAAACAGAAGGCCGCCACCAAACCGGCAAAACTTCTCGGTCTGGACCGGATCAAGGACGCGAAGCGCTTACCCATTTTCGTCGATAACGCGGCGTATACTAAAATACCTGAGCCTAAAGTGATAGCGGCCTTAAGCAGGGAAGCCGTGTTATAGATACTCGGCGTCGCGGTCACGGCGGCGTCGCCTAATAAAGGCAGTTCTGAAGCGCTTATAAGAAAAACGGCTTGTTTATAGATAAAAGACCAGCCAAGACCGCTTATAAGACAGAGCGAGGCTAAAACGAGCATGGCGAGCTTCATCATTAAGTCAACACGAAACGCTTTACCAAGGCCGATGGAAGGGCTGGGGAAAACCGGGGGAGTTTTAGGGTCAAACTGGACAGGCTCCTTTTTTTGGCGCGGCTCCGGCATAAAAACGCGTGACAGCTTTAAAAAGGAAGCGACCGTACCTATACCCGCGATAAACAAAACCCAATAGCGCCAATCGTAATCAAACAGAGCGGAAATAGCGTTCTTGCTGGCGAAGCCATTAAAGGGAGGAAGGGCCGCGATGGATAGGGCTCCAAAAATGAAAACGGCCAGCGTCACGCCCGCGCGATCCCCGGCCGAACGGAGAAAGGCGGCGGCGCCTCTTAGCTTATAGACATCGCGCTCTCCAGCGGCGTCCATCGCGGTGCCAACACTGAGGAAAAGGCCCCCCTTAAATAGGGCATGGAACAGGGCGTGAAGGAAAGCCGCCGTTAAGCCGGCCACCGTGCCCACCCCCCAGGCGGCGACCACGTAACCGATTTGGCTTATGGAATGGTAAGCTAAAAGCCGCTTAGCGTCTTTCTGGGATAAGGCCACAATTACCGCCGCTAGAGCCGTAATAGCGCCAGCCGCCCCTAAGAGCTCCATAGCGATCGTTCCCTTGGGTAAAAAAACCAAAAGCCGCCCTAAAGCGAAAAGCGGCGTTTTAATCAAAACCCCAGATAGCACCGCGGATACAGCGTGAGGAGCCAGGGCATGGGCGTCGGGCAGCCAGCCATAGACCGGCATCACCGCTACCCGAATAGCGACAGCCGCGCCCAAGCAAGCGGTGGCTAGGGACGCGCTTAGCCCGCCCGAATCAGGCAGCCGAGCCAGGCCGGCCGCGATGCCGGTATACGACAAACTGCCGGTTAAGCGGTAAAAACCGAATACGCCAAACAGAAAAAAAACCATAGCCGCGGAACTAACGGCCAAATAACTGAACGCGGCCAGGAAAGCGCCGCTTTTTTCAGAACTAGCCACCAAGACCTAGGAGGCTAAGCCAAGCACCTCAAGACAGACAAAAAGATTGAATAGGTCGGCGGTGGCCGCGGCGGCCGCCAAGGCGGCGGTTTGGATTAAAAAGAAGGTCGTGAAGAGCGGACCGCGCGGCCCGGCTCCCCGCGAATACAGATAAGCCGCGCCAGCCCCAATATAGCCCAAGACATCCACCAACCAAGCCAAACCGTCAAAACGCAGAGCTATCCCGATTTCTATACGCCAAGAACCAAGTACCGCGTCCACGCCGCCATCGGCCACCAAAGGATAGAGCCTTATCAGTGCCGCCCAAGGCAGGACAAGACCGATAAAAGCGCCCGCGCTCTCCAGAAAACGGGCCGCCCGTCCGGCGGGCAAGGCTTTAGCGATAAAAGCCGCCGACGCTCCCGCTAAGGGCAGAAGAATCGGTAACAGGGCTAAATCAGCGTCACTCATGTTCAACCCGTTGTCTAAGCTCGTCCAAATCCAAAGTGCCATGCTCCAAATACAGCCGGTACGATAAGGCAAGGGCTAAAGCGGTAACGCAAACACCGACAACGATAGCGGTCAACATTAAAGCCTGAGGAATGGGATCGACATAGTTGGCTGAGGCGGCCCCCCCGGCTTCCAGCAGCGGCGCGGCATCGCCTATCCGAGCCCCTTCCAGCATAAATAAAATGACAAGCGCCGAGTTCATGATAGCTAAGGAAAACACTTTCTTGATCATATTGCGGCATCGAATTAGACCGAATAAACCGATCAAGAAAAGGCAGAGGGTAAGAGCGCGGGCGATCATTTGGCCATGTCCCCTAACATAAAAACGCAGAGCAAGGCTACACCGGAAGCGACCTTAAAACCGATGGCCGCGTTCATCGCGATAATATAGGCTACCGGCGGTACGACGCCGTCGGCGGGCAGAGGATTGGCGGTAAACCCCTCGCCAAAGGCGCCCACAAAAACCAAACCAAGCAAGAGAGCGAAGCAGACCGCTTCGGCGGCGGTAAGGGTACTGACCGCGAAGAATTTTCGGCGCGGGTCAATGGCTCCAAAACCGCCCTCACGCCGGCCAAGCGCGATAAAGACGATACCGGAGGCAAGCACCACTCCGCCCTGAAAACCGCCGCCGGGCGACTGATGCCCGAAAGCCATCACATAAAGCCCAAAAAGCAGGACAATGGGCGCGAGTTTACTCGCGACGGTATCGATTATTTCGGTATGGCTTCTCCTGGCTCTCGGCGCGGCGGAGTTAGGCGCGGCGGA
>CAZJJK010000013.1:0-17425 GCA_964546285.1 uncultured Treponema sp. | reverse complement strand
TTATTTCGGTATGGCTTCTCCTGGCTCTCGGCGCGGCGGAGTTAGGCGCGGCGGAACTAAGTGTTGTAGGCGTGGCCCTGTCACGCGGGCGAACCGCTTGGCCCCCGGCTTCCGCCGCGCTCGCGGCCTTAGTGATCAGGGCTATGGATCCAGCTAGGGCGACAAGCAAGACGATAGTTTCACCGACGGTATCGTAAGCCCTATACCCAAGGTAGATAGCGCTTACCAAATTTTCGGCTCCGGTCTCGCGATTGCCTTCAGCGCTCAATATATTCCTAGCTTTTTCCGGCCACGCGAATTCAGAAATAAGCAGGGGGGCGAGAACGGCGCCAATAATGATAATCGATATAACGGCGATAAAGCCGTTACGATCGGGACGGCTCACTGACTGTCCCTCCGTTCGGTCTTTTTGATCACCCAAACATAAATCAGTGTAGAAACGCCGGCGCCCACCGCCGCCTCGGTAATAGCGACATCCGGCGCGTGAAGAATATAGAACAACCAAGCGCAGAAAACGCTTGAAGCCGACAAGGCGATTACGCCATAAAGCAGATCCTTGGCCGCGAGAGCGTAAACGGAAGCCGCTATAGTTAAAAGCAAAAGCGGTTCTATCATTGATCCCGCCTTGGCGACCAAGCCTCTACGCCTGACTGCCAGGCGTAGCGAGCGATAATATGGGTGGCGGTAGGATTGGACATAAGGAAAAAGCCGATAACCAATACCACGCGGGCGGCCACGGCGAAATTCGGAGCTATCAATAAGGCCGCTAAAAAGGCCGTGAATACCGCCGTAGTCCCCGCCACGGAAGAGCCCTGCAGGCGAGAATAACAGTCCGGAAAACGATATAAGCCTACCACCCCCGCTATAGCCAAAAGAGAGGAAACAACGCAAAAGGCGACAAAGACAAATTCCCGTATCGTCTGAATAATATCGATCATGTCCGCTCCTTAAGGTAGGCGGCGATAGCCAGGATGCCAAGAAAACCGAAAATGTCGTAAAGCAGGGCGACATCCAAATAGGCCGAACGGTTTTCGCGGACGCCGTAAAGTACCAAAGCCGCCAAAGCCAAAGACGAAATCATCGATAAGGCTGTCAGACGATCGGCTCCATGCGGCCCTTTAATTAGCCGGAAAAGCGCGGCCGCGGCGCAGAGGGCAAACACGATGATTGTCGCCGCGCTAACACCTTCAATCATGCCCATATCCGCTTGAGAGCGGCCTCCAAACCGCCCTTAATCGCCGCTCCAGCTACCGCCGAATGACGAGACGTGGCGTTAAGCCAATGGACAACATAGTGGTCATCGTCCAGATCAATGACGATAGTGCCGGGCGTGAAGGTGATGGACTCGGCTAAGACCACCCTGGCCAAATCCGAACGCAGACGCGACCTAAAGTGAACCACATGCGGGGAAACGCGGCCGCTTAGGATAGAACGGAGTATTCCCAAGCTGGACCGATACATAGCGACCGTAAGAATAAAGGGATACAGCAACAAGGGGAGAAGCCGAGGGAAAACCGCGCGGCGGCTAGCTTCATAATCCTCTATAAAAACATCATAAGCGGACAGCGCGATCAAGACCGAAGAAAAAACGCCAGCCAAGACTGAAAAAAGGCCGATATCGGCGGAAAAAAGAACCCAGAACGCGGCCAAAACCATAAAAGTGGCGCAGAAGCGTATAAGCTTCCAAAAGGACCACGCTTTCATCGTTTTAGTCCCGCTCACTCAATAAGGCCGCGAAAGCGGCGCCGCTTGAAGCGGCGCGAGCCTCTCGGCGAAACTCCGGATCATGAAGGATACGCACCAGTTTGGAAAGGAGCCGTAGATGTCCGGCGGTATCGCTTTTAGGACCAACAATGAGAAAAATAAGATCAACCGGGACGCCGTCGGGAGCCTGAAAGGGGATGGGTTTAGCCAGTCTCACCGCGCTCATCGCGGTTTTGCCGATAGAGTCGCAGAGCGCGTGAGGTACGGCGACCCCCTCCCCTAGGGCGGTTGAGGATAAAGCCTCACGCGCTAATACCTCATCCAGCAATTTGTCCGTCCCCACGCCGAGTTCGGCCTCGGCGAATAAACGGACAGCCACCGTCAAAGCCTCATTTTTACTAGCCGCCTTTACCCCAAGCGCGGCGCGTTCAGACGGGAATATGGACGCGAAATGAATCACGAAGGCGCCTCCTCATCATTGTCCTCTTCCGGCGCCAAACCATCGCACCAATCCACCGGCACGGTGAAAATAATACCAGTACCAGGATTACCAATGCCGCCAATCACCTGGTTCAGAATCGGCGTCAAACGGCTTATAGCTTGGTCATCGCGCACTACCGAGAGGATAGTCTTGTTGTAGGGTTTATTGCCCTTCATGAAATCTTTAAAGTCCGCGAACAGCGGTACTTCGTAGGTAAGGAAGCGGCCCATACCCTCGGAATCAAGGATGGTGGCACCGGGGATCCCCGCCTCGGCGTATGCCTCCATGACTTCCTCAAGCAATTCTTCTTTGTTTAATATGAAGACAAGCAATTTCGCCACGGGCGGTTCCTCGGTCCTAGTATCGAGGCGGCGGCCAACGCTGTCAACAGCGAAAAACACCGCCCGAGGCGAGAAAGTGTTAAAAATCGATTACGGTCCTTGGATCAATAGCCTCACCGGCGCGGCGCAGTTCAAAATGGAGATGGGGACCGGTGGAAAGGCCGGTATTCCCCAAACATCCAATCTGTTCGCCAGCTTCTACCGCTTGACCAGCTTGAATGGCGATAGAGTCCAAATGCCAGTACAGGCTGGCCAGTTCATCACCATGCGCGATTACGATGTAATTACCGCGCTCATCATTCCCGGTTTCCGACACCACGCCAGAGGCCGCCGCCTTTATCGGCGTTCCAATTTTCCAAGCTATATCGATGCCATTATGAAAGAACTCCTTTTGGGTAAAAGGATTGATATTTAGACCGAAAGGCAGGGATATCCAGCCGCCCTCAAACGGGCGGATAAGCACCAGCTCGGTCATCGCTTTGACGCTTTCAGGCGCGGCGACGCTCGGCCCCGGCTCCGCCGCGATCGGCGACACGAGCAAGACGACCGCCAGCAAGGCCCCAGACGCGATGACAGCGACCTTGTTGGGCGTCGTTCTATCGAATAAACCAATTAGCCTCATTCTTAATCTCCTCTTAGCTGATTTCGCGTATGCCGCGAAAGCGGGTATGAGATAACGGCCCTCGCTGGCTCGCGCGCAAAAATTGACAATAGCCCGGCCGTACGCTCCGGGCGAAAGCCCCAATGAATTCATCGCCCGCCGATCAGCCGCCTTTTCTTCCTGATCAACGATCAGGCCGATGATGATTTTGACGAAGGGCGAAAAGAAAAATAGCAGACGAATAAAGCCGAGACAGAGATACTTAACGAAATCGAGACGATCAATATGCGCCATTTCATGGGCAATCACGACACGCTGATCGGTTTGGCTGAGAAACGAAAAAAACTGGGGAACGAGTACCACCCAGCCATGACGGCGGAACAAGAGCGGCGAGCGAATACGGTCCATCACGACAACCCGGACAGGAGGAACGCCATCAGTACGCGCTGCCACCGTGGTGAAACGCCCCAGCCTAAGCGACCGCCCAACAGCTCGGCGAAGAAGAGCCAGCCGAATAAGGGCGGCGACAACGAGACTCGCGGCTATCGCCACCCAAGCGATTAGAAGCCCTTGCTCAAGCATCGATCCATAGTGATGGAGCTTAGCCTCATTCACCCGCTCGGACCGAAAATTGGAAGACAAGTCCGGGCTAGGAGCCGGAAGAGCCTCAGCCGCGGTCTTGGTAAAGAACGCGGACAGCTGAGGTAAAGTTATCGGAGAGGAGATATCGATAAGGCCCCAAGGCAACAGCGACTTAAGCAAAAAGGAGTAAAGCAGGGCCAGACGTAAGGCCGGAGCTACTCGCTTAAAAGCCGATAAGGCCAAGGCGCTAAGGGCTAATACGCCGGATAAGGTTAAGCTAAGAGACAAATAGGTTATCATACCTCAGTCTCCTTAGATTCCAGTAAAGCGCGGAGCGAATCCAGCTCCTCTGGGGATAGGACGGTGCTATCGCTGAAAAGCGGCAGCAGAGCGAGACTATCCAGCTCAAAAACGGACTCGGCCAGCTTCGCCACTTGTTGGGCATAGGCTACGGCTTTAGGGATCTTTGACGAGTACACGTTAAGACCATGAAAATTTTCCTTCGCCACATAACCTTTAGCCGCCATCCTATCCACGACGGTTCTTGTCGTTGAATACGACCATCGGTTTTTTTCGCCTTCCACATCATGGATTTCCCGCTTAGACAAGCGTCCGCGTTTCCACAGAAGTTTTAGGATCGCGAATTCATTAGGCGTTATATCATTCTTCATATACGCTACATCCTCACTAATATGCTACACTTGTAACATTGTTGAATATTTCTGTCAAGGCCTGTTTATAATTAGTGTATCAAAGCTTTGATTTTCCAAAACAGCGCTAAGCTTTATATACTGCTGCCAATTTTGTTGAAAAATGATATTATTATAATTACCTATCAAACATAGAAATGTAAAAAAGATAAACCGCTGGTTCTGAGACTGAATCAATGCTAAACGGAGCTTTTTTGTCCATTTTTTAGCCTCATGGTACCGATAGTTTTAGTTCCATCGACGATGATACCTTCGCCGACACCTAGTACTGAATGATCTTATCTGGCTTTGTGAAGATTTAGGCATGCGTGGGACATTTTGGGGTAAGCTAGCGCTTTCCGATCAGCGGTTATAGGTTTCAACAAAATTGGCAGCAGTTAGCTAAGCGTATGACAAGGAGAAATAACGCGAAACAGGAAAACCTAAGCTTCCGCACACTAATAGCGGCTTGCCAGGATAAAAGAAAAGCATTACTATCCTATTTCATAAGCACTTTGAAAGGGTTTCGAAATTGTTTAATGAACTAAACGAAAGAGAACAAAAAATACTTACCGCTCTCGCGGAAAATGGTAGCGTCTCCGTCACGGCCCTAGCCAAAACCCTTAGCGTTTCCGAAGTGACAATCCGCTCCGAATTAACGACTTTGGAAGAAAAAGGTTGGCTTTCCAGAACGCGGGGCGGAGCCTCGGCGGCGGTGCATCGCGATATCATGGAACGTCAAAAAGAGCGGATAGCCGAAAAGACAGCCATCGCCCGAACCGCGGCTGAATTGGTCCAAGACGGGGACGTCATCATGATAGAGGCGGGGACCACGACCGCGTTGATCGCTAAATTCCTTTTAGGCCGGCGCGATGTCCATGTAGTCACAAACTCAACACTCGCCTTTACGTACGCCCGGCTTAACCCAGCTCTTCAGGTTACCATAACCGGCGGCGAATTCCGCCGCTACACCGAGTCTTTGGTTGGGCCGATAGCCTTAAGCGCCATCGGCAAGCTCAATGTCCGTCTCGCCTTTGTCGGCACAGACGGCTTTACGCTGGAACGCGGTATAACCACCCACCTGGTTGAAGGCGCGGAAATAGTCAAGGCGATGAGGGATAGGGCCGCCACCACCGTTTTAGTGGCCGATTCCTCCAAATGGGGCCGCGCCGGCTTCGCCTCTGTTCTGCCCCTATCAAAAATCGATGTAATCGTTACTGACGCCGCCCTTGAGGCGGCAGCCGAGGCCGAGTTAAGAAAGTCCGGCATCGATATACGGATAGCGAAATAGGAGATAGCGATGGCCCATGTATTGATTATGCCCCGCCAGGGCAACACGGTCGAATCCTGCGTTATCGTCGCTTGGAAGGTGAAACAAGGCGATTCGGTCGCCGCCGACAGCCCGGTCTGCGACGTGGAAACCGATAAGGCCACCTTTGAAGTGGCGTCAGGCGTCGATGGCGTCATTCTCAAGCTACTCTATACCGAGGGCGACGATGTTCCGGTACTGGAACCCATCGCCGTGATTGGGCGGAGCGGTGAAGATTGGCGGAGCGCGTTAGCTAAGGCTGATGCCGCCACGGTTGGCGATACAGCGCCGGCGGCCGCCGTGCCGCCCGCCGCGCCGGCCGCCACGCCCACATCCGCTCTTTCGGCAACTTCAATATCAGCGGCTCCCCCTCAAAACTCAGGCCAGGCGCTTCTGTCGGCCTCGCCCAGGGCAAAAAAACTCGCTAGAGAAAAAGCGGTGGATTATTCCATCCTTGACGGCAGCGGGCCCGGCGGGAGGATAATTGAGCGCGATATCAAAGAAGCGCTGGCTACTCGTCCCCCCCTAACGGCCGCCGCCGCCGAGCTTTTGCGGTCCGGCTCCACCGGACTTGTGGATCTGCCAAAAACGGGAGAAGCTCTTGGCGGCCGTCTTTCCAGCGCGGAGCTCGCCGCGGCAACTAAGCAGGCCGACTATACGGACAGCCCGATCAAAAGCGTTCGGAAAATAATCGCGGATAGGATGCGCGAATCCTTGCTATCCACCGCCCAATTCACCTTAAACGCCTCAGCCGACGCCAGCCGGCTTCAAGCGCTCCGCGCTCGGTTTAAGAAAGCTCCAGAAGAACTAGGGCTTGCCAAAATAACTATCAACGACCTTATCCTTTTTCTAGTTTCACGGCTTTTACCCAGTTTTCCCTATATGAACGCCCATAAATACCCTGACACTCTTAGACACTTCAAACGGGTCCATCTTGGAATGGCGGTGGATACGCCGAGGGGCCTCATGGTGCCAGTGCTTCGCCAAGCCGATAAACTAGGACTGGAAGCTATCGCCGAGGAAGCTAAACGTCTGGCGGCCGCCTGTCAAAACGGAACGATAACCAAAGAAGAGCTGAACGGTTCCTCCTTTACCGTCTCCAATCTAGGCGCTTATGGCGTGGAGAGCTTTACGCCGGTCCTCAATACGCCGGAAGTGGCCATACTCGGACTGTGCGGCATTGGACTAAAGCCTGTAAAAACCGATGACGGCTCGGTGGAATTCCGTCCAAGCATCGGTCTTTCGCTCACCATCGATCATCAAGCGGTGGATGGCGCGACAGCCGCCCGTTTCCTCCAAGCCCTTGGCCGCGCGGTCGCCGATATCGACCTATGGCTGGCTAAATAGGAGACGCCATGTACGATATAGCTATCCTTGGCGGCGGACCAGCCGGCTACACCGCCGCTCAGCGTTTAGGCCAAAGCGGCCGCCGCGTTTTGTTGCTTGAAAAAGCCGAACTAGGCGGCGTCTGCCTCAACGTCGGCTGCATTCCCACAAAAACCTTGCTTCATTGCGCCAAGCTGTATAGCCACGCCAAGGAAGGCGCGAAGTATGGCATAAAAACCGAAGCCCTTTCCTACGATTACAGCGTTATGCGGGAAAGAAAGGCCGATGTCATCGCCAAATTACGCTCCGGCGTCGCCGCCCAGCTGCGCGGCGCAAAGGTGGAAATAGTCGCCGGCGAAGGGCGCTTATTAGCGCGGGATCGTATCGGCGTCAGCGGCGCCGCTGGCGGGGAGCTGGAGTACAGCGCCCGGGCCGTTCTTGTCGCGACCGGTTCATCCCCGCTTACGCCGCCCATTCCAGGCGCGAAGGACAATCCCTTGGTACTTGACTCTACCGGCATACTCAGGCTGGAAGAGCCGCCAAAAAGACTATGCGTCATAGGCGGCGGCGTTATCGGCGTGGAATTCGCCGGGCTTTTTTCGGCGCTTGGCTCGGACGTGACCGTTATCGAAATGATGGATGAAATCGTTCCCTTTATGGACGCCGATATAGCGCCCCTGCTCCGCCGGGCTCTTAAGCCGGTGGAATTCCTTCTAGGCCACAGGGTTGATAAGATAGAAGGGGCTTCGGTGTTTTATACCGATAAAACCGGCGCCCCAGGGACTATACACGCTGATCTCGTATTGATGGCGGCTGGCCGAAGACCAAATAGTACAGGCTGGGGCGCACAGGATATAGGCCTTGATATAAGCCCATCAGGGGTGCGTACCGATGACCGAATGAGGACTAACCTAAGCGGCGTTTGGGCGGCGGGAGATAGTACCGGACGGAGTCTGCTGGCCCATTCAGCCTACCGCATGGCGGAAGTGGCCGCCGCCGACATCCAGGCGACACTCGCCAATCAGGAGGGAGGCGGCGAATCGGCCTCCGAGCGTATGCGCTATACGGCTATACCCTGGGTAGTTTACGGTCTGACGGAAGCGGCTGGCGTCGGCCTAAACGAAGCCGAAGCTAGCGCCGCCGGTTACCAGGTAAAAACGGCGCTTGTCCCAATGAAACTATCCGGCCGTTTCGCGGCTGAGCGGGGTTTCGCCGCGCCGGGCGCCGTAAAACTTATCGCTGAAAAGGAAAATGGCCGCGCCGGTAGACTACTCGGACTTCACGCGCTTGGCCCGTACGCTTCGGAATTCGTTTGGGGCGGCGCGGCGGCGATTGAGATGGAACTGCGCGCCGCGGATCTTAAGCAAATTATTTTCCCCCACCCGACAGTCTGCGAATTGATCCGAGACGCGGCGTGGAGCTTGGATTAACGAAGCTAGGCATCGGAGGAAATTATGCCCAAATCGATTTTAGTGGACCCCCAAAAAATTAGACGCGGTCAAGTCCTAAAAATAAAGGACATCCCCATCAACGCGTATAAGGCTGATCCCAAAGCCGAAATTGAGCTTTATGGCGCCGAACGTTTGAATCGCGTTTGGTACGATATGGCGCTGATTCGAGAATTTGAAACCATGCTCAACAGCATAAAGACCCAAGGGGCGTGGCGGGGAATAGAATACAACCATAAAGGGCCCGCCCACCTGTCCATAGGCCAGGAAGCGTCTTCGGTGGGTCAAAGTTTAGTGCTTACTCCAGAAGATTATATATTTGGGAGCCATCGCAGCCATGGCGAAATTCTAGCTAAATGCCTATCCGCCTTAATCCAAATGGAAGATGTGACGCTGGAAGCTATTATGAAGGACTATATGGGCGGCGATATTCTGGCTATGGCCGAGCGCGTTCCCTATAAAAACGTAAAGGATTTGGCTGAGAATTTTGTCTTATATGGTACTCTGGCGGAGATATTCGCCCGGAAAGCCGGTTTCAACCGGGGCATGGGCGGTTCCATGCACGCCTTCTTCCCCCCCTTCGGCTCCATGCCCAATAACGCGATAGTCGGCGGCTCAGCCGATATCGCCGTAGGCGCCGCCTTATTTAAGCGAATCAACAAAAGGGGCGGCATCGTCGTGGCTAATATCGGCGACGCGTCTATGGGCTGCGGTCCGGTTTGGGAGGCTATGTCCATGGCGGCCATGGATCAATACCGCGGCTTGTGGCCAAAAGATGACGGCGGGGCTCCGCCTATTCTCTTCAATTTTTTCAATAATTTTTATGGCATGGGCGGGCAGACCCAGGGCGAAACCATGGGGTATGACATTTTAGCCCGCGTTGGCGCGGCGCTTAATCCCGACAACGCTCACGCCGAGCGGGTGGATGGCTATAAGCCCTTGGCCGTCGCTGACGCCGTAAGGCGTAAAAAAGAGCTGCTCCTAAAGGGCCAGGGGCCGGCTTTGCTGGATGTGCTGACTTATCGGGTTTCCGGCCATTCACCCTCGGACGCATCCAGTTACCGGACAACGGAAGAGATCAAGCTTTGGCAGGAAGCTGATTCCATAGAAGCCTACGGCGCTTATCTTGAATCAAACGGCTTAAGCTCGGCGGATGAGTTGGCGAAACGCCGCGACACTATCGTCCAAAAACTGATACCTATTCTTAAGCTAGCCGTGGACGACTCGCTTTCCCCAAGGGTGGACGGCGTCTTTATCGAAAAGGCGATGTTCTCTAACGGCAAGGCCGAAAAAATGGCGGAGGGCGAAAGCGAACTGCTCCAGCGGACGGCGGAGAATCCCAGGGTAAAGGCCCTTGCCGCCAAGGCTCGCTTCGCGCTTGACGCGAACGGCAAAGCCCTTTCCAAAAACAAGGTATTCCAGTACCGCGACGCCCTATTCGAGGCCCTGCTTCACCGTTTCGCCATTGATCCGACCATGGCCGCCTGGGGCGAGGAAAACCGCGATTGGGGCGGCGCCTTCGCCGTCTACCGAGGTCTTACGGAGCTTTTGCCCTACAGGCGTCTCTTCAACAGCCCAATTTCCGAAGGCGCTATCATCGGGTCCGGCGTGGGCTACGCGCTGTCCGGCGGCAGGGCGGTGGTGGAGCTTATGTACTGCGACTTCATGGGCCGCGCCGGCGACGAGCTTTTCAATCAAGCGTCCAAATGGCAGGCCATGTCCGCCGGACTGCTTAAAATGCCTCTAGTAATCCGCGTATCCATAGGCAATAAGTATGGGGCTCAGCACAGCCAGGACTGGACAGCTATGATCGCCCATATCAGCGGCCTCAAAGCCGTCTTTCCAGCCACCCCCTATGACGCTAAGGGCATGCTCAACTGGGCCCTGCGCGGCACCGATCCGGTATTATTCTTTGAAAGCCAGCTACTCTACGACCTCGGCGAACAATTCCAAGAGGGCGGCGTACCGGAAGGCTATTATGAAATTCCGGAAGGCGAACCGGTTGTGCGGCGGCGAGGCGGCGATATAAGCATCGCCACTCTTGGAGCCACTCTTTACCGCGCTTTAGAGGCGGCTCAGCGTTTAGAGAGCGATTACGGCTTGCAAGCGGAAGTCATCGATCTCCGCTGGATCAATCCGCTCAACTACGAACTCCTGGTGGAGTCGGTCAAAAAGACAGGCCGCCTGGTGTTGGCCAGCGACGCCGCCGAGCGCGCCTCTTTCCTCCACAGCGTAGCTAGTACCGTTCAAAGCTTGGCCTTTGACTATCTGGACGCGCCGGTAGCCGTGGTAGGTAGCCGCAATTGGATAACCCCGGCGGCTGAGCTGGAGAATCTTTATTTTCCGCAGGCTGACTGGATTATCGATACGATACATGAGCGCGTCCTGCCGTTGCGCGGCCACCAGCCAAACACGATCCAGAGCGATATGGAGCTAGCCCGCCGCCGCCGCTTAGGCGTTTAGGAACCGGCGTGGACAAAGCCCAAACCCCTTTGGAGCGTATAAACGACCCGGCGCTAAGGGCGGAAGAGCGTTTGGCGGCTTTAGCCGCCTATGAAGCCGTCCGGCGTTCTTCGCGTGAGACACAGGCGCCGACCGCGCCCTCCCCTTTCGCCGAAATCAACAACCATATCCACACTATTTACAGTTTCAGTCCCTATACGCCGACTATGGCGGCCCTTAAGGCCAGGGATGCGGGCTTGGCGGCCGCCGGTTCGGTGGACCATGATTCCATCGCCGCCGCTGGGGAAATGAGAGCCGCCTGCCGTCTGCTTGGTTTAGGCTGCTGTACCGGCTTTGAACTCCGGGTAAGCTTCCGTAAAACGGCGGGCGGCCGCTTCGCCGCTCGGAAAATCAACAACCCCGATTCGCCCGGCTTGGCTTATATGACCATCCAAGGCATACCCGAACGGGAGCGACCGCGGATTGAGGACTTCCTTAAGGCGCCTCGGGCGCGGCGCGACCAACGCGGCCGGCTGATGAGCGCCGCGATAAACGAAAGACTGGCCGCGGCGGGACTACGCCCTATCGATTTTGATAAGGATGTGTCTGCGCGCTCTCAAGCGGCCAATGGCGGCTCCATTACCGAGCGTCACTTGCTCGCCGCCTTAGCCGATATCCTTATAGAAAGCTACGGACGCGGCCAACGGCTGATACAGGGTTTGGATCAATGTTTAGGCGCGAAGGCGCCAGAGTCAACGGCCCGCCGCTTGGCCGAACCCGATAACATCCACTATCGCTTTGACCTAATCGGCTTTCTTAAAGCCGCCTTTCTGGACAGCGTGTTCATCCAGCCGGATGAGGCCGAATGTTTGCCGGCTCGTCAAGTGGTAGCCTTTGCCATGGACATCGGGGCGGTACCGGCTTACGCCTATTTGGGCGATGTCGGCGAATCGCCTACCGGCGATAAAAAGGCGGAAAAGTTCGAGGACGCGTATCTCGACGAGCTCTTTGACGAACTGGCCGATATCGGATACCGGGCGATAGCGTATATGCCGCCCCGGAACAGCCTTGATCAATTACGGCGGGTGCGCCGCCTGTGCGCCGAACACGGTTTTATAGAAATATCGGGCGTCGACATCAATAGTTCCCGGCAAAGCTTTAATTGTCCGGAGGTCCGCCAGGCCGAATTTCGCCATCTTATCGACAGTACCTGGGCCCTTGTTGCTCATGAGTGTCTTTCCGAATTCGATCCCGCCTTAGGTTTTTTCCACCCGGACAATCCGCTGGCCGCTTGCGGCCTGGCCGCCCACGGCCTAGCCGCCCGAATAGCCGCGTACGCCGCCGCGGGCCGTGCCATAGCCGCCGACGACCTAGCCCAAGCTGGAACGACCCTTACGAAAGGCCAGGCCGGCTTTAGCCTTTTATCGACACCATCTAGCGGCTTAGCCGACATCGCCGCTACTATAGGGCGACGGAGGATTTCATGATGGATCATATTATCATGCCGCTGCTCCGCGGCCTTTCCCTACGCTCGTCAAAACGCCCCCGCGTTGTCTATAAAAGCTTAAAAGCGCTAAAAACCATACCGGCGGAAGCTCTTACGGTGAATTTTGATTCCGTCGTCGGCGAGAAAGGCCTTGACGAAGGCGGCGCGGCGCGGCTATTAACCGAAACCTTTGATTCCTGGACCTTTGATCACGCCTTGAGCGGCGCCGCCGCGGCCGCGGCCGGCGACCGCGCCCCTATCCGTTTACCCTCGTGCGCCCTTGTCAGCGTGGGAGGCAAGACCAGCGCGTATTGGTTCGGCGCCGATCTGGAAGACGCGAAAAGCCGCGCGGACCGCGGCGACGCTTCCGCTATCGTTTTCGCGCCGCCCTCCCTTCACAGCGAGAAACGCTCGGCCACCGAGCGTTCACGGGTCGTTGACGGCAAGATAGCCCTGGTTACCGGCGGCGCCCAGGGCTTCGGCGAGGAAATTGTCCGAGGCTTGGCCGCGTCCGGCGCCTTGGTTTTCGCGGCGGATATCAACCGTGACGGCGCCGAGGCGCTCGCCAAGGAGCTCAACGCGTCTTTCGGCAAAACCCGCGTCTTTCCCTTGGCCATCGATGTGACAAAAGAAAAATCCGTGGAAGCGGCTTTCCAGACCGTGGCCAAAACCCTTGGCGGTTTAGACCTGGTGATAAGCAACGCCGGAATCCTTAAAGCGGGAAGCGTTTTAGAGCAAGACCTGGACAGCTTCAAGCTCGTGACGGACGTGAATTATATCGGGTTTTTCCTGGTGGCTAAGCATGGCGGCGGACTATTGCGCCGCCAATGGCGAACCGCGCCAGCTTGGTATACGGATATAATCCAGATAAATTCCAAATCTGGCTTGGCGGGATCAAATAAAAACGGCGCTTACGCTGGGGGAAAATTTGGCGGGATAGGACTTACCGCCAGCTTCGCGTTGGAACTGGTGGCTTATCGAATCAAGGTAAACGCCGTCTGCCCCGGCAATTTTTTTGACGGACCGCTGTGGTCGGACAAGGACAAGGGGCTTTTTGTCCAATATCTAGCCGCCGGAAAAGTCGCGGGAGCCCGAAGCATCGCCGATGTCAGGGCGCACTATGAAGCGAAGGTGCCCTTAGGCCGAGGCTGCGCCGGAGAAGATGTCATGAAAGCTATTTACTATATCGTGGAGCAGGAATACGAAACCGGGCAAGCCGTCCCCGTGACCGGCGGCCAACTTATGCTCCATTAGGGGAGACAATGGATTACGCCATCGCCGTCATCGATATCGGCATGACAAACAAAAAATTGGCTATCTATGACCAAGGCCTGCGCCAGCTTAACGCCGAATATCGATGTTTTCCTCCGCTTATGCTTGACGGCCTTGAAACTCATAATCTTCCGGCTATAGAAACTTGGTATCTGGAACGCTTGGCCGAAGCCGCCAAACGCTTTCCGATACGGGCCATCGCCATCAGCACACATGGAGCCAGTTTTGTCGGGCTTGATGAAGCCGGATCGCCCTGTCTGCCCTGCGTTTACTATACCCATGAGCCGGGAGAAGCTTTTCATGAACGCTTTTATACGCGTTTTGGAGACCGAAAAACCCTACAGGCGATAACAGGGACAGCCCCTTTTAATGCCCTGATCAATCTAGCCAAGGGTCTTATGTTTTCTCAAGAATATTATCCAAAGGCCTACTCCAAGGTCAGGCATATTCTCAATTACCCCCAGTATTGGGCTTCGCGCTTAAACGGCTGTTTCGGCACCGAGGGCACCTCCGTCGGCTGTCACACCTATCTCTGGGACTGGGAACGCGACAGCTGGTCAACGGTAGCGGAAGACCTTGGCTTAAACGATAAAATGCCCGCCATCCTGAATCGGCCCTGGGATACGCTAGGCACCATTACGCCGGATATCGCCAAGAAAACGGGCCTTCGCGCTGACACCCTTGTCACCCTCGGTATTCATGATTCTAACGCCTCCCTCTTGCCTCATTTCGCGAAAAAGGGGAAGAGCGGCTTTGTCTTAAACTCTACCGGGACCTGGTGCGTTATCATGAACCCGACAAGCACCTATGGTTTTCTCCCCGACGAATTGGGAAAAGTGGTCTTCTATAATCGCTCCGCCTTCAATAGCCCGATAAAAACCGCGAATTTCCTAGGGGGGCAGGAGTTCGAAACCTGGTCTTCTCTCCTTATGGCCATCCATGGACGCGATGAGCTACCCCCTTACGACGCCGAACTGTACGACGCGATGCTCGCCAATGACGCGTATATACTGCCGGAACTGGTTCCCGGTTCCGGCCAATTCCCCTTTTCCACTGCGCGCGTTAGCGAAAACGGTGTTGATTATACGTTTAGAGACCTAAAGGCCGGCGGAAAACGCCCACCCTGCTTTTCCTCCTATGACAGGGGAATCGCGATACTCCGTGTTTCCCTCGTAATGCAAACCCTTAGCGCTCTTAGCCGTTCTGGTCTAAGCGATGGCCAAGAGCTATATACCGAAGGCGGCTTCCGCAAAAACGAAGCGTATAACGTTCTTTTATCGTCCGCCCTGCCGCGAAACCGTGTTTTTCTCAGCGATATAAAGGAAGCGAGCGCTCTTGGCGCGGCTATGACAGCGAAAATGGCGCTTACCGGCAAAGAACTGGGCGACCTAAGCGACGATTTTTCAGTGGATTACCATGAAATCCCGAAAATCGCCAACGCCAAGTTAGACAGCTATCGGAAACGGTGGCTCAGCCACGTTGAACGACGCCCTTAAGGAGTCAGCATGAAGACCAAAGCCATACGACTGCATGGCGTTAACGACCTCAGACTGGAAGAATTTGAACTTCCGGATCTAAAAGACGATGAAATCCTAGCCAAGGTTGTTTCCGATTCTATCTGTATGTCTAGCCATAAATTAGCCATACAGGGCGCCGCTCATAAACGGGTTCGTCACGATCTGGCTAAAAACCCCATCATAGTCGGCCATGAATTCTGCGGCCTGATTGAGAAAGTTGGGGAAAAATGGAAAGATACGTTCCGTGTCGGCGCGAAATTCGCTATCCAGCCCGCTTTAAACTACCAGGGGAGCTTATGGGCCCCCGGTTATTCCTATGAATACATCGGTGGGGACGCTACTTGGATAATTATTCCATCCGAAGTCATGGAACTGGGCTGTCTGCTTGAGTATAAGGCCGATAATTTTTTCATGGGTTCTCTATCCGAGCCGGTTTCCTGCGTTATTGGCGCCTTCCACGCCCAATACCACAGCACGGGCGGTTCCTATGTTCACCGTATGGGGATAGTCCCCGGCGGGTCGCTCGCCCTCCTCGCCGGAGTCGGCCCTATGGGGCTTAGCGCTATAGACTACGCTCTGCACGCGGATATAAAACCAAGCAGGCTGGTCGTTACCGATATCGATGACGAGCGTTTAAGGCGGGCTGAAGCTCTGTTAAGCGTGGCCGAGGCGAAAAAGCGGGGCGTCGAACTCTTATATGTTAACACAAAGAACCTGAGCGATCCAGAAAGCTACCTGCGAGAGCTCAATGGAGGTAAACTCTATGACGATGTTTTTGTATTCGCGCCGGTCAAGGCCGTAGTGGAATTAGGCGACCGGCTGCTAGGACAGGACGGCTGCTTGAATTTTTTCGCGGGCCCCACCGATCCCTCGTTTTCAGCGGCGCTCAACTTCTATAATGTTCACTACGCGTCTCATCATCTGGTCGGAACCTCCGGCGGCAACACGGATGACATGATTGAAGCCCTAGCGATGATGGCGGACGGACGGATAAACCCGGTATTCATGATTACGCATGTTGGCGGATTAAACGCCGTTCCAGACACTACCCTCCGCTTGGACGTTATTCCCGGCGGGAAAAAGTTGATCTATACCCATAAAAAAATGGATCTAGTGGCTATCGCCGATTTCGCAAAACATGGTCAAACCGAACCCTTTTACGCCGCTCTAGCCGCTATATGCGAACGCCATAATGGCCTTTGGAGCAAAGAAGCGGAAGATTATGTCCTGCGGGAAGCGCCGGATATATAAACTGAAAGGATGCTCGCCATGGCCCGGCCAGCCTCGGCTGGCCGGGCCTATCCTATAAAGTTCCGATCGCCAAAGCCCAGAAGTCAAGGAGATAAAAGACAGCCATAGAACAAGCTAAAGCGGCTACCGCCGTTTTGGCCAAGCTCCAGGGTTTGTCCTTTTTTTCGTCAATAGCGTGGAATACCGGGAAGGTAACCACAAAGTAGCTGGTATAGATAAGCGAACCAAATAATAACATCCTGTCTAAATCTTTGTAATAAAAGAATTCTTGATTACGCGGATTTGCCATTAGGAAGGTCTCCAACCACGCCCAGGCATAGCCTATCGCTAAGACGATTACTGGATAGAGTATCTTAATTTTGCCCAATGGCGAGGTCCTCAGTACGCGAATAGCGACTGAGGCGGTGCTATGATAGGTCATAAAATACGCCAAAGTAGTAAAATACATGGAAAGCGGCACTACCTGCGTTCCGCTTCCCAGCAAAGCGGAATCAAAAGCCAGCTTTTGATTAGGATAGTTATATACCATGCCTAAAACATCGAAAAAGTATTCCGTTCCAAAATAGGTTCCAAAGAAGCTTAAGAGCGCGATAAAAACATTAGCCTTAAGCCAGTATGTTTTGGCCAACGGAATGTTTTTATCGGTCCGACGGAACGCCAGCAGGGGATAGATAAAGAGCGGAGAGCCGACAACAAGAGATTTGAGTATAGCGCCGAAGTCGCCATTGCCCCCTATGAAACCGGTAAAAGTGCTTATAGCGATAAAGCCCATCCAAATTGGCGTATAGATAAGAAAAAACTTCTCAGCCTTCGCCTTGTCCGGATTTTCCGAGAAAAATCTTATAGACATCCTTTTCTCCTTCACCATTCCGCTTTCCGCTCAAAACCGAGCAAGAAGCCTTTATTCTAATATGGGGATGGCTAAATTGTCCAACAGCCCGTTGGCAAATAGGAAGCCGGGTAAATTGAGGAAGGG
>CAZJJK010000012.1:41779-43107 GCA_964546285.1 uncultured Treponema sp. | reverse complement strand
GTCGCTCGCTTCAACCTGGATACCGGTACTATAAAATGGGGGTACTCCTATACCGCTTCCTCTCTCGGTTCCCAGCCTCAGGCGTATAATGGAATCATGTATGTGACCGGTCAGACCGAAACGCTCTTATTCGATTATGAGACCGGAAAGCTGGTGGGGCGGGACCCAGCGCTTTGGGGTGATATTTGGCAATTGAATTGTTCCTACAAATACGGCGACCTCATGATCTTCCAGAATAATGACGAGATCCTCGCGATCAGGATGAATTACAAGCTGGGTGACAACGGCGAATTGATAAAGCAATGAAAGCCGGAATTTCTGTTTTTTTTCTAGTATTGATAAGCCTAGCCTCCTGCTCCTGGTTTTCTGAGCCGTTTATTGTCAGAATCTCTATCATTTCCGACTCGGTCGCGCCGCCTGCCGTCAAGGTATTTGTGGAGGGGCCGGACGGCAACGCCTTGACCGGCGCGATGGTCACGCTCCGGTCGCCTGACGGCACGGCCGAAATCGTCGGTTTTAATTCGGATGAAGGCTGTTATATCGGATCGGCGGGATCACGGCGGTCTGGTATTTGGGAAGCGGAGGTACGGAGCGTCCTTTCGGATAAGGAGACAAAGTACGCCGTTGAACATCGCGTTCTTTCGGATTCCGCCGCGATAACGCAGGTGATGGACGCAAATGGTCACACCGGATCGTCGGCCGCCGCGCTGGATGCGCAGACCGATATCGCCGTCGCGTGGAATGAGGTAAGCGGCGCGACCGCCTACCAAATAACCACGGCGAAAGGCACCAGTCTGGTATATGCCGGCACTTCGTCCGCGGCCGCTCACATTATACCGGCCGGATCGCTGCCCGCGACCTCGTCGTTGTTGATAATGGTATCGGCCAGGTGGCAGGCGGGCGATCCCTTATACGAAACGGCGAATTATTGCTCAGCGTCGTCCGCGGACGGGGAGCCGTACCGTGTGGTCACGGAATAAGATAATTTTTCTTTCCGCCGTCGCGCTAATCGTTTTATCGTTTTTAGCCTGTTCGGGAAATAGCGCCTATTCCGCGTCGTTGCCGCGTATCTTGTTTCCCGCATCGGATGTGGTAATCGATCCGGATACGACGATCGTGCTCGTCGCTACAGGGGAAGGTACCATATCTTGGTATGACGGCGACATCGCCATTGGAACCGGCGGGACTTTATCCATCAGCTTGATGTCCGGCGAGCACCGCATTTATTGCGTAGACAGCTGCGGAGCTTCCACGGTCCGGATCGTTCATGTCGATTCGTCGGTTTACGTTTCCGGCGAAAGCCGACGGTATTATATCGGAATGTCTTC
>CAZJJK010000012.1:29567-41679 GCA_964546285.1 uncultured Treponema sp. | reverse complement strand
CGGATCTGGGCGGTCTGGGGAGAAAGCCTCGATGTTGACGGCGACGGGGGCGTCAATATTCTCCTTAGTCCTAAAATCAACGAAACGAAAAAAATCATCGGTTTCTTCAATCCCTCCGATTGTTTGTCATGGAACGACGATATATCTTCCTCGGATTACAATCCTTCGTCCAACGAAACCGACATAGTGTATCTAGCCGTACCGGACGCGAATACCGCCGCGTATTCTCTCGCATCCTTGGCCGCGACCGTCGGCCATGAGTTGCGCCATCTGATACATTTCCAGGTTAAAACCTTGAGGCGTCTCCGCGATGGCGAACGGGATGTGCCCCAGGAAGCGCTCTTCCTTGATGAAGGTTTGTCCCACTTGGCCGATAGTTTATGCGGCTACGGCGAGTCCGGTGGCAATCTCTGTTTCGCCCAACGATATTTCGCTAGTCCTTGGCTGTATTCGCTTGGTAGTGTCGATGCCGACGGGAATGAGGATAGTACTGGCAAACGCGGCGGCGTCGCCGCCCTGTTATGGCAGCTGTTTCAAGAATCGGGCGGCGCATCCTGGTCGGCCGAAGATCCAGCGGCGATTACTGACCTAGGCGGGATCGCTTTTCTTCGCGGGATATTAAACTCAAGGAAATTCGGTTGGGAGGCTGTCGCGGAAGCTTTTGGACAAGACGAGAGCGGCATATTGCTTCATTGGGCGGAAACTATTGCCGCTAAACAAGCTGGTAAACTGCCTCTATCGGCAGCGCCGCGCGATCCATTCACCGGCGAGCTTCTTGCCGTAGCTCCGTTTATAGGGACGTTTATGTACAATGGCGTCGAACATTCGATCAATGGCCCCGCGACGATTGAAGCGTTCCCGCTTTCACCGATGTACACCGTCGCGTGGCTGACACGATTCTCTATTATACGGTCAGAACGGATTCAGCCGCGGAAGGTCGGGGATGGCTTCGGCGTGATAAGTTTCGGAATGTTTTGAAATAGTATGAACTCGAAAATAGTCTCGGCTTGCTTTTCGTCCTTCGGTTCCACTCTCATTCGCCGCGACCCTTAGTCCTATAGGATCGCAAATCGCTCATCCTGGGAATAAGCCCATACGGAAAGCCGTATATGTATAATCGAGCTTGAAACCGCCATTCTTTTAGAAAAACGCCGAGCCGCCGCACGTTATCCAAGATACCATCAAGGCTGTCAATAAGGACCCCAGATACACCTTGCCCGTTTTCCTGAAGCAATAGGTGGAAACGAAAAATAAAACCAGGAATTCCGGTACGATAAGGACAAGAGCGCTCATGAAGGGGCCGTCAAAGAGACTAAGTCCGATCAGTGACCAGCCAGTACCGAAACCTAGGAAAAAGGGGATGTACTCAAAGGCGGCGACTAGAAAAAGACCGCCAAGCATGACAACAACGGAGTCAAGCCACCAGTAAAGCTGAGTCCGCCAGGGGCTGGCCAATTCTTTTAGGCGTAAACGCCCGTACAACCTAACGCCGCCATTAACAAAGAAAAAGAACAAGAAAAAGGGTAGATAAAGGAGGACCTGGCCGGCTCTGTTGGCGTTGAGAGGCCGTAAAAAGGGCCATATAAAGCGTAAATCCACCGCGATAAGGCTGTACGAGACCGAGGTTAGGGTATAGAGGTAGGCGATCATTACAGCCGCGATCAAGCCGGTCTTACCAAGTATTGGCCAGGAAATAAGGGTCTTTTCACGGTCAAACGATACGCCTAAATCGTATAAGCGTACGCCCAGTCGTCGCCCTTCGCCTTTTCTGTACCAATAAAGCATAAGGAAAAGGGCTATGACGGCTAAAACATCGAGCCAGAGTATAAGACCGCCGGCCATCAGCGTACGGAAAAGATTCTGAGGGTAGGGGAAAAGACCATGACCCAGTTGAGCGACAAAGGGGTAAAGCAGGCCGCTTATGATAATGCCGCTTATGATGGAACGCCGCCGGCCGCGCTTGGGAGCGATATAGCGATCCGGCATAAGCCCGGCCACAGGCCTAAAAAAGGGAAGGGCAAGGAGTACATTAAGCAAGGGCAGCAACGATAGAACGGATAGAAGCAGGGCAAAGCCCAATAAAAACTCTCGGGCGGTAAAGATCAAATTATCCGACGCTAAGCCTGTGGCTGGTTTAAGGGCGTTGACAAGCCAATCCATGGCTACGGCCATGCCCGCTCGGCTATGTGTGACTAAACGGTGAACGGTGTCCAGTAATTCCATTCGGCGCGCGGTGCCGGCCTCAAAAGAGCCATAGGTTTTATTCCATTCAATCGCTTTGTCCTGGCCGGCGAATAAACGGTAGCGGTTTTCCGTTTCATTCAGCATGCCGACTGTTGGTTGGTAATCCCTGAAATAATCGAATTCGTCAAAGCGGGCTTGCAGAAGCAACATGTTTCGTAAAGTCGGCTGGCCTCCCTCATCCAATACCGGCCCCTCCACTTCGCCGCACTGAAGCACGACGGCGGCACAGGACGGATTTTCATAGGCTGTCGTTACGGCGCTCCAAGTACCCATGGAATGGCCAGTCACGCCAATCCGATCCGCGTCCACATAATCCAGCTTAGCTAGATAGCGGAAAGCGGCTGAGGCGCCCATTGATGAATCAATGATACCATCGATCTGGTCCTTGTTGAGCGATGAAAAACTCATAAACATTTTAAAGCGCTCAGGGCCGCCGATAGACAGATCAAAACCGCGCTGCCTCATGCCCAGCGGAGTTTCGCCATGACCAAATTGATCTATGCTTAAAGCTACCATGCCTCGGCGGGCGGCTTCCATAGCGTAGGCGGCGGAGGTATCCTTGTCGTTCTGGTACCCATGGAGAGCGAGCAGGGCTGGCGCTGGCGTCCTAAGCGTGGCGTTCAGCGGGCGGTACAGCTTGGCGCTGAGGTAGGAAATAAGCCCGTCGTTTGTGGTGATGGGAATATCGACGCGTTCAACCGTTATCCGTCCGAAATCGCTTTCCGTCCAAGCGGCTAAAATCAAGCAGGCTATAGTGGCCGCGAGCACACTTAAAAAACAAAGTAAGCTGAGCGATACTCCGCCTTTCTTCATAGCCGCTCCTATATTTGGTATCAGACAAGTTCTTATGAAAGCCGGTCGTTTTCCTGAGAACCTTTTTCAGTCTAGCATGAAATTCCGTTTAAGCGGCGCGTTAGTACTTGAATTCGCTTTCGCCGATAAATTCTCTCAATATGGATTGGCTGGGCACATGCTGAGGCGGCAGGGGCGAGAAATTAGCCAGAAAACTGATAAGCCGCGCCGCTTCGGTATATTCGTTCATAGTTGGCTTGACGGAACGGAGTAAGGGTTCGGCATACACTTTCAATACCGCCAGCTCATAATCAAGAGCGGAATTAAAGGCGGCGTCAGCTGAGTCTTGAAAGGGGAATATATGCTTTTTTTCACCCTTTTGGACATTAGGCCACATTTTTATGGTCTGAACGGCATTATGGCTACGGAATTGGTTATCTCGGACCAGACGGCGAATAAGGCGGTTGTCCGATGTTGAGATACGATTGTGGTCGTCTAAATTTAGTTGGGTAAGGGCGGAAGCGTAGAGTTTGAACTTCCGTTCTCTCGGGATTTGAGGCGTAAGGGCGTCGTTTAAGCCATGAATGCCTTCAATAATCAAGATGGTCCCTCGGTTTAGCTTTAGCGTTCTGCCTTCCGTCCTGCGAGCCCCGGCCTTGAAATCAAAGATAGGCGTGGATACCGTTTCCCCCTTGAATAAGGCGAGCAGCTGCTCATTCAGATAGGGAACGTCCAAGGCTTCAAGCCCTTCATAATCGGGTTCCCCCTTTTCATTAAGCGGGGTTTTTTCACGGCCTAAGAAATAATCGTCCAAACCGATGGCCACCGGTTCTAATCCCATGACTTTCAAAAGAATGGATAGACGTTTAGCGGTGGTGGTCTTTCCGGAACTGGAAGGCCCCGCTATAAGAAGGACCCTTACTTCGTCTCGGCGCTCATAAATTTGATTGGCGATTTCTTGCAGTTTTTTGGACTGAAAGGCTTCCGCTATCTGGATAAAATCCATGATTTTACGATCGGCTATAAGACGGTTCAGATGTCCAACCGCGTTTACGCCGACTATTTTACCCCAAGTTTTATATTCCTTGTAAACCGAGAAAATTCGTGGACTGTCTTCAAAGGCGCTTACCTGCCGTGCTCCTATATGAGGATAGCGCAAGAGCAGGCCATCGCCGTAGGTCCGTAGCTCAAAAACCTGAAGCAATCCAGTTCTTGGGGCCAACGGCGCTACCGAAAGGTCGATAAAGCCCCGGCATTCGTTCACTGGAACCTTGGCGGAATTGAGCTGATCCAAAAGCAGGGCCGTGCCTTGTTGCCCGTTATCGGCGAATAGGTCCAAAGCGTCCTGATACGCGATATAACGAAAGCGTATAGTCTCATCGGCGGCGACAATTTCACGCATCCGCGTTTCCAACGCCATTGTCTGATCGGCCTTGATGGGGGACTCGTCGTCAAAAGTATAGTAATACCCATTGCCAAGCGAATGTCCGACCACCAGAGGCCGCTCCGGATACAATTCCCTAGCGGCGACGGTGAGAAGAAAGCAGAGCGAGCGGCGATACACTAAAGCGCCATCCGCGCTGTCCAAATATACCGGCTTCAATTCGGCGCTGACTTCCAGGCGGGTTTGAAGGTGGACAAGCTCATTGTTCAGTTTTAAAGCGACCAAACGCGTATCGCTAGCTAGCGGCGTCTTTAGGTACCGTTCGGCCGCGATTCCGGCGCGAGCTCCAAAGGGCAGGCTTTCTATTTGTCCGTCAGGGAAACGTACCGTGATTTCGTTCATAATTCCGCCTTTATCTGTGTTTGATCGCGTATTTGAGCTTCTGCCCTGTCTAGACGGTCTGTCATAAAAGCCAGGTACGGTTCAATTACGTCGTTTTTAAGCGCGCCGGTACCATCATAAGTAATAGTTACCACCGGGACGCCGGTCAGCTTTTCTATCTCCGCTGACATAGCTTCGGTAATGATTGATGGGCAGCAAAAGGCTGGATTAGCCTGAACCAAAAGCCTAACATCGGGATGTTGCCGGATTATTCGCAGTATTTTTAAGGTGTTGTCAAAACACTCTCCGGCTAATTCCGGCCTAAGGCCAAAGGCCTCCATGGTTTTTACCGATTCCGGGTTATGCCAAGAATCGGCGGAAGGCGTTTTAAAGCCGGCGCGAATATAAAAAGCTTTTTCAACAGCGGCCACGGTGGCCATAATGGATCGATATGTAGCCCAAGCGGTAAAACGCCGCTCTAATAGCAAACGTTGAAAAAAGGCGTCACAGGTAGCTTTAAGATAGTCTATATAAGGAGTTACTACAACTTCGCCGCCGGCGGCCTCAATGGAACGGTTTAAGTCCTGGTTAAAAACGTCATTATCGCGCGAATAGAAATCGCCAAAGATAGCGACCTTAGGCCGCGGCTGGCCGGCGGTGGGTACCGCGCGGAACAGGGCGGCTATCCGCTTAAGCGCGTTGGCGCAAGAAAGGCCGCGTTTCAACGCGTCGCATAGTATCCCATGAGCTTGGGCCGCGGCCCTATCGGTAGCTCCTTTTTCGGTTTCATAGGGGCGGACACGGCAGATAAGCTTACGTAATAAACCGCCAACTAAAAAAGCGTGGAAGACGGCGTACGTCGCCTGGGGCGATAGATCAAGAAAAGTGATATTGCCGGCATAGACATACACCTCATCCAAAGCCTGGCGGGCTAGGATTTCGCCAATATGATAGGGGTATAGCGGTATATTGCATGGCCATAAGGCATCGATCATCCAAAGAGCCGTGTTTTTTGGATCAAGCTGGTGTTTTTCTATATAATCGATGGTCTCCCGGGCGATCACGCTTACCGGAATACATTGACCGGCGTTAAGCGACATCGCTCGTCTGATAACATCAGGCGTTTCCTCAAGCGTTCGAGCGTCAAGTCCTTGAGAGCGAAGCGCCGACGCGAGAAGCGAACAAACAAGGGGGTCCCAGTTGGGCAGTAAGACCGTTCTCGCTTTCGGAAAGACTTTTCCTTCGGGCTTGGTAAGCTTGGTGCTTTCTTTAGGCAATACCGCCGCGTCAACGCGAGGCCGCGTTTCGTGTTTATTAGTGGCGTAATGATTACGGAAAGCGCGTATAGCGGCCTCCACCCTAGTTTCGTAACCAACGGAAGAATCATGTTCATCTATTTGAAGCACCAGATAGGGTTTTCCCGCCTGATCCAAAATACGCTTAAAACTTTCTACCGCGAATGAATCCGGCGAACACTTAAACGAGCTTATCAGAACAGCGTAATAGCGGTCGGTCCTAGCGCAGAAACGGGCGGTTTCCAGTATCTCCGAGGCGTATCGCCAATGGAAAGCTTTGAAAAGAGCGTCATTATCCAGGGGAAGGGAAGGGATCATATCCTGAAAAAATACCCTAATTCCTTGGTTAGCGAAAAAATCCGGTATGTTTTTATTCATTTCGCGCGGCAACGCGGTATAGGGACGTCCCGCTATAATAACGGCGAAATCATCCAGCGGAGCGGCCTTTATAAAAAGATCGCGGTACGTGTGTTGAACCTTTGAGCGAAGCGCTCGGCTTTGTAGATAAGCCCGGCGCACTTCCGACGGAGCTGGAACGGGTAGATCACGATCTTTTAAGGCAAGGACAAGGGCGGAGCGCAGCTCCGCTGGCGTGTTGGAATCGTCTCCGCGCAAGCCGGCCACAAGGGGGCGTAAAAAACGCTCGCGCTGTCCGGTCGCCATGGCGACATACGCTGGCGCGAACTGGGAATAATTGCAGTACACACGGCGCGATTCGCCCCTTTCCAAGCTTTTGGACGCTTCTTCCAGGTAGGTCGGGAGGAAGATAAAGTCGCTAAGTTTAAGGAGCGCTTCGGCCTGTCCGTGCATTAAAGCCACTGGAGCGCAGAATTCCGCTCCGGCGATGCGTTTACCCTTAGCCAGCATTTCCTCATCGCGAGGTGGCAGGACAACGGGAAAGCCCAGGCGTTCAAAAAACCATTTCCAGTATGGCGCTGACTCCGCCATATAAAGACCGGTAGGAATGCCAATAGTGGGATAAGCCGCCCTGGTGTTTTTATCGCCGCTGTTCTCCGCCGCTTTAGGCGTTCCATTTCTCATGGCTAAATCCGTGGCTTTGTATACCGCGTCAGTTAGACTGTCTATGGCGTTAATTGATAAGGCCGTGACAGCCCCGCCGGCTTTGGCTCCTAAATCGCCAATATCGATGGGGAAAAATTTATCAAACGCTTTTTTCCCCGAGATCTGAGATTCAGCGCTTTCTTGAGCTAAAGAACGCCGCTTAAGCTGTTCTTCCGCCTTCCGTTTAGCGTCGCGAAAAGCGCTTTCCCGTTCACGGAGCAGGTCAAAACCGGATTTGTCCTTTGATACATAGACCTTATCGCCTTTTTCGCGACCGCAGAGATACCCGTAGACTATATCCTCGCCTTGAACGTTAATGACCCTTAGCTTGCAATGGTTGCGGCAACCATCGCAGACAGCTGACCTAAACGTGAAATCTTCACGATGGAGGTCAAGACCGCGGAAAGCGCTTTTCTTCGGCTTTCCCTCATCAAGGGCTTGGAGAGCGGCGCCGACCGCTCCAGTAAGATGGCAGTAGCGCGACACCTGAATAGCTTTACCGAGCCTCCGTTCAAAGGCGGCTACTAAGGCGCGATTCTTCGCCGTCGCCCCCTGAAAGACAATATGATCGCCAATAGCGCCTTCGCGGGCGACCTTGGACAGGTAGTTGTCCGCTACGGAAAACAGAGCCGCGGCCAGCAACTCCCTTACGCTATAGCCCTGGGCGAGCAACTGGTTTAGGTCCCGCTCCATAAACACCGTGCAGCGATCGCTGGTCAGCGGCGAGGCGACCCCAACGGCTAGTTTCGCGTATTCCGAAATCGGGACGCCGAGTCTCGCCGCTTGCTCTTCTATAAAACTACCGGTGCCGGCGGCGCAGACGGTGTTCATTTGGCTGAATACCACCGAAGCGTTTTTTAGGGCGGTGAATTTGGAATCCTGTCCGCCAATTTCTATAATTGTGTCAACTTGATTATCCAACATCACGGCGGCGCGGGCATGGGCGCTGATTTCATCTATGACGGCGTCAGCTCCCAGAATAGCGCCAATTAATTTACGGCCAGAACCAGTGGCGGCGAGTAAGACTATTTCCAGCTTTAGATCAGCTTCTTGAACACGTTTTTCTAGCGCCTCCAGTATGCTCTGCGCGGCTTCTAGCGGCTGGCCGGCGGTCCGGGTATAGAACCCAGCTAAGGGCTTTCCGGTTTCGCTTAATAGCGCGGCCTTTGTGCTGGTGGACCCAATATCAAAGCCGAGCGCGGCCTTGAGCTGGCCCTTACTCGCCTTGTCTTTCAATTCCTCAAATATATCGATCTCAACGGGATTGTGTATGCCGCCTTTCCGCGCGATAAAAATCCCTTCTTGACCTTGTTCAAAATCGGGATAGGCCCCCTTTGTAAGCTTAAGGGGGAGATTGGCATAAGCTTTTATTTGTTCGTTATTTGAAAAGAACGATTCCAGTTTGCGCGCTTGGCTTGAAGCCTGTTTGACACCGGCTGTCCCTTCTAAATAGCGGTAGGCGGCGCCGATCGCGCCATAAAGAGCCGCTTCCGTGTCTGTGATAAGCTCAAGCCCTAGCATAGTTCCCAGGTGTCGAGCGACGGCGCGGTTTAGCGCGACGCCGCCGGCGAATACCAAGGGTGACAAGGGCGCCTCGCCTGGGAATAGTGTGTCGGCGATGTTTCTAGCGAGCCCTCGGCACAGGCCGTCGCATATTTCTGGAAGGGACCACCCTTCCTGTTGGGCATGGATAAGATCGGTTTTTGCGAAAACCGAACAACGGGAAGCTATTTTAGGGTGAGCTCCCGTATTAGCCATAGCCAATTGAGCCAGCTTTTTCCCATCGTCCAAGCCAAGCCGTACCGCCTGTTGATCTAAAAAACTTCCTGTCCCCGCGGCGCAGGCGGAATTGCCGCGCATACGTTTATAGACGCCATTTTTGTCAAAATCCGTCCTTGAAAAACGTTCGGCTCCAACTATTAATAGGCTCCTGAGTCCTGGATGCCGACGCCTAGCGCACTCGATAGCCGCGATCCGTCCATCGGTGCGGAAATCTGCGCGTAGATTAGCCGGCGTAGTGTTTGTGGCGGCGATAGCGTTCAGTTCCGTAATGCCCACTTCCAACATGAGCTGGTGAGCTAAAATCGATATCATTTCCATTGAACGGCCGCCATGGGCCTTGTAAGCGTGATTGATGGGTTTACCGTCTACAAATAACGCGACGGCTGTCGTTACCGAACCAGTGTCTATGCCTAGCACCCTGAAGTGTTCTTCTTTCATAATCCTAACCATCGTAATATCAATTATGCGTTCGTCAAGACCATCGCCCGCTAAATGGTAAAGAACCGTGGCTTTAGCAAAACATGTTTTATTTCGCGGGGAGCGCTAATCGCAAAAAAATAATAGTAATAAATTGGCGCTTGTCTAGCCTGGTGTCTCGAAGCTTATGCTTTCCCAAAAAATGGAAAGGATGGCAGAGAGTTCTCCTGTGCCCCTGGCGGCTTAAAGCGGATAAGCCGATGTCCAAATCACGATTTTATTTCTTCCCGTCCTGTGCCAAGTCTCAGACGCCTCGCCAGGGCTTTTTATAGGTACGGTGGGCTACCTAAATACGCTGTCGTCTGATCGGGCAGGGATGAGAAATAAAGGAATACAAAGCTTCGGGACACTAAGGTACACTGGGATATAATAGTATATATTTTATATATTGATAAAAATGGAGATATGTATTATAATACTAATGTGACTTCAGAGAAGCTCTCCATGATTAGTTTTCGTACCAGATCCTCTCTGTCCAGTCTGACGGTTTTGGATACAGTGGAAACTGAAAAACAACGCGTCGGGGAGGCGTCCCATACTATGATAGAGTCTATATTGAGCGGAAGGGATGTCGCCTGTCAGCTTGTGAGGGAATTGAGGATTCTTGTTCCCTCTTCCATTATCGCGCTGTTTGGACAAGGCGAGAATGGGGCCGCGATGAGGCTGAAAGCCATGGATGCGCGGCCTGAATTTATTCCATCGCTTTGTAACTGGTGGCCGCTTAACTCGACGCCCTTCAGTCTCGATCCAAGCGCCCTGTCAGGGCTTGAGGCAAGACCGCCTTGTGTCCTATCGCTGTCAGACTTAGCCGCCAAAACTAGCGGAGCCCAGTCAAGCTTTATCGCGGCCTTACGCTCAGCGGGACTGTCCTCGTATATCGCTATTGGGCTTTACGATGGAGCTGAGCTTCGCGGGGCTGTCGTTTTTGTGTTAAGCGAAGAGGACCCCCTGCCTGAAAACGGCGTTTTCCTATCCGCTTCGCGCCTAGCTTCGGCCGCTTTGGCTTCCGTTCACCGCGAGCGGCAGTTTGAAGCTTCGTTAGTCAATAAGCAACTAATGTTTAAGGAAATACACCATCGCATAAAAAACAACCTTCAGATGTTAGTGAGCCTTCTCCGTCTACAAAGTGATAGAAGCGATATCGCCGCTGTCAGAAACAGCCTCGGCGTCGCGGCTGATCGGGTTCATTCCATGGCAATTATCCATAATCTTCTTCATGAATCCGTCAATGAGAACCATATCGACGCGGCTCAATATATTCGTTTGATCGCTGATAACATTATCCATGTATCTCATCATGCCAATGGCCAGCTCGATATTCGCTATATGTTGGATTCGGTTCCGCTAAGTACCGATAAAGCGATTCCGCTTGGTTTAATCGTGAACGAGCTAATCACCAATGCCGTAAAATACGGCGGGCGCGATGATCAAGCGCCAAGTATATCAATATCGCTTCAAAACGATGGCACTTCGATATCTCTTACCGTATCCGACAATGGGGATAGCTTGCCCAAAGATTTTAACCCGGAACAATCCAATACGCTTGGGATGCTTTTGGTCCTAAGCCTAAGCAGCCAATTGGGGGGAGCTTTACGGGTGGAGTCTGGCGGAGCGACGCGCTTTCATGTACACTTTCCGGTGTAAGGAGCGTGATATGCCAAAAGAATGGACTAAGGCCGAACTCGCGAAGACTATAGATCATACCCTGCTTAAAGCCACCGCTACGGCCTCTCAAATAAAGGAGCTTTGCGCTGAAGCTCGCGCTAACCATTTCGCTTCCGTTTGCGTAAACCCGCGCTGGGTAACGCTTGCCGCCAAAGAGCTTTCCGGTAGCGCCGTGCTTGTCTGCACCGTCGTCGGTTTTCCGCTCGGCGCCATCCCCAGCGAAAGTAAGGCCGCTGAAACCAAGCTGGCTATCGCTCAAGGCGCTCGAGAGATCGATATGGTTATTGATCTAGGCGCTCTTAAAGCCGGCGATTTGAAAACCGTTGAAGAGGATATTCGCGTTGTCGTGAAGGCGGCGGGTAAAGCCATCGTTAAGGTTATTATAGAAACATGTTTTTTATCGGATGATGAAAAGCGCCTAGCCTGCGAAGCCGCTGTTCGCGCCGGCGCCGCTTTTGTGAAGACTTCCACTGGCTTTGGGACTGGCGGCGCCGTTAAGGAAGATATCATACTTATGCGGAAAGTGGTGGGCGACAAATGCAAGATCAAGGCGGCTGGCGGCGTTCGTTCTCATCATGACGCTCTTGCCATGTTGGAAGCCGGCGCTGACCGGGTTGGATCTTCTTCCGGAGTGGCGATAATCGCTGAATTGCCGGAATAAGATAGTCTCTTATTCCGCCTAACGCCGACCAGTTTGAAGAACGATATAACACAGGTTTCGTTCCTCCTTTTCTATTTTTATTGCCTGTGTTCTTCTATGCTTAGGCAAGAGGGGCGGGCGTTTTTTCTAATTTATAGTATTGAGAGGATTATTATCTACATACAATACAAATAATAGCGATAAAACCGCGTTTGCTATTATTGTCGGCTTTCAAAAGTTGAAGACTTTTGAAAGCGCCTCTTGTGAGCATATATATCGATCAAGCGTATCGCTATGATGGGTTCTCGCGAAAGTAAGTGCTTTCCGCTTGAAGTCCGCGCTTAAACTCATTGACGGCGGAATCGGCCCGGCTTATAGTAAAGTTCTGGG
>CAZJJK010000012.1:10434-29467 GCA_964546285.1 uncultured Treponema sp. | reverse complement strand
AAGAAGGATGTCGATTATAAGTACCTTCAGTCATCGGCTGAGGCTGATTATATTCCCAACCTATCCACCTTTGCCGATGAGAAGTTGGACTTGATTATCGCCCCAGGCTTTTTGTTCGCGAAATCCATGGAAGAAGTCGCCACGAAATATCCTGAGCAGAAACTTATGATTATCGATGACAGCAGCGTATCTAAACCAAACCTGGTGTGCGCCGTTTTCGCCGAGCATGAGGGCTCCTACCTAGTCGGCGTCGCCGCCGGTTTGAAGGCTAAGGCCGATGGAAAGAGTATCCTTGGTTTCTTGGGCGGTATGCAGTTCCCGCTTATCGAGAAATTCCAAGCTGGCTTTGAGCAGGGCGTAAAGGCGGTATATCCCGAAGCTACCATCCTGGTGGATTACGCTGGGGACTTCGCGGCGCCGGATAAGGGGCAAACCATCGCTCAGAAACAATTTAACGCCGGCGCTTATATTATTTTCCACGCGGCTGGCGGTACCGGCAACGGTATGATTAAGGAAGCGAGAGAGCGCTCGTCTAAGGGCGATATCCGCTGGGGTATCGGCGTAGATAAGGATCAATACGCTGATGGTTTATATGGCGACAAATCCGCGGTTCTTACCTCCATGATGAAGCGGGTAGATGTAGCCGCGTATGAGGTCTGTAAGCTAACCAAGGAAGGCAATTTCCCCGGCGGTAAGGTCATGACCTTCTCCATCGCCAATCAGGGGGTCGGTATTCCACAGAATAATCCCAACCTCAGCGCTGACATTGTGGCGAAGGTTAAGGATTATGAAGCCAAGATAGCCAACGGGACCCTTACCGTATCGGAGTTCCCGTCAAAATAGCCAAGTAAGGCGATTCCAAGAGTTGTGGACTTTTGAAATCCAGTAAAGACGGCAGGTACGGTTTTATCGTTATTATTTGTATTGTATGTAAATATATTTATTCACGATAAAACCGTAAGGGCTTTTCGCGAAAGCGGGCGATGCTCGCGAGAAGTTCAATCGTGAGCTTTTTTGGCGTTGGTGATAAAAGTCCCTCGCGTTCGGTTCAAAAACCGCTCGGCTAAAAGCTGAGCGGTTTTTTTATTGGCGCCGCTGACTCGGCTCGTGTTATACTGGTCGGATAAGGATAAAGCGGAGGTTCGCCTTGCCATATATCATTGAAATGCTTCATATCGTAAAAAGCTTTCCCGGTATTAAAGCTAATGACGATATAACGCTTCAAGTAGAAAAAGGGGCGATACACGCGCTTCTAGGCGAGAATGGCGCCGGGAAATCCACTTTGATGAGCGTGCTTTTCGGTTTATATCAGCCCGATTCCGGAAGCATTAAGGTCCGTGGAAAAGAAGTAAAAATTACCGATCCAAACGCCGCTAACCGCTTGGGCATCGGAATGGTTCATCAGCATTTCAAATTGGTGCATAACTTTACCGTAGCTGAAAATATAGTATTGGGTATGGAACCTCGGCGCGGGCCGATGGTGGATGTCGTCGCGGCGGAGCGGCGGGTCGCCGAACTATCGAAAAAGTATGGTCTTGGCGTGGATCCTCGGGCAAAAATAGAGGAAATTTCGGTTGGCATGCAGCAGAGGGTTGAGATCCTGAAGATGCTCTACCGCGACGCCGAGATCCTGATCTTTGACGAACCGACCGCCGTTCTTACGCCGCAGGAGATACACGAGCTTATTGACATCATGCGTCGGCTGGTTAAGGAAGGAAAGACCATATTGCTTATTACCCATAAATTAAAAGAAATTAAGGCGGTATCCGATCGCTGTACCGTCTTAAGGCGCGGTCGTTTGATTGGTACGGTGGAAACAGCGGACGCTGACGAGTCGCGAATGGCGGAAATGATGGTCGGCCGGTCGGTTAATTTCGCGGTTGATAAGGATAACGCTACTCCGGGTCCGGTTCTTCTGGAGATCAATAAACTCAGGGTAAAAAACGCCAAGGGCGTTATTGGGGTGAAAGACCTATCGCTAGTCGTACGAAGCGGCGAAATCCTGGGGCTTTGCGGCATAGACGGCAATGGGCAGACTGAATTGGTGAACGCCCTCTGCGGGCTGGTCAAGATAGAGTCAGGGAGCGTTCGTCTTAATGGAACGGATATCACACGCTTTTCCGTTAAAAAACGTTTGGACGCCGGTCTTGGGCATATACCGGAGGATCGCCATCGGCATGGTCTTATTTTAGATTTTCGCTTGGATGAGAATTTGGTTGTCCATGATTACGGAGAGGCGCCCTATGCCCGCTGGGGCCTCTTGGACTATGGCGCTATCAAAACGAACGCCGAGCGATTGATTAAGGAGTTCGATGTCAGGTCGGGGCAGGGAGCGGCGACTCCGGCCAGAAGTCTATCCGGCGGCAATCAGCAAAAGGCGATAGTCGCCCGCGAGATAGATCGCTCGCCATCGGTCTTAGTGGTGGCTCAGCCGACTCGGGGCTTAGATGTTGGTGCTATCGAGTATATCCACAAACGCCTGGTGGAAGAGCGGGATAAGGGTAAGGCTATACTGCTTGTTTCGCTGGAATTAGACGAGATTATGGACCTGTCGGACCGCATCGCCGTTATTTTTAATGGAGAAATAGTTGGCCAGGTTGACGCGGATAAGACCGATGAAAACGAACTTGGCTTAATGATGGCCGGCTCCCTACGCAAGGCGGTATGACATGGCGAAGCAGCGTTCAAAAATGACCGTACCGCTGGTCGCGGTTCTTTTAGGCTTTTTATTGGGGGCGATAGTCATAATCCTAACTGGCAAATCCCCGCTGGCTATGATTATCGCCATGGTTCGCACTCTGACCGGTCTTGATCTGTCGGGCAGGGCGGGTTTTAACCCTCGTTATGTTGGCGAATTCTTACTGCAATCCCTGCCTATTATACTTACAGGCTTAGCCGTTGCCTTCGCTTTTCGTACCGGCCTGTTTAATATCGGCGCCGAAGGCCAATTGATGATCGGTTCACTGTCCGCGGTATGCGTCGCCCTTCTAGTGCCGGCGCCGCCCTTTATCCATGTGCTTCTCTGCCTTTTCGCCGCCATGGCTGGCGGCGCGATATGGGCGGCCGTTCCCGGCTTTTTAAAGGCGCGTTTCAATGTTCATGAGGTTGTCGTCTCTATCATGATGAACTATACGGCCCTTCATTTCAGCAATTGGGCTCTCCTGCTTTTCGGGTCAGTGGATAGGGTTAAGACTCCGGATTTTCCCGTTAGCGCGAGTCTTAAAAGCGATTTTTGGGAGGCGCTTACAAACGGTTCGCGATTAAACTGGGGCTTGGTGCCTACCGCTATCGCTATAGCGCTTTTTTGGCTGATTATTGAAAAAACCACCTTCGGATACAGCCTTAGAGCGGTCGGTTTTAATAAAGATGGAGCGCGTTACGCCGGTATGAAGGTGGAACGCAATATTGTCCTTTCAATGATGATTTCAGGCGCCTTCGCCGGATTGGCCGGGGCGGTCATTACGCTGGGCACCTTCAATTTTGGCAGGGTGTTAACGGCCTTTGAGGGCTATGGCATGGATGGAATCGCTGTCGCCCTGGTTGGCGGAAATGCCGCTATTGGCGTTTTATTTTCCGGTCTTCTTTTTGGTATGCTGAAAGCCGCTCAACCTCTGATGCAGTCTCAGGGAATTCCTCGGGAAATTTCCAGCATTATCCAATCATCCATAGTCCTTTTTGTCGCCATGCGCTTAGGCATAGAGGCTATCCTAGTCGCGCTTAAACGCCGTCGGGAGGATAGGTGATGAAATTGCTGCTTGAAATGTTTCCTATCGCCATGATGTTCGCCTCTCCCATTGTTATCGCCGCTTTGGGCGGTCTTTTCAGTGAACGCTCCGGTATCGTGAATGTCGCGCTGGAGGGGATTATGATGGTGGGCGGCTTTACCGCCGCGGCGCTGACGGTCGTTCTGGAGCCGCTGACGCCCGCCGCGCCCTGGCTGGGTTTAAGCTTAGGCCTTGCCGCGGGGCTTGTGTTTTCCCTGCTTCACGCCTTCGCTTCCATCAATCTGAAAGCCGATCAAGTTGTTTCCGGAACGGCTCTTAATATACTCGCCGGGGGGCTAACCGTTTACCTTTGCCAAATCTTGTTTCGTCAACAGAGGACTCGGGCGTTTTCTGTCGGTTTAAGTAAGACCTCCTTCCCCGTGTTGAAAGATATCCCCATACTCGGTCCGATGTTTTTTGATAATGTGTATCCAACCTTTTATGTAGCCTTAGCCCTGGTTCTTCTTACCTGGTTTGTGGTCTATAAAACACCCGCCGGGTTACGGCTTCGCGCTTGTGGCGAACATCCCCAAGCCGCCGCTTCCATGGGTATAAATGTCGTAAAAACCCGCTATTACGGGGTTGCCGCTTCAGGCGCTCTGGCTGGCTTAGCCGGTGGAGTTATGGTCCTGTCCCAAGATATTCAATACACGGTATCGTCTATTCACGGCACTGGTTTTATCGCGTTAGCGTCTTTGATTTTTGGGAAATGGAGTCCCTGGGGTGTGCTTGGCGCTGGTTTCTTTTTTGGTTTTTCTCAGGTGTTATCATTTTACGCTAAGGATATCGATTTTCTCGCGGCCTTACCTTTGGAATTCTTTTATTTGCTGCCCTATGTGTTGACCATCGTGGCGCTTATTGTATTTTCCGGAAAGGCTGTCGGGCCAAAAGCCGCCGGCGAAATTTATGACGCGGGCAAGCGTTAGGGCTTGGGGCGGTGAGGGGCCGGGCTAGGCGTTGTGAGGCTTTGGAGGCTTTAGGAGGGCTCCAAGAGCGCTCGCGGGCGCTCAAGAAGCCGGACTGTCGCGGGCTTGACGCTAAGGCCGTCCTTCCCTAGTATCTTGGCTCATGGACGCGAACGAATTACGCTCAAAATACATCGAATTCTTCAAGAGTAAAGGACATACGCGGATTGTCGGTAAGTCTCTCATTCCGGATAACGATCCAACCGTTCTCTTTACAACCGCTGGTATGCATCCGCTTGTTCCCTACTTGCTTGGAGAGAACCACCCCGCCGGTACGCGCTTGACCAATTATCAAAAGTGTATTCGAACCGGCGATATCGATGAGGTTGGAGATCCTAGCCATCTCACCTGCTTCGAGATGCTAGGCAATTGGTCGCTTGGCGATTATTTTAAGGAAGAAGCCATAGCTATGAGCTTTGAATTCCTTACCGATCCTCGCTGGCTGGGCATTGACGTGAATAAATTGGCCGTATCGGTGTTTGGCGGCGAAGATGGTATTCCACGCGACGACGAGTCCGCGGCCATTTGGGAGCGGCTTGGTATTCCGCGCTCGCGTATTCGGTTTTTGCCGCGTGAGGATAATTGGTGGGGCCCCGCCGGCGCTACCGGGCCTTGCGGGCCGGATACCGAAATGTTCATCGATACAGGCCGACCCGCCTGCGGTCCTGATTGTGGCGCTGGCTGCAAGTGCGGAAAGTGGCTGGAAATATGGAACGATGTCTTCATGCAGTACAACAAGACCGCTGAAGGCCGTTATGAGCCGCTGGCCCGAAAATGTGTTGACACCGGAATGGGAATTGAACGGACTATTACTATTTTGAATGGTTTGAAGTCTGTGTATGATACGGAAATATTCGCCCCCTTGCTAAAGGCGGTCAGCTCTGTTTGCGCTTATGTTTATGGAGCTGACGCGATAAAGGATATCTCCGCCCGTATCATCTGCGACCATACCCGGGCGGCCGTGTTTATTCTTGGCGATCCGAAAGCCGTTTCTCCGTCCAATGTCGGAGCTGGGTATGTATTGCGCCGCTTAATCCGGCGGGCTGTTCGTCATGGTCGCAAGCTCGGTATAGACGGCCTTTTTCTGGAAAAAATCGCTCTGGTTGTAGTGGAAAAATTTGGTGAGCCTTATCCGGAGCTGGTCCAGAATCGTGATCGAGTCATGGATGAATTAGCCCGTGAGGAAAAAAAGTTTTTGGAAACCCTGCAAAAAGGCGAACGCGAGTTTGAAAAGCTTTTACCCAACCTGCTTAAAAATCCGGCTCGCACCATACCAGGTCGGGTCGCTTTTAAGCTCTATGACACTTATGGCTTCCCTATCGAACTGACTGAAGAATTGGCCGCTGAGAATGGTCTTAAGGTAAGCCGCGCTGAATTCGATGAAGCCTATAAGAAGCATCAGGAGCTATCCCGTTCCAGCGGCGACCAGGTGTTCAAAGGCGGCTTGGCCGATCATGGCGAGGCCACAACCTGTTATCATACAGCCACTCATTTATTGCACCAAGCTCTCCGACAGGTGCTTGGGGAACATGTCGCTCAAAAGGGATCCAATATTACGCCAGAGCGTATGCGGTTTGATTTTAGCCACCCCTCCCCAATGACACAGGCGGAGATACGCCAGGTTGAAGCTATCGTTAATGAGCAAATCCAACGAAAATTACCAGTGACTATGACGGTTATGAGTCTGGAAGAAGCGAAAGGGCTTGGCGCCGTCGCCCTCTTTGGCGAAAAATACGAAGAACGTGTTAAAGTGTATTCTATAGGGAATTTTTCTAAGGAAGTATGCGGCGGCCCCCATGTTGAAAATACCGGCGTCCTAGGAAAATTCGTGATTCAGAAGGAGCAATCGTCGTCGGCTGGTGTGCGCCGCATTAGAGCTGTTTTGGAAAGAGCTGATTGAAGGGCGTAACCACGACCCTTCGGTTCTGTTGTTTATATGGATTTGGATAAGCTCTCCCTGTTTTTTGGGGATGGGCACGATATCTTAACTTGAGAAGGTTTTCATGAAACGTATTATAATCGCGGCGATGGTCGCCGTCCTTTTGCCCTCTATCGGTTTTGCCCAATTCCTGGATCTTCAGCCGGCCGCTATCGTCAAGCTGACTAAGACGGAATCAATCAGCGTAAAAGAGTTTAAAACCGAAATAGCCAAAATGGAAAACGAGGCTGGCCGTTCGCTCACAGTGGATGAGCGGCGTAAGGTTCTGGATGTTATGATTAATGAGCGGCTCGCTCTCCAAGCCGCGGAACGTGATAAGGTGTCCATTACGGACGCTGAAGTAAACGCTCAGCTTAGTCAGCTACGAGCTCAGCTTGGCGGAACGGTTACCGACGCTCAATTCGCCGCCGCTATAAAGGCGGATACTGGGATGGAGCTAGACGCGTATAGGGAAAACCTTAAAAAACAGCTTATTATCCAAAAGTATGTCGTGTCAAAGAAGCGGGATATCCTTGAGGCGATTAAGGCGCCAACCGAAGAAGACATAAAAGCGTTTTACGATCTTACTAAGTATAAATATATTAGGCCGGATACCGTGCGTTTTAGCCTGATAATCGTGCCTGTCAGCTCTAGCCTGCCTGTCGCTGAAGCGAAGGCTTTAGCTGATAAGCTCCATAAGGAGATTGGCGGGAACGCTTCTAAATTCGATGAACTTATGATCCGTGCCCAAGCTAAGGATTCTCAATTCCAAGCACGGGACGGCGGCTATCTTCCCAGGACTAAAGACGTAGCCGCTTTAGTCGGCGAATCCTTTATTCGCCAAGCCTTCGCGTTAAAGGTTGGTGATATTTCCCCGGTTATGTCCTATGAACAGAGTTTTCAAATTATGAAGATTTCGGAGAGTTATCTTCAGAAATTTTTAGAGCTGGGAGATTTAGCGCAACTGGGTTCAAGTACCACCGTCAGGGAGTTTATCGCCAACCAAATTCTTCAGGAGCGGAGTAACCAAGCTATAGAAAAGGCTCAAACTGAATTGATCACTGAGCTTCGCGCGGGCGATACATACGAACTTATTGAAAAGAATATAAACTGGTAGCCATGACATCACGTCGCAAAGGCCGTATTTTAGCTTTCCAAGCTCTCTATTCATGGGACGCCAATTGCCAAACTCCGGAAGAATTGGTTTCCTTTTCTTGGATGGAAGCTGAAAAGCGTAAGAATTTGGACGAAGCCATCGCGGCCTTCGCGCGGCTTCTGGTCTTGGGTACCTTGGAAAATCGCTCCATGGTGGATGATATTATCAAGCGCCATTTAAAAAATTGGGATTTCGCGCGTTTGAATCGGGTGGATTTAGCCATACTACGGCTTAGCGTTTATTCATTGCTGTTTCAAGCGGATATCGCCGCTTCTATCGTTATCGATGAGGCTGTGGATATTTCCAAGGAATATGGTACCGATGATTCTTACCGTTTTGTAAATGGCGTACTGGATGGAATACGTAAAACCATACAATCAGAACGTGAATCTTCAATTCCGCCAGTTCTTTCAGAGACCGATGGCTCTCTCTAAAACGTTTGAGTCCAATTGTGAGGCTATACCATAAATCCAATTAAGATGATGGAGTGAAGCGTTCAGGTTTTATACTCTTTATTTGCGCGAATAAAAAAGGGCTTGTCTACGTTTTGGACAAGCCCTTTTTAGCCCATGAGGGCGGTGACCGCGCTTATTCTATCACGGCGATAATATCGGACATCTTAAGTATCAGGTGCTCGACACCATCGATCTTAACCTGAGTACCGGCGTACTTATCGTACATGACTTTCTGGCCAGCTTTCACCTTAATGACGTCTTTGTCGTCACCGACCTCAACCACTAAACCGGTCTGCGTCTTTTCTTGAGCGGTATCCGGAATAATAATACCGCCAGCCGTTTTTGCCTCATTCTTTTCAAGTTTGACCATGACGCGATCGGCCAATGGTTTTACCTTCATATTCATCCTCCTAACTATGCGTGATCAGAAAAATAGTGTTCTGGGACGGACAAAATATAAGAAAATCCACTATCCCGGTCAAGCGGAAAATGCCGCTTAAGCGCTTTAGCGAGATAACTTGCCTTTGCGAGTGTCTTTTACTATGTTCACAATGAACGCCTATGAAACGATACAATGTAGCTTTTAAGCGTGGTCTTCGGTATCTCGCGAAAAAACAAACCCAACGTGCTATACGGGAACTGCGTTTAGCCGTCGATCTTTGCGGACCGGAAAACGCGTCTTTCTTAATCGCTGGTTTGACTTATTTGGGTATCGCTCTTTATCGTGTTGGACTGATTGAGCTGGCTATTAAATCCTGGAGCAACGCTAAAAAGCTTAGCCCGGTTTGCAGGGCTTCACGCTTTCTAAAGCGCTGGGATAAAATGGGACAGAAGCGGAGACAACTTAGTGTAAACGCTGAGGATCGGAAAAATTTCGCGGCTATACAAACAGCAATGTATCTTTCCTCGCGTCCGTTTGGTTGTTTTAGTTCGCCAGCTGAGGCCGATGCCGTCGCCGATCAAATAATGGCGGCATGGACAGCCCTGAGCGCTTGCGGCATACTGCGCGGCTTATCCATAGATAGAAAACTGGATCTGTTTCATCAAGCGCGTGTTATGGTATATTCACCGGCTTTCGGTAGCTTGGATTATTCTACGGCTGGTCAACGAGACAAAGAAGACGCGATGGGCAAAAACCAGCATAACAAGCTTCTAATCGCGGACTCGACAAGGACGACTACGGGGGAGGGGCTACGGTTTATACCCTTTGTTGGGTCGGATTGACACGATTTTCAGCTTAACCCTCTTCCTTGGATCAAAATAACTCAGCTTCTCTTATATTCAAGACAAATGGTTCGTTTTGAGTCAAAATTTCTAGCCCGGGAGGGGTAATTATTTCGCAAAGCCTTTCAAATATCGCTTTTTGGAGAGTTAATCTAGCGCTCTTTAAGCTGATTAAGAAGTATAAATTATAGTATAGTAATGAATAAGCATTCGTTCTACAATTATTGAATATAATAACCCTAGTCTTGGCATGTTTCTTGCTAATACATTCGCACGTTAGGAGGAAATTAATGTCGATACAAAAGACCAATAGAAAACATATAAAGTATTCATTAGCTAATTCGGATGAAAACGTCCTTTCCATGTATCTTAAAGAAATAAACAGAATTCCTTTGCTTACGCGTTCTGAGGAAGATCAGTACGCTCGCGCGGCCGCTCAGGGCGATTCTAAGGCAAGAGCAAAGTTGGCTAACGCGAATTTACGTTTTGTCGTAAATGTGGCTAAAAAATACCAGAACCAGGGTTTGCCGCTATCGGATTTGATCAGTGAAGGAAATATCGGCTTGCTTAACGCGATAGAGCGTTATGATGTTGATAAGGGATATCATTTTATTTCATACGCGGTTTGGTGGATACGGCAGGCTATACTAAAGGCTATCTGCGAAAAGTCGCGGATGATTCGTTTGCCGTTAAACAGAGCCAATGAGTTGGTTCAAATAGAAAAAGCCCGTAAACTTGTTCAAGGCGGCAGGGGAGAAGACGCGGAAATTAACGATATCGCCAGCTTACTCAATATGGATAAAAGCCTGGTCGCGGATCTTGTTAATATAAGCCGCGAGCTAGTTTCTCTTGAAAGTCCGATTTACGCCGAACGCGATTCCTCCAGTCTTGGCGATTTTGTGGAGGATGAAGCCTATAAGGCTCCGGAAGAGCTCGCCGTTGAATCCGCTCTGCGTGATGATGTAGACAGCGTTCTTAATACGCTTACGGCTAAGGAAGCGGAGATTATCAGATACCGCTTTGGGATAGGCGGCGAAGCCCCTATGTCGCTTAAAGAGATTGGTGATCGTTTCAAGCTGACTAAAGAACGAATTAGGCAGATTGAAAAGAAGGCGATAAAGCGTTTACAGCATCCGTCCCGCAGTCAATATTTGGAAAGCTACGTCGCATGACGGCGCGTTCCGCGCCGACTAATAGCCTAGCCTCTCATACGCCGCCGCCGTTTAAAGCGGCGGCGTTTATTTTTGATATGGATGGCTTGCTATTGGATAGCGAGGCGCCCGCGGTTCGATTATGGGTATGTTCGGCGCGGTCTTTCGGTTACGAAATACCTGAAAGCGTTCCAATCGCGACTATAGGCTTAAACGAAGCGGATACGCGAGCGTTGATTATGAATTTTTGCGGGAAGACTTTCCCTTATGACGCGGTGAGGGATCGGCTGGAAGAATTATATCTGGAAGAAGTTGAGTCACGGGGAGTAGCGAGGAAGGCTGGCGTTTCAAGCTTATTAGCGGCTTTGGATGCCGCTGCTTTGCCTCGCGCTCTAGCGACTTCCTCGCCGAGAGATGCCGCCTTATACAAACTTGAGCGGTCTGGCTTAGCGGGAGTGTTTACGACGCTTGTTTGCGGGGATCAGGTCGCACGCGGTAAACCGGCGCCAGATATTTTTTTAGCGGCCTCTGATTGTCTAGGGGTACCGCCTGATCGATGTATCGGTTTTGAGGACTCGCCAGCCGGCTTGAAGGCGCTCGCCGCCGCCAGGATACGGTCGGTTTTTATTAGGGACCTGATTGAGCCGCCGCCCGAGGTCGCTGCAACAATCTGGAAACGGTATGACAGGCTTGATCAGGCTATCGAATTAATCTAAGAGGCGATTTCAAAAGAATTAAAACTTTTATATTTCAACAGCAACGGCAAGCTCGGTTGTATTACTATTGTATATATTGTATATAGATAGAAATACAATAAAACCGAGAGAGCTTCTCGCCTAACTAAGCGAGTTTCGCGAGAAGCTCTTTTTAATAGCCTTCTTGATAAAGCTAAATTCATTTGGAAAAGACGGTCGCGCTTGTGTCCGCAAAAAATAACTTAAAAATCGTCTCAGTCTGATAAAAAAGAGTAAACAAAGTGGTTCACATTAATGGAACGGCGCGTTGTTCACATGCTTCCATAACAGCTTTGGGCCAGACCGAAGCTTGAACTTCGCCGATGTGGGCTTTCCGGAGTAAGAACATACATAGCCGAGACTGACCAATGCCTCCGCCAATGGTCTGGGGGAAATCACCCGAGAGAAGGCGTCGGTGCCAATAGAGGGCCGCTCTATCCTGGCAGCTTGTTAAAGCGAGTTGCCTCAGTAGCTTATCACCATCAACGCGTATACCCATAGACGATAATTCCAGAGAATCGTTGCGGACGCTATCCCAGACAATAATGTCACCATTAAGACCAGGTTTTCCGTCTAAGCCAGGGCTAGTCCAGTCGTCATAATCCGGGGCACGTCCGCTGTGCGGTTTTCCGTCGGATAGAGGCGCGCCTATGCCAATCAAGAAGAGAGCGCCGTATTCCCGCGCGAGAAGGCGCTCGCGCTCTTGAGGGCTTATATCGGGATAGCGTTTTTGCGCGTCTGCGCTATGCACAAAACAAAGCTTTTCCGGTAAGGCCGGCGGAATAGCGGCGTAGTGTTCGGATACGACGAACTCTGTACGTTTTATCGCTTCGTAAATACGCTCCACGACCGATTTCAGAAAGCTGAAGCAGCGTTCTTCCAGCCGCATTACCAGTTCCCAATCCCATTGATCGACATAAATAGAATGAATAGCGTCTATGTCATCATCTGGCCTAAGCGCGTTCATATCGGTGTAAATGCCGGTACCAGGACAGTAGCCATAATCGGCGAGCGCCATGCGCTTCCATTTGGCTAAAGACTGAACCACTTCCATCTCACGGTCTCCAAGTTGGCTGACCGGAAAGCGAACTGGGCGTTCCACCCCATTTAAGTCGTCGTTTATACCGGAACCGCGAGGTACGAACAGCGGCGAGGTCGCCCTTGATAAACGCAATTCAGAGGATAAGCTATGCTCAAAACAATCCTTTACTAGTTTGATAGCTTGTTCGGTTCTTTTAAGATCGAGGAGCGGTTTATACTGATCAGGGAGTATGCTCATAACTTACCCGCGATTTCTTTAAGCCGACGAACTATGTCTAAATGTTGAGTACAAGCTTGTTCACATTGTCCACATTCCACGCAGGCCCCGGCTTTTTCCGTATCGATATTCCAGTGATATTGAAGGCGTTCGTTGATCGCCCCATCTCGGCCGCTAAGCAGCTTTTGATTGTACGCGTCCATATATTTGGGAATGGGTATACCTTGGGGACAATCATCGCAATAACCGCAACCAGTACAAATACCCTCAAAGGCGGCGGATGATCGCGCTTTCATCTTGGCTAAAGCCGCTTCGTCATTCGGCGTGTAATTTTCCATAGCGGCCAGAGCCTCTTTAATTTCATTTTTATCGCCGAAACCAACAAGCGTGGAGCTTATATCTTTATGATCCCAGAGAAAACGTAGAGCCGCTTGGACTACCTTATCATCCGGATCGCGCTTCACAAAAGAAAAAAGTTCTGGATGCTGAGGAATAAGCCCACCGCCTAAAGGATTCATTACAACAGCCCCTAAGCCCCGTTTCCGAATCGCGTCAAAAGCCGGCTCGCGCGTTCGGAAATTATACGCCGAATAGCCGAACAGAACGCCCTCAAAGACACCCTCCATTAACAAATCCTTTATTTCGTCACCGATTAAATGGCTTGAAACGCAGATATGGCGGATAAGGCCCTCTTCCTTTAATTTCCTGAAAACCTCTAAAACGCCATCGGCTTTTCGCTGGCGCCAATTAGGAAGGTTTGTGATACACCAAATATGATAAAAGTCGATAGCGTCAACATCTAAACGTTTTAATTGAGCGTCAAGTTCCGCCCGGACCCCATCAGGCGAGGACTTGAAGGTTTTAGTAGCCAAGTAATAGGGTAAACCACGGCGACGAAGTTCCGATAAACCCGCTCCTATAGTTTCCTCGCTCTTTTCACCAAAATAATCAGGGGCGGTATCAAAATAATTAACGCCGCCCTCCGCGGCGGTGACCATCATATCGACGCAGGCATCGCGATTATCAATATCTTTAAACCGCATCCCGCCAAAACCAAGCAGGGAAACATGTTTGCCGGTACGTCCGTATTCACGGTAAATCATATAGGCCTCCATCTCGCATTGTAGCGTTAGCGGCATTCTCTCTCAACCCCAGCCTAGTGTCCCGAAGCTTATGTTTTCCAAAAAAAGGGATGAACAAGACTGAGAATCCTCCCGTACTCCTTTGTAACTCAAGGCAAAAAAGAGAAAATACAAAGCTTCGGTACACTAAGGAGTGTGGGCCATAAGGAGGTGGCTAGTAGCTATCTTGCCCAAGCCGCCACGCGGGTTCAAAATGAGGTATGCGTATTAACGAACAAGCTGTAAAGGCTTTATGGGGCATTGATTGGTATCCTGAACAATGGGACCGGTCCTATTGGGAAAGCGATATTAGCCGTATGGTTGACCAGGGCTTTCAAATGGTGAGGCTTATGGAATTCGCTTGGGCATCGCTTGAAAGCGAACCAGGGCGCTACGATTTTTCTATATTTGATGAAGTTATAGCCTTACTTGCCGGAAAGGGCCTCTCTGTCGTTATTGGAACGCCGACGGCAAGCTTTCCGGCTCACCTTGTTGCCCGCTATCCGGATATTTTAGCCGTTCACCCAACCCGGCTGGATCGTGATTTCGGGAGCCGTAGGATGGGTTGTCTTAACGCGCCCTCATACCAAGCCGCGGCTGACGCTATTGTCCACGCCATTGTTGAGCGGTATGGCCATAATCCGGCTGTCGCGGGCTGGCAGATAGATAATGAGCTTGGTCATGAAGGTTCCGATCTTTGTGTTTGCGCCCATTGCCGCTCAGCTTGGCCGGTTTGGCTTGAAAAAAAATACGGAGATATTTCGGCATTACATCAAGCTTGGGGAACGGTCTTTTGGGCGGCTGGATATCGTTCTTTTTCGGAAATTCCTGTGCCGCGCCGTCAGCTGGCCTCGGGGCATAATCCGGCATTGCTCTTGGATTACGACCGCTTCTGTTCCGATTCCGCGATAGCGTGGGCGCGGCGACAAAAGGATATAATCAGAGCCGGCGCTCAACAGGGGCAATGGATTACCACCAATCTATATCCGGCCCCTCTTGGCCAATGTATCGATATGGAAACTCTATTGGCTGATATGGATGTTCCCGGTTGGGATAACTATCCGGTTTGGGGTGAGCAAGCGGAGCCGTACCCTTACTTTTTTACCGCGTACGCGTTGAGTTATATCCGTGGACTGAGGCCAGAGGGCCGCTTCAAGGTTATGGAACAGTATGCCGGCAAGCAGGGGCATACCTTGCTTGGTTATGATCCGCCTCCCGGACAAATGGCCGCCTGGACTAATCAAGCTTTTGCCCGCGGCGCTGACTCTCTTTTTTATTTCCGCTGGCGGACTGCAGCTTTCGCGCAGGAACAACTCTGCTCCGGTCTCCGCGATACGGACAATCAAGCGACGCAGCGGGAGGCGGCTCTTATCGATAATATGACTAAGACAGGCGAGGTCTGGAAGCGGCTGATTGGGATAGCCCCGCCAGCCGAGGCCTGTCTTGTCTATGATCGGGATAACGCTCGGCTTATTGGACATCAAGCCCTATCAAGCGGTTTGGATAAAACGGTGTCGTCCTTTGTCAAGGCCGGTTTTGATATGGAAATGGCCCGTTTTTTCGCGCCCTTTGCTTTATTCAATGTAAATGCCGATGTCAAAAGCGTCAGAGCGCTTGAGCTTGATCGCTATCGGCTTATATCGCTTCCCTTATACCAGCTCAGTGACGCCGCTTTTGTTTGCCGCTTGTCTGATTGGGTTTCTCAGGGCGGCACGCTTGTATTAGGCTGGCGGGCCGGTACGCGAAAACCGAATAATCATAATTATGATAAGACGCCGCCTGGACCCTTTCGTGAGCTGGCGGGCCTTAGGGTAAGCGGCTCGGAGGCGCTGGGGTCTGGCCGGGTTGGGCTGCGTCTGGGCCTTTTGCCCTGTATGGGTGAAGTATGGGCCGAGCGTTTAGAAATTGAGGGGGCCCGTGTTATCGCCCGCTATCGGGATAAACGGAAATGGTATTCCGCTTCCGCCGCGATAACGGTTCATGTTTTTGGAAAGGGGCGGGTTTGGTATCTGGGAACCTCTCCCGGCCCAAGCGCCAGCTTTCTCCTCTATCGGCGAATTCTACGCGAGGCGGGACTTAAGCCTTTGTGGCTGGGTTTTGGGGTAGAGGCCGTACGGCGTTTAGACGATAATGGCGGGGAAACGCTTGTCGTGATCAATCATACGTCAAAACGAAAAATGCTTATGGGCCGCCTTCTTGACGCTTGGGGAACGATGTTTGTGAGGCAAAAAGGTCAGCGTTCCCGCTGAACCGGCTTGCCCCGCTAGTTGAATAAGCGCTAAGCTGACAAGGTGAAAAAATTGCAAGAATGGCGGGAAAAAAGCCGCAAAAAGTTATTGGAGTGTAAGATATTTGATGTTTACGCCGCTGAACGGCAGGCTGAAGATGGAAGAGGCGGTACCTTTTACCTAATCGGCGCGCCTGATTGGGCTGGCGTTATTCCGGTTGTGGAAACCGATAAAGGTCGCCAATTCGTGATGATTAGGCAGTATCGGCATGGAACCGGACATCAATCATTGGAGTTTCCCGGCGGCATCATAGAACCGGGCGAGGATCCCGTAAAAGCGGTCGCTAGAGAGCTTTTGGAAGAAACCGGCTATCAAGCGGAAATGATCTTGCCTCTTGGCAGTTTATCGCCAAATCCGGCGATGATGACCAACCGCTTTCACGCCTTTATCGCCGAAAACTGTCACTGCGCCCGTGGCCAGAGCTGTGATGAATTGGAGGATATCGGCGTCACGCTGGTGCCGGAACATGAGGCTATAGACCTTATCGGCGGCGAGGACATGGGCCATGCCTTGATGACGGCGGCCTTGTTCTTTTATTCTCGTTATATGGGCCGCGGCGGCTGAGGCTTTCCTATCAGCCTTGGTTTATCAAAATGTCTCTCGGAAAAAGGCGGATTTCCATAATGAACGATATCGCGCTTGAAAGATTCACCGGCTTCGCCGCCCTATATAACGATGTTCGCCCGAGACCTCCCCAAAAGCTATGCGAAATAATTCTATCGGTATTGGATCGTGAAAAGCTTGATACTCTGATTGATCTAGGTTGCGGTAGCGGTTTATCGACACGAATATGGAAACCTTACGCTAGGAACATCATCGGCATCGAACCGAACGATGACATGAGAAAAGTCGCGGAAAAGGCTAATCCTGAACTAAGCTTTATCAAGGGGAATTCCTACCAAACTGGAATAGAATCAGCTTCGGCGGATGTCGTATGCTGTTCCCAATCCTTTCATTGGATGGAGCCGGAATCGACCTTGAAGGAAGTGAATAGGCTATTAACGGAACGCGGTGTTTTCGCCGTTCTTGATTGCGAATGGCCGGTAACGATAAGCCAGGTGTCGGAAATGGCCTACGAAGAGCTTTTTTCGCGGCTTAATCCGCTGTTTGAGAAATATAAGGACAAGTTACCGCGTGAATATAGCTGGCCAAAGAAGCGGCATCTGGAAAATCTTAAAAACTCTAATATTTTTAGTTATTGTAAAGAAATATATTTTGATAACAGGGAGCTTTGCGATGCCGAAAGATTTATAAACATCGCCCTGTCTCAGGGCCGCCTGCAGATGCTTTTAAAGAATACTATCGATGAGATAAAGCCCGATATAGAAAATTTCAAACGCCTGGTTCGTGAAGACCTTAAAGCGGAAAGATCGATGTACGTAAGTTATAAGCTAATACTAGGCATGAAATAAGAAAAAACCTCCGCTTCGGCGCGGGGCCTGGTCTTAGTCGTTGTAGCTTAAAAGAAAATCCGATAGCCGTAAGTCCTTTTCTCCTATACAATCCCTAAGCATGCCCGGGAGAGGCGCCTTCCCGCGTCCCCACTCGCCGGGCCATCTATAGCGTACGGCCCCCGTTCCATGAGGGCTGAGCGGCCGACAGGATCGGCCGCGACAGGAGTATTTTATGGCGGAACAGCAGACCGAGTATCAGGGCAAGGCCACGATGGAAAAGATAACTTCTTTGGCAAAGCGCCGCGGCTTCGTTTTCCAATCCTCTGAAATCTATGGCGGACAGAATGGCGCCTGGGATTACGGCCCGCTCGGCATCGAACTAAAAAACCGTGTCCAGGCTTTATGGTGGAAGGAAATGACCCAATTGCACGATGATATCGTGGGACTAGACGCCGCCATCATTATGTATCCCAAGGTATGGGAAGCCTCCGGCCACGTGGAGAATTTTACCGATCCCCTGGTGGACTGCAAGAAGTGCAAGACCCGCTTCCGCGCTGACCAGATCGATCCGAATAAACTGGCCAAAAAAGAATGCCCGGAGTGCGGCGGCGAGCTCACCGACACCCGTAAATTCAACCTAATGTTCAAGACCCATATCGGCGCGGTGGAAGATTCCGCCGCCGTTATCTACTTACGGCCGGAAACGGCTCAGGGCATCTATGTCAACTACAAGAATATCATCCAATCCAACCGGATGAAGATCCCCTTCGGCATCGCCCAGGTGGGCAAAGCCTTCCGCAACGAAATCGTCACCAAAAACTTCATTTTCCGCACCTGCGAGTTTGAGCAGATGGAAATGCAGTTTTTCGTTAAACCGGGCAGCGACGTGGAGTGGTTCAATGTCTGGAAAGACCGGCGCTGGAAGTACTTTGAGAAGCTCGGCGTCAAGATGGACAGTCTGCGCTGGCACCAGCACGGCCCGGGCGAGTTGGCTCACTACGCCAAGGACGCGTACGATATTGAATACCTTTTTCCAATGGGTTGGAAGGAGCTGGAAGGCGTCCATAACCGAGGCGACTACGACCTGTCCCGCCACATGCAGTATTCCGGCAAGGACCTTCAGTACATTGACCAGGACAACAATAACGAGCGCTATATACCGTATATCATAGAAACCTCCGCCGGTCTCACCCGCGAGGTGCTGATGCTGCTCTGTGACGCCTACGACGAGGAAAAGGTGGCCGACAAGGGCAATGACGACGACTGGCGAACAGTGCTACGCTTTCATCCGAACATCGCTCCTATCACCGTGGCCGTGCTGCCCCTCATGAAAAAAGACGGTCTCGCGGAACTAGCCCGTGATATTAGAGCCGAGTTGAAACAGGACTACGCCACCGACTACGATCAGTCAGGCGCCATCGGCCGGCGTTACCGCCGTCAGGACGAAGCCGGCACCCCCTTCTGCGTCACTGTGGACTACCAGTCCAAGGACGACGACACTGTCACTCTGCGCTACCGCGACAGCATGGAGCAGATTAGAGTCCCGCGAGTGGAGCTGGCGGAACGGATAAAGAAGGAAATAAAGGAATATAAAAGGATTAAGTA
>CAZJJK010000012.1:0-10334 GCA_964546285.1 uncultured Treponema sp. | reverse complement strand
CAGCAATTCGCGGCGACAAGACAATCGCTCAAATTATAGAGGCGTACAAAGTTCACCCCAATCAAGGTAGTGAATGGAAAAAACAGCTCCTTGAAAAAGGCGCTGACGTTTTCAGTTCTGCTACTGAAAGCAAGACTGGATGAAAAAGAACACGATGAATTAATAGAAACGATAGGTCATCAGACTGTAGTCATCAATTGGTTTAAAAAAAACTAGGAACTGAGGACTTCCTGAGCGTCACAAATGATTGAACGGGTACATCAAGTCTGGAGTACGGACAGTACCTACATCAAAATGGACAAGGGTTGGGCCTACCTGACAGCGATTATCTGCTGGCGAAGTCGGGTTATCGTATCGTGGCGACTACCGAATACTTGCGACGCCGCGTTCTGCCTCAAGGCGTTACGGGAGGCACTTGAGAATTTCGGGACGCCTACAGTATTCACCACTGATCAGGGGAGCGCGTTCACGGCTCCCGATTTCATCGAGAACCTTGAAGCGGGCATTGAAAGTTTTAAGGAAAGCTACGAGTCGGTTAAGTGAGTAAGCTGAGAATAGTTTGAAATGAAGCAGAACATAACATCGATATCTAGCTAGTAGCTCTGCTCATTATTTCTTTCCACAGAAAACAAATATAGCTATTACCCATTTTACTTAAATATAAGATAATTCTTAAGTTCTATTTAAAGCGTGCTGCCTATAATCTGGTTAATCATCATTTTTGGAGGATGCTATGAAGAACATTCTTAATGGAAGGGCTCCTTTTACTGATTGTCGTTAACCAACATTAGGCTCTCCCGTCATTTTTGTCACCCAAACAGCGGAAACGCCAGGCCGATGATTTGCGGTAGGAATTGTTGATTGTGTTCTAGAGTCAGCTTCAGTTTAGGTAAAAAACTGAATTCAGGCGAAAAATTCCAAGCTCTCCTAAAATTACAGCCGGCGCGCCCTTCAGGAGCCTAAGCGCTGCTCCTGTTTTATATCCACGCTTTCTTTTTTCCCGCTATTTTTTCTTCAAAAGCGCGGCGAAGGGATTATAGGTATCTGAGTCGCTCTCGTTTTCCAGGAATTTTTTGGCGGTGGCGTCCTCCTCCAGCGAAGAGGTCGGTTTGAGGGCGATCCGGCGCGCGACGGGGTCTACGTCCAGGATTTGGACGGTCAGGCTATCTCCCTTTTTTACCGGAACTCCGGCGTTGCCGTATTGGCTGTCGCTTTTGAATTCCGAGATGTGGATAAGGCCGTCCAATCCGCTTTCCAGGGACACGAAGGCGCCGAAATTGGTGGTCCGGACGACCTTGCCGATGTGTTTGGAATCCTTAGGGTACTTTTCCGCCGCTCCCGTCCAGGGATCCTCCAATAGGCTTTTAAGGCTCAGCGTTATCCGGTCGTTGGCCCAGTCCAGCTTGAGGATGGAGGCTTCTATTTCCTGTCCCACAGTTAAGACGCCGTGGAGATCCTCCACGCGGTCCCAGGCGATTTCGGAAGCGGGCAGGAGGGCTTGGACGCCGTCCAAGTCCGCGAAGGCGCCGAAGTCCTGAATGGATGTTATCATCGCTTTCACGGTCATGTTTTCCCGCAAGGTCTGTTTGAGGGCCTTTACCCGCTCCTGGTAGGCTTCCTCCAGGATGATCCGATGTGAAACCAGGATGGAGCGTCCGTTGTCACGGTATTCCTGGATCTTGAAGTTTAGACGCTTCCCGACATAGCTTTCCTTGGCTTCCGATCGCTTTTGTCCCATTTGGGAATAGGGGCAGAAGGCACGGGTGTCGCCGAGCTTGATTTCGTAGCCGCCTTTTATTTCCTTTTCAACCAAACCTTCCACGGGTATTTTGTTCTTGAACGCGTTTTCCAGGATCGCTGACCCGGCTTGGTCGCCCGCGATCTTGGTAGTGAAAATAAGCTCACCGTTTTTGGCCCGCAGGAAAAAAGCGTTAATCGGGTCTCCTTCCTTGACGGTCAGTTTCCCCTCGGCATCGGTCAACTCCGCTTTTTCCAATACGCCTTCGCTTTTGCCGCCCAGCTCCAGGAAGACGCAGTCGTTGGAAATAGCCGCGATATGGGTTTTCACTAACTGGCCGGGTTCAAACCGATCCGGTTTAGACAGGTGTTTTTCAAAAAGAGCCGCGAAATCGCTTGTGGGCGTATCGGCGTTGTGTTGTTCCATAAGTATTGTCTCCCGAGGTTTTTGCGAAAGCCTCTTGCTTTCGCGGGAACCTCTCGCGGGTCTATTGCTATTATCTGTATACAATACAAGTAATAGCCATAGCCGCGTGCTTGCTTTGGTTTTCGGATTTCAAAAGTTGAAGGCTTTTGAAGTCGTCTCTCCCGTCAGAAGAGTATTGTGTTTTGAGACTATACCAGAAAAACGGCGGACGCGGTACTAGTTGGCGACGCGTTTGACCAGTTCCGCCGCGCTTAGGCCGGCCAGCCGGCCGGTGGCTAGGGCGGCGTGAATGTTGTAGCCACCGCTGTCACCATCGTAGTCCAGAATTTCGCCGGCGAAGAACAGCCCTGGTACTAAGCGGCTTGCCATGGTCCGGGGGGCAACCTCATCCAAGGAAACGCCGCCACGGGTGACCATCGCCTCATCCCATCCGCCGAGGGCGGCGACGGGAAAAGCGTAGCCGGCGTCCGCGGCCAGGGCTCGGACGATCGCGCGTCGCGCGCCGCGTGTCAGCAAAGCGGATCGCATGTCCGGATTAAGGCCGAGCGCGGCTAGAAGCGATCGGGCAAGGCTTTCCGCTAAACCGAAAGCCGCCAGTATTCGGAGTAAGCCCCGCTTGCCGCCAGAGTCCAGTTCTTTTAGGAGCCGCCCCTCAATCGCCGCCGCGTCGGCTACCGCCGCATCTGGCAGCTCGGCCAAGGGTAAGAGCAATTGATCGCCGACGCATACGGCTCGCGATATGTCGAGGATGCCAGGACCGGATAGGCCGCGGTGGGTGAATAGGATGTCGCCCATACCGGACGCGACCTTCTTGCCGTCGCGGAAAACCGCCGTCGGGCACGCGCGCAGCGCCAAGCCCGAACAGGCGGCGAACGGCGCGTAGACGGAAGCGTCGATTACGACCGGTGTCAACGCCGGACCGACGGCGATGATACGGTGGCCGAGCGACGAGGCTAGGGCGTAACCATCGCCTTCCGAACCGGTCGCGGGCCAGGAGGCGCCGCCGGTTGCCAGAATAAGTGATCGCCCCAGAGCCAGGGGCGACATCACCCTAACGTTTGGATCGGCGCCGCCTTTGGGCGTGCCGCCTTCGGCGGCAGCGGATTCGTATAAAGCGAAACGCTTATAGCTTAGGCTGTCGTCATGGCGGACGGTGCCGATCCGGCAATCAGGACGAAGGCTGACGCCCAGCCGCCGCGCATCGGTCAGTAGGCAAGCCAGGACGTCCCTGGCGCGGCGGCTGCTTGGGAAGAGTTTGCCGCCCGCCGCCGTTTCCAAGTCTAGAGCGCGATCGGCAAGGTACTTGGTTAAGTCCGCGTCGCTAAAAGAGTAAAGACTGGGACGCAGGAATTTTCCCGCGCCGATTTTTGACGCCGAACCATAATGGCTTAGGAAAGCGTCGATCGGCCCGGAATGGCTGAGATTGCATTGGCCGGAACCGGAGGCGAGGAGCTTCCGCCCCGGCGTCGGTCGCTTTTCGCAGAGTAGGACCGAAGCTCCCTTTTCGGCGGCGGCGATGGCGGCGAAGAGGCCGGCCGGGCCGGCGCCGACCACCAGTACGTCGAAGACGCCGTCCGCTCGGTCGGCGCCGCCGGTGGCCGTGCTTCCGCCCCGGCGCGGGCTGCGCTCCTCTTCTGCCTTTTCAACATACATCGGCGGCCCCCTTCAATAACGCGGCCAGTATATCGTCCATGCGGCGTTGTATCAAAGTACGCTGGATCCGTTATATGTGGCTTCGCGAACAGACGTAAAATCGATGCTGATCTATTTTGATTGGAAGGCGGGGGTCGGCAAGGTAGGTTAAGGTTTCTATTATTGGAAAGGACGATGGGGACGTTTCTACCGCGAGAGGATCAAGGGAAAGAGCGTTAGCTCCTAGCTCGTGATTGATGCTGTAATCCGCCGGAACGAAGGTAGCGTCACTCTGAACGGAAAGGGTTTATACAGCTGGCAATCGTCGTTGACAACGGTGGTCCTCTCCGCTGGTATGGAGGCCCTAAGGACGGCTTTAGCCTTAAGCTTTCCAATGGGTATAGCTTCTCGCGCGACTTGAAGGGCTGAAATACCAAGATCCATAACGGCCGCTATCATACGAGCTTTCATCCAAAGGAGAGAGACTTCAACAGCAGTGATTCCATCGATCTGGATTTCGACAAATAGTATGAAAGTGAGTAGGAACAACGGAAAAGGACGCGGGGGTCCGAGGAGCTCCCGCGTCCATCCCAAGGGCGGTTCAGTTCCGCTTTAACGGAAAATAGATCACTGTTTCTAGTTTTTCGCTCGGCGTATTTTCCGGCGAGTTGAGGTATTCCTCAAACATGAAGTCTTCCGGCTGGACACCCTTATCCTTGACGAAAGCCGTCAGCGCGTTGTAGGTGGTCTCAATGGTCGTATACGGTCCAGTGTGCTTAGCGATGGCGAAAGAGCCGCCGGGCAGCTTGCTCGCCGCTATCCGTCCTTCGCCTGTGACGGCCTCCGCCACCGGAAAGCCGATCTCCACATCCAAATCGTTCATGTCCATATTGTAGTACATGGCGAAGGGCGGTCCGGCGAAGGGGATGTTCTTCTTTCCCATATAGGCGGCTATTTCCCCATAGATGGGTCCCATGCCGGTGGCGAGTTCCACCACAGACGTTCGGTAGCGGATGGATAAGACGGGGCTTTCCTTTCTTTCGACGATCTGCATATCTGCCTCCATAATAAGGTGATGGCCTGATTATGGCATGGGGTATACGACAGCCCTATGTCGGGGATAGTATCGATTAGTCGTAAATTTTCTGAATTTGCCGAGCGGTGGAGCGTATGAGGTCGCGGATGTGGGGAGGGTCCAGCACTTCTACGAAAGCGCCATAGCTTAAGATGTAGCCGTACATCCAGCCGTCCTCCGGCATCCGCGTCTTGGCGATGAGGCAGCCGTCCGCCGTTCTTTCCAAAGCTTCCCGATTATAGAATTCTTCCACCAGGGGAGCCATTTCAGCGGCAAATTTCAGCGTCAGATCCACAAGCTTACCAAGCCATTCCGTTGTATTTCCCTGGGAAAAGGCCTCAAAACTATGATCGCGCCGACGGAAACGTTCAATAAGGATTTCCGGCTCGCGGATGCGCGAGATCCTGAATAAGCGATACCCTTCTCGGAGGCGGCAATAGGCGTAGAGGTACCAAGACCGCCATTGGAAGACGAGGGTCATTGGCTCCACGACGCGCGTTTCGCGTTCTAGCCGGGTATTGGTGTAGACCAGCTTGAGAAGGCGGCCGGCTTCAACAGCCGCTTGAACGGTTTTGAAGACCTGTCGCTGGTCCGGCCCGCCGCCGAGCATGGAAAAATCGATGTGGAGTTTTTCTTCCCTGTCCTTGATGCCGTTTATCGCCGCCGCCGGGACTAGACCGCGCATCTTTTCAATGGCCTCGTCGATCCGGCGGTCTTCCAACGAAGCACCGATGCCGCGCAGGGCGGTGATGATGAAGAACAGGTCGTCGGCGCTGACCAAGCGCTTGTCCAGCTTGTAGCCTTCCATGATGCCGTAACCGCCCGACGGACCTTGAACGCTGATCACCGGAATACCGGCCAGATCGATGGCCGCCATGTCCCGCTGGATGGTCCGGACCGATACGCCGAAACGATCGGCCAGCTTACCGGCGCTCACCAGGTCGCGGTTCAGGAGGTAGACGACAATGGATAAGAGTCTATCAATCTTCATGCTAAAACGCGGGGCGACACTCGTTTGGCGCGTCCCTGTTGGGTGGCGCTTTCGTCTTCAATTGCCCAGCCCAGATCGCTGTGGACGGCTTTCATGGTTGGCTTTAATGGTGTCGCATTGGCCGGATGTCGTCAAGGCGGTGGCGCCAAAACGATTCGCACGGTACCACGCCACGATTTATTCAGCTTCTTTAGCGCCCCTCACGAGGACGCGGAGGAGTTACTTGGTGTCCAGGAGGATCATGCCGGACGCAGAAAGGCCTGGGACAGTACAGCCAGGATCAGGTCCTGTTCGTGCTTAGCGTCCGCCGCTACAGTATCCGGGTTGTCGCCCAAACGGAGGCGTTTATGGACGTCTTGGCGGTGGCCGCCGATGGTCCAGGATAGAAGGCTGAGGATTTCGTCCTTCCCGAGCCGGTAGCGGTTCCAGTCCACGCCTTCCAGAAAATGGCCGAATTTGGCTTGGACCAATTCCAAGCGGCGTTCTTCGATCTGCCTGAAGAAGGGCGCGGAGGGATTACCGATGATGTTCATTAGGAATAAGCAGCGCCCCGGGGCAGCCTTATAGTAGTCAAAGAATTTTCCGTTGAGCGCGACGAAGCGTTGGATGATGTCCGGCGATCGCGGGATATCGGGATCGTTCCGCAGTCCGGTCATCTCTTGAAGCACCGACTCCGCCAGATACAGGTATAATTGCTCTTTGGACAGGATGTATTTGTAGAAGGTGCCCTTAGCGATGTCCAAGGCTTCCTTGAGTTGGTTGGTCGAACATTCCGCGTATCCCAGCGCGTTGAAAAGATCGATGCAGCGATCCGCTATGGCTTGACGCCGTTCCTCCGGGAAGCGCAGGAAGGTCCCGCCCATCGCTCCAAGACCCATGCTTAGGCCTTCAGAAACGACATGACCGCCGCTTTGTATTCTTCCGGAAAAAGAACGGGCGGCGCGTGGCCGCCACCCTCGAACTGCTTCAATTCGATATTCCGATAGCAGGCGGATAGATTATCGCGTATCTTTTGGCTGCCCGCCGTCTCATTCTTGCTGACGATCAGGAGGCAGGGGATCGGCGATAGAATCGATTTTTGAAAGAGGCTCTATAAAACGAATATACAAACGGACCCCGCCAGCCTGAAAATAAGACAAAGCTGACGGGGTTTCAATTCCTCCGTATCATGGCCAATATCGTTCCGCGCTAAGGCCCAAGGGCGTTTTTAGTTTGTCGGCTCCCGCTCCTCAAGCGATTTTAAGGCGCCGGCGATTATTTCATTACGCGCCATGGCTACCGCGTCCGGGATAGTGGCGGATAGGGGCCGCCGCTCGCCGCCGGCTCCGGTAACTACGGAAACGCGGTCGGCGTGAAAATAGGACATGGTTTCGGCGAAGGGACTGAACAGCTTTTCAAAATTATCGATTAAATAAGCCTGCTTAGCCTCAGGGCCTGATTTAGCCAGAACTCCCAGGGTAACCGCCACCTGATCCATCTCGGCTTGCGCCTTGGCTGAAAGTCTGGCGGCGTCAGCCTTCGCTTCTAGGATCATCCGTTCGGCTTGAGCTGACGCCGGTGTGACAATCTCAGCCCGATAGCGTTGGCCGAGCATTTCTATTTTTTGCTTTTCCGCCTCTATCTCTCCAACGATACCGGCCGTCCTAGCCTTGGCGTCCCTTGACGCCTGTTCCACTCCTACCGATAAACGCTGGGTTTCTTCTTTTAGCCTAACCCGAGTGGAGGCTTTAAGGCTTTCCAACTCGTTCTGAAGAGCCTTTACCGTCGTTTCGGCTCGGCGTTCTTCCTGTTGTTCGGCGCTGGCGGCCTTGGCTTCCGCCTGGGCCTGCCTCGCCTTGGTTTCCGCCGCCGCCGTCTGAATTCTTTTAAGTAGGGCGATATAGAGATCCGGTTCCTCAACGCCGGGCAGACGGTGGTCGTCCACATCGGCGATATTCATAGTGGTTATCTCCAACCCGATATTCTCAAGATCGCCTTTGCACACATTGATCATTTTAGCCACCAAGGTGTCTTTATCCTTCATCACCTGTTCCGGCGTGACGCTGGCTATCGAATCGCGGAGATGGCCTTCAATAATGTCGCTGGCCATTCTTTGGAGGTGGACACGGTCAGACGCGATACCAAGTATGCGGGTAACGGCATGGCTCCGGCCTGTTTCATTTGAGGCGATGGCGAAAGAAACCGTCGCCTTCACGTTTAAGGGAACCACCCCAACGGCGATGGCCGAGTCAACGACCACCTCAATGGTGATAGGCGTAAGATCGATCTTGCCGAATTTTTGCAGAAGCGGAATGATGAAAGCGCGTCCGCCGGATAAAGTACGGAAGCCCTTAGCGCCGGCGCCGCCGGAAACGATGCCAAGCTCATTCCCGCCGACAAGTTTCATATTTGTTAACAACTGGATGATGACAGTGAGGCCGACTAGTCCGCCTAAAGCGATAACGAATCCGATCATTTTCCAGCCTCCTTAAGCGTAACATTCGCGTGGACACCCGATCCGATCAAGTTTTTCACATCCACGCCAAAGGCTTCGGAAAAAGTTTTAAGCAGGTCGGCGAAGGCTCTGGGGCCTCGGTTAACCGTACCGGAAAAACCTTCCTCGTCATTCATTACAACTAGGTTGTCTATCTTCGCGCCCGCCGCGCCTTCCTTGTAAGCGGTAAAGAGGGCGGGGAGTTTTTGCTGGAGGAACAGTATGGTCGCGGCGTCTGAGCCAAAACGCTTCAGCATTTCCGCCTTTCGCTCCAGAATCGCGTTTCTGGCGGATTCTATGATACGTACCGCTTCTTTTTCGCCTTCAGCCAGGATGCGCGACGCTTCTTCTTTAGCTTGGGCTTCCAGGGTAACCGATGAACTATTTTTAAGCTCGGCTAATTTTACTAGTTGGGTCTGGACTAGGGCTTCGCCTGAGTTTTTAGCCTCCTCTATGGACTGGTCAGCCTTAAGCTCCGCTTCCCGCACCGCGCCCGAAGCTTCCATTCGGTATACTTCCAAGGCCTGCTTGGTCGCGATAATCTTTTCGTCGGCGCTAGACTTGGCTATCTTCATCCGGCGGTCCGAATCCGATTCCGCCTGCTGGGAGATAGCCCTTAAGCGCGCTTCCTCTATTTCTACTTGCCGCCGTTTTTCGGCCAAGGTTTTTTGAGCGAGGTTGGCTATATAGTTTGAGGTATCCCAAATCTTTTGCAGCGATACCGACACCACTTTCATGCCGAAGGAACGAAGATCGGAATTGATATCATTCAGAAGTTCGGCCCGGAATTGGGCTCGTTCGCCTAAATCCGAACCGCCCTCGTCTCCGCTGGAATCATCCATGCCGATAGTCTGAAGCGGGGTTGCCTTGTTGAGCGCCCCACGAAAATTGCCAACCAGGGTTTGCTGGATTTGGGCGTGGATGGACTTGGCGTCCTTGCCCATAAGCCGCTCTACGGCGCTGTAGAGCATTCCCTCGTCGTCGTCGTCAATACAGACGCAGGCGGTAGCGTCCGCGCCCACCGTTATACCGTTGGCGCTATTGACGCCTTCCACTCGGACGCTGACGGGAAAAACGCCAAGGTCCAAGGTGCCAACGGATTGGAAATAGGGAAGAACCGTGGTACGTCCCCGCTCGACGGTAAAGCCGAAGGTTTTCCCCTCTCGCCTTGTCTTGCGGCCGGTGACGACCATGATTTTATCCGGCTGGCTCACCTTTATAAGCGATTTGAGAAAACCTACTACAATTAGAAAGACGAGGACGCCTAAAACGCCCCCAATAACGCCCGCGTATTCAAATAGAACATCGAGTATCACCTTTTTCCTCCTTATTAGCGTCGCGCGGAGCCTTGGCTGCCGTCACGCTGTGAGTCTTTTATCGTTCTTTATATTTTCTCGATATAGTAAAATTCTTTGTCGTAGCTGCTAACCTTTACTTTCTCTCCCTTGGCAAAGGAACTGTCAGGCTTCGCCGACTTAACGTACAGTTCGCGATAAGCCCCGTATTTTTTTATCCTCAATTTACCGATAGCGCCGATAGGCATAGGCAGGTCAAGTTCGCCCGTTTCCTCAAGAAAATCGAAGGGCTCCATGCTGGAGTCCAAGTCTTTACGCATCGCGCGGCGGATTAGCCTGGCGGCGACGGCGATAAGTATGCCGGTTCCACCGCTCCAGGCTAAGCTGGAGATCGGCGTTTGTCCCGTCAGTAGCGCGAAGAGTCCGGTCGGTCCCGCTCCAAGCGAAAAATAAACTCCATTGCGTAGCCAGGACAGAGCCTTAGCGACAGCGCGGGCCCGATCATCGCCCTGAAGTAAGGCGCTTTTGGCTGACATCGAGATAGCCTGGTCTAGAGGCTTGGCCTCGTGAAAGGCCTCAGCCTGCTCGGCGAGAGGCTCATCGTTGTCGTCCTGGGTATCGTCCGCGTCAACCGGGCTGTCGTCACCGCCATCATCGGTATAGCTGTCGTCGTGGCCGACGTCGCCATCGTCATCGGCAAGACT
>CAZJJK010000011.1:0-46678 GCA_964546285.1 uncultured Treponema sp. | reverse complement strand
CGCTCGCCGACGAGTATGAGGCGCTTTTGAAAAGCGGATCGCCGAAGACGGCTTGAGCTTGAACGCTGACCGTATAGGCGCCGGCGACACTCAAAACCGTGGCCAGCACGCTGTAGGCGGTGGCGGCGACCGTATCGCGGAACACTGCGGCGGCAGTTCCAGTATAAGTTCGGGGACCACCCGGTAGCGGCACGGTTCCATTTCCGTTAAGGCCGTCGTGTCAATGCTGACGAGACCCCGCGGCTCCTCGTCGTGCGCCGCCCCCCAGTAGAGGCGCGTACCGTAGGCGTCCAGGGAGTACCAGCGCGGCCGCCAAGAGGTGTCCACGATACCGGAGGCCGGCACCACCTCTATCATGCCGCGGAACTCACCGTCCGTCCGGTACCAACCGAAGCGCGGCGTCTCCACGCCGGCGAACGAACTTTCGGATACGTAGAGGTCGTCGCCAATCATCGCGACCCGGCCCATGCTGTAGAAGCCGCCGACCGTTCGCCACAGACGTTCGCCGCTCTCCACCCGGTAAGCCGCCATCGCCTGCAGACCGTCTTCTGGAAGATAAATAATCCCATCAACAATGAGTGGTTGGCTGCCGCCCTCCACCTTCTGGCGCCAGACGATATCCAGCTCCACCCGGCCGGCGTCGCCCGGCGGTTCGATCAGACAGGCCGCGAGACCGAGCGGGATCAACGCCGCCGCCCAGAGCCGCCGTCGACTGCGGGCCGGGGAATTCATTTCGGGTAGTCCGCGTCCCAGCCTTCCGGCAGGGCGACGTGATTGAGCGGCGTTAGTTTGCCGCTATGGTTTAGGTACCCGGGTATCTTCTTTATCCAATTTGGGAGAATCGCTATATTGTCGCTCATATCGATGCCTTTGTAGGCCGAACCGTTCGCGCCCCAGATTTTTGGATCATGGAGCGATTGGGCGTGGTTGGCGGCGACTTCTTCATAATAGAAGCTAGTTGGATATTTCCCCCCTACCTTAAAAGATTCGGGATTCTCAAGATCCCGCAGCCCGATCGGTACTCCGCCAATTTCCTCGATCGGCCGCCACTGGTCGGCCTTGGGGATGAAACAATCATGTTCCGTCGTGCCGAGGACGGAGGAGAAGGTCTCCTTGTACTTATGGATATACTTGTTGCCGGTAAAGCAGATGTTGGCGGAACGGAGGAAAGACACGCCGCCCAGGAAACTGACTATACAGCCATAAATATCCAGCTTTGCCGCGCGTTGGAACATTTTCACGAACGATAAGGCGCTGGAAACGCTGTATGCCGCGGCCGCGCCTCCCGTAAGGACATCGGCGCCGTTAAGCAGTAATTTCGCTTCGTCTTGTTTATTTTGGCCGGGAACCAGCGTAAGGGGATCATCGGCCAAGCCGACGATGAAACCGACGCCGGTCGCGGCGGACAAGCGGTCGGCGTCGGACGTTCCCGAAGACCACGACCGGCCCGTCGCGCTACGCACCGTATAATACTTTTCGGTGTACGTAGTCGTCCAGCGTATACCGCAAGGAATACGTATAAACCAAACTCTCTTATACATTATTGTCGGAGCTTGTCCCGCCGGCTGTTTGGTTTTTATGGTTCTCACCATTGTGGTCGGGCCGGCGGCCGGTTCGATATAGTCCCTTAAGAAAGCGCTTCCCGGCGTTAGGTCCTTCATCACATTATATACCCGCTTAGCTTCCTTGGTGCTGGGTTCGTTTTGGGCATAAAGACGTAAATAACTGCTGAAGACTTCATCGTCCTCGGTCGCCTTAAGCCAAAACGGAACGATCAGGCTCTTTAGGTAGTCGAAAGCGGGTTCGCCGATGGTCGGCAGAATGGCACTCGCCACCAACCAAGCAAACGCTTGCAGGGGTTTTCCCCCTTCAATATTCTTAAATGTCCCGTACAACATCGGTAGACCTATCGTCGCGGCGACCGCGCTGGTCACGGCTCCGCCGATTTCATCGACTTGTTTTCGCAGCCGCGCGAGATCGGGTTCTTGGGAGCCGTCCGCGGCCTTTAAGGGTGAGAAGCCGCGAACCGGCGAGGCGATGGTGATGATGGCCTTTACGGAATCACCGTAACCCTCATCCTTCGCCATTTTCGCGTAAGCCAAGGCTTTGAGCCCGCCTTGACTATGGACGACGAAGGCCTTGTTGAAGGGGCCGATAGTTCCAGACCGTTCGGCGACTATTTCCCTCAACTGGATCGCGTCCGCGATAGCCTTTGCCTGGTCGCCAATCCGCATCGTTGACCCGTAGAGCTTTTCGTAGATGGAAGGCGAAACGGTTTCCAAATTTTTCAAACTATCGCCCATATTCGTTTTGTAAGTATGCACGTTGGCGACCCAGCCTAGGCCAGCCGAAAAATAGAGTTCGTTAGCCGCGGCTTTCGTAAAAGCCGCCGGAATGGTTTGCGCGGAAACGGGAAGGACCGCGCCCAATACATAGCCCGCCAGAATTAAACCGGATACACCGCGCCGAACGCGGATCATGCTTGTTTTCATGCCCCGCCCCCTATTTGGCAAAAGGCCGGAATAAGGCGTCGTCGACGGTATTAATCTCTATCTGATCGTATACGTCGATGACCATCATGTTCCTATCGCCGACGGACAGGGGTTCGGCGATTTCCTCAACTTCGGCGCCGCTCTCGCGCAAAGCCGCCAGCTCCGTCTCCGTTACCGTTTCAATACCGTCGTCGGCTTCTACCGCGGCCGCTTCCGTTTCTTCGCCGTAATCCAGTTCGGTGACATCGGCGACCTTAACCGGTTCGCCCTCCGCCTCTTGGTAGATCGGCGTGTAACGTAGCGACAGCTCGGTTCCGTCATCCTCCACGCAGCAAGCTTCCGCTCCGGCGAATACTTCCGCTTCCGTATCGTAGAATAAGCGTTGGGATAAGACGCGGGCGGAACCGAAAGCCGCGGTTTCGCCGTCCGGCCGAAGCGAAATTGCGAATAATCCGGAAGCGGTGTCTTCCTGGACATCCAGCCTCAGGCGGTACGCCTCAGCGCGGATGCCATCGATATCGACCCGGCCGAAAACCGAACGGATGGCGTTCGGGTCGGCCGTTATGGAACCAATTTCGGTGTCAAGGGCGGTTCGCGCTACGACGCTTCCAGACTGGTCAAGGACCGCCAATTCCATTCCGTCGGAAACAAACGAGCGCAGGTCGCCCGGCAACGCTGTCGAATCGATAAAGTCTATCCGGGTATAGACTTTATTGGTGATCGGCTTGATCGCCAACCGATATTCCGACATCAGTTCCGCTTCTCCCGCACGGCCGTTTATCACGTAACGCGACACGATCGCCTGGTAACTAGCTGTGTCCCCGGTACGGAGCGGCGAATACTGGATGGCCGTCGGACGATCGGTAAGCGACTCCCGCGCCGCGGTCGCGGCGACATTCAATGGCGCTTCACATGACAGGAAGATTAACGCGAATGCGCACAGACAGACAGACAGACAGACAGACAGAGGGTTTGTTCATGGATTCCTCCCGACATTTATAAATCCCGGTGCTATTATCGGGGGACAACGTTTGGGATCAATATTAAATGATCGAACAACATTACGCGCTTGTCAATAATGACAAGGCCAGAGCCCGCGCGCTTACATTACTTGAGAGGGGCCGGGGAGCGGGCGTAAGGCGTAGCTTTACAAGGGACGAATCATCCCAGCCGCGGCGGTTTCGTCGTCCCTTAAGGCTGATTTTATTAGCCGTATCGCGGTAGTCAAAGCTAGAAACCGCCGGCTAAGCTCCTGGGGATTGAGTCGTGAGAATACTCATCGACTGGTGTCGCGCGAGGCTAGGCAATCGGGCAGCGGCCCGAACCTCCTTAACCAATCGAGCATCGCGTTTCCATAATACTCTATTTCTTCCCAACTTTCGCATTGGCACATGACCGCGCGGACGACTAAGACGATATTATCCCCTAATACAGGGAGCTTGTTACGCTGGATTCGAGGATGCAGAAGGTCGTGAAAGCAATCTAAAAGCCGAATAAATTAAGCCGCCATCATGTTTCCTCTCAAGAGCAGGGGTACTCAGGTCTATATCCTTGCATAGTATGTATATACATTCACTTTTCTTGTATAAAAATTCACTTAAGCGGCTCTCCGGCCCCTCTTGTTAGCTTTTTATACGCGCTGACCCCGCTATTTTGGCAACTGGCTGTACTATTTGACGCGCCGCCTGGCGGCTATTAGAATTAGTCAAAGGAAGAAACCGAAGAACAATCACGGGGCCGAAAAGCCAATAATGGAGGCTGTCATGAGCGAATCAAACCAGTATTTGACTTTTACCTTGGACGAAGAGCAGTACGCCGTCAGCGTTCTCAAGGTAAGAGAGGTCTTAGAATATACGACCATCACGAAGCTACCTCAAACATCAGCCGCCATGAAAGGAGTTATCAATTTACGCGGGATGGGCGTTCCGGTGATAGATCTACGCGTTAAATTCGGTCTGGCACCAGTAGAAAACACGGACACCACCAGTATAATCGTTATGGAAATTAAAACAGCGTCGGATGAAATCGTTTTAGGCGCTTTGGCGGACTCTGTTCAAGAAGTCGTGGAACTGGAACCTTCACAAATTGAGCCGCCGCCTCGTTTTGGGACACGTTTAGCGACAGAGTATATACTTGGCATGGGACGGCGTGAAGATAAATTCATAATTTTGCTTGATATAGATAAGATATTCACAAGCGAGGAAATATCTTACTTGAGCGATAACGTTTCCGTCATTAAGAAATAAAGCGCGGCATCGCGTGAGCCTTTTTAAAACTAATAGAGCTTAAAAAGGCTCAAAACGTTTTTAGCAGCATTCTAGCTCGATGGCCATTCGGATCATTATTTTTTGCGATAAGCTCTAAAACCCTCTGAAAAACAGGCTCTCCCGTATCCTCAGCCGCGTCTAATATAGCCATTCTTATGGATGATCCGGAACGTGCCCAGAGCGCCGCCAACTCCCCAGCCGCTTGATAAAGGCTTAAATCCGCGATTGAACGTACCGCCGCCGCTACCACAGACTCATCGCGATCATCCAAAGCCCGCTTAAGAAAAATATAAGCCGCTTTTCTCCCAAGAAACCCCAGGTGCCGCGCGGCTCGCCTGCGCGTTCTAGCGGAGGCGGCGTGTAATAATTGATCACCAAGCGAAAAAAAATCATCATGTCTTGACGCGGCGCTAGCCTCGCTCGGCGCGGCGCTTTCAGAAACACCAAAGTCCAATTCAAGAGTCCGATAGGCCAAGATAATTTTTGAAAACCGGATGCCAGTCCTAGGATCACCGGATCGATCCGGATGATATTTTTTAGCCAAATATCGATAAGCCGCTTTTAGCTCTTCCCTGTCCGCTTCCGCGTCCAGACCGAGAACCCGGCGAAGTTCTATCGCTTCCATTATCGCCCCTAACCGGCGGCGGCACGCTTGATATCCCGCCGCGCCTCAAGTTCGGCTATAAGCGTTTCCATAATCATCGCTAAGCTGTCAGCTTCCTTTGTTTTCATCCCATAAATAAGTTTAGACGAACCCTTATCCAAATAAGCGCTGGCTTCATTAAGAGTTTCCTTAAGCTCCAAGCCAAAGGAAGGATCATCATCGGCATAAGGCTCAAGTGCGACTAAACGTTCAGCCAAAGAAGCTATGCGGCTGGGAGCCGCACAAGACGAAGAGCCTAGCAGTGTTACGGCATAAATCGCGCCAGTATCAAGGTCATGGGCGGCGACACGCAATATTTCATCGTTATCAACATAAAATTCAAGCTCAATTCTAGCTTCGCCGCGTTTTCCAGAACGTATCCCACTTAAAATAAAACGCCCAAGGCTGCAATTCAAGGAAGCCTTATCAGCGTCACCCTGAAGCACGTGTATTTCCACCGTATCCTGTCCGTCAGCGATAGTCGTAAATAGCCGTTTCCTTTTTAGGGGGAGCGGACTGTTTTTTTCCACCAAGACGACATAATCGCCCTTGTCTATCTCTACGCCAAAAGAGCGGGACACCACGTCCCGTAACTTGAAACCCTCATCGTGTATAAGTTTATGCGCCACAAGGGCCGCCCCTTTGGCCACAATTTCCTCAGGATTTACATAGGCTTCAGCGTCTCGTCCTATCAGCTCGCGGAGACGGCGGCGAACCAGCGATAAACGGCTTGACCCACCGGACAATACGACATGATCGATGCTTGATGGCGCCAAACGCGCCGAGCGAAGCGCTTCCATCACTTTTTCCATACTCCGATCAACATAGGGTTGAACCAATGTTTCCAAATCATGACGGTCTATCCTAACAATAGCGGCGCCCGACAGTCCTGAAGAATCTTTCGGGAAAGCCAGTTCCACGCTTTCCCTAAGCGATAACTCGATTTTCGCTCTTTCAATCAAATCTAAAAGCCGATGACCAAGCGGCGTATCCTGTTCAAACCCTTCCCGTGAAATAGTCGCGCGAGAAGCCGCCCATTTTAGGAGGAGCGCATCGAAATCCATGCCGCCTAAACAACTGTCGCCGGAAGTCGCCAGAACCCGACACACGCGACCATGTAAAGCCAAGACGGTGGCGTCAAAGGCGCCTCCACCTAAATCGTAGACCAGTATGTATTTTTCACGATCCGAGCTTTCTTTGTGCTTAGTGTTCTCCCTACGCCGCGCCGAGGTCCAAGCCCAAGCTATAGCGGCGGCGGTGGGTTCGTTAAGCAAACGCCGCACCCTTAAGCCCGCCAAGCCGCCAGCTTCTCGGGTTGCGCGGCGTTGTCCTTCAGTAAAATACGCGGGAACGGTTACGACCGCGTCTTCCACTCTTGTGTTAAGGAAGCTTTCCGCGTCCCGCTTAAGACGCCGTAATATATGGGCGGCGACTTCCTCCGGAATTAAGGTCCCGCCCGCTTGAGTAAGCCTAATCGAAGAACCCATTAAACGTTTTGTATTTTTAAAAGTGGCTTGAGGATACAAATAGGCTTGGTTTTTAGCCGATTCGCCAACAAGTATTTCATTATCGTGAAAAGCGACGACGGAGGGGGTCAGCGTCGCGCCATGTTCATTCGGTACTAGAATTAGCTCATGTCCGTCATATATTGCGCAACTACTGTTCGTGGTTCCTAGATCAATGCCCAGTATCATCGCTGTCCAAATTACGAGCGCTAAGAGCGGCGGCTAATTCAACTTCACTGATCGCGGCGCCCAAACGTTTGGCTATCAAATCCGATGAAAAACCCGCTCTAGCTAGCTCCGCGACACGTTCCGCGAAACTAGGGGGTTTGGGCTCAATCGGCGTGGCGGAAACAGTGAAACGCGGCCGCGGTTCCCTATCACCCTCCGCCGCTGGCTGAACCCCGGAGGGTTCATCTCGCGCCATTAGCCGGTTCTGATTCTTAAGCACGGAATCGTCCGAAGGGGAGACACTTACCGGAGCGGCGGCTTCCATCGTTTTTTGGCCAGCGGCCAGGGGAGCTATAGGTGGGATGGGCGCACGGTTTTCCGCGGCCCCCGCGACCCGGGGACTTTTTCTTCCCAGCTCAGCGTAGGAACGTTCCGATAGACGCTTATCCATTTCGCCTCTGAAGAGAACGATACGTTTATCGGCCTCTTCCATGATTTTGCGAAAGGCTTTGATCCTTTCCTCCACCACCAGAACGTCACGATCGGTAGCCGCGTCTATCACCGCCACAAGTTTATCAACTTCTTGCTGAAGATCGATAAGAACGCCATTAACGCGGCGTCTTATATAAGAGCGAAAATACAACATAGAAACGGTCCATAACGCCAGGGTAAGCGCGACCGATACAAGGAAAGCGTTCATGCGTTCATCCGCTAATATCCACGTTCCGGCCAAGACCAGGATCGGTAATTACCTCGGATTTTGTTTCTTCCGCTTCGCTTTCATCTTTTTCTTTTTGTTTTCCCTGACGGTCCCGACCAGCGCCGCTTTGACCATCTTTCACGCGTTCAGCGCCCTCTCCCGAATCCTTTGTTTCATTAACCGAACGTGTCATTTCATCAACTTTTCGCTGCATAATAGCGCTTTGGACCGATTGTTGGATCTGCGCGCCGTCTTTTTGATCAACTTGGATCTTTCCCACCTTGTCAATCTGAGCGAATAGAATTTGAAGATCAATCGGTTGTATAGCCATCGGGACCCCGCTTTAAATCTTCATCAGTTTCCTCGTATTTAGTTACTCGGATAAGGTTATTATCCAGGATAAAAGTGACGGAGCGGTATTCGTTTTTAACATCTTCTTTAATATCGCGAATAACTATTTTTACCCCCGGATATACCTTTGAGGAAGCTGAGACACGCCCCCTTGTCCTCAGATTATTAAGATAATTCTGGAGTTTATCGATTTGTTGAGAAAGCTTCGCTTTCTTCTCGGAAAACTCCTGGCGCTTTTCCACGAGATCGCGTAACGCGGCTTCCTTATCCTCCGGCAAAGACTTTCGTTGCTTCCTAATATTCATTAAGGTCTGTAAGTTTAGCTGGATTTCCTCCAGTTGCTTTTCTATCGAAGTGCGTTCCGCGTCCAAAGTCTTTAATTCTTCTTTACTCTTTGGGTCATACCCCACCTCGCAAATGGTTTCTGTCCCGCTTACCGGACTACCGATTATCTTAGCGTTGATTTCCTCAGCGGCACGGAGTTGCCCGCCAACGATATGAGCCCGCTTGCCCTGACAGATGATCTTCTTATTCGCGTCAACCTGTGAATTGATAATCCCGTCAGAAACCACAACCAGAGCGCCAGCCTCTATATTAGCGTTTTCAATAAAGCGAGCCCAGACGGAGCGTCCGGCTTTGGCGATACCGGCGCTTTTACCGGCAATACCCTGATGGACGATAATATCGCCTTCGGCGTCCAATTCGGCCTTACCTACGGTTCCATGAACTTCGATATTGCCTGTCGCTTTTACGGAAAAGCTGTCCTCAACGTTTCCGGTAATGACTACGGTACCAAGGAAAATAATATGGCCTGTTTTCAGGTTAACATCGCCTTGAATAGTGAGAATAGGTTCAACATTGACTTTCTCGTTTAATAGCAGCACCTGGCCATTCAAATCAGCCAAAATACTTAGCTTATCGTCAGAGGCGTGAACATTCTTACCGATGGGAAGAGGAATATCCTTACCGTTCTTTGACGGAAGAACTTTCCCGGTAATCGTTTTCCCGGTAACACCCCGCTGCGCCGGAACTTTTCGCGCCAAGGGCTGGTCTTCCACCACATTTTGAATAATATTCAGCTCTTTGAAATCAACGCGCCCGTTAGTCCCTTCACGAAGTTTTACTTTAGACGGATCCGTCTCAAAATAATACTCCATATAAGCGTCCGCGCCGTTGACAGGCTTTGTCCCCTCGGCGACTAGAACCATCTGCTTGTAGGTAGGCCGGTCCGCGAAAGTCTTTATATACTCGGTATCGATGCCATGAATAACCCGATTGTTTCTAAGGAAAGCCATAATGGATTCAGCGGAAATATCACAACCGCCGGGACCGGGAGGCGTCACATAGATAAACGCCTTCATTTCCTGTTCCGTTATATCGATCGTCATAACAGCGTCGTTCAATGGATTCATAATGAACGAGCCGACGTTTACGTATTCTCCGCTGGCGTTTCTAATCGCTTGGTTTACCAAATCCTCATTAAGATCATGAACGGCGCGGGCTTTTAAAGCTTCCATCGCTTGACGGAAAGTAGCGCGGCGGCCACGCCCTATAGGCGGCGTTACCTTGAGAAAAACATTTTCTTGGCTTAGCTGTATAAACAGGTCTCCATCGCGATCATTAGAAAGAGGAGCGACAAACTCTGGCGTTTCGCTCTCTAGCTTTACTTCAACAGTCTCAGCCACCATCTCAATGATTTCATAAGCCCTAATTTTCCAGGGACGAGCGCCTGAGCCAAAAAAACCGACGGACCCGTGTTCAAGAACTTCAAACTCTATTCGACGCACCGGACAATTTAACAGAGCCGAAGCGTTTCGGACCGCTTCATCCAAATCGGCGCCATCCGCTTCAATCGTTTTTATCGCGCGGTCGGCGTCCAGCCGTTCCTTCATTATCTGCTGAAGACGCACAAAATCGACCACCAAGCGCTCCTAAACGATCCCTTTCCTGATATTGGTTAATTTAGAACGCAAACGCAGTATAGCCTTAGTGTGGAGTTGGGATATACGCGATTCCGTCACTTCCAACACTTGGCCTATCTCTTTTAGGGTTAGATCCTCGTAATAGTAGAGGACTAGAACCTTCTTTTCCTTATCCGGCAACTCATTTATAGCTTCCACGATAACGCGGCGGATCTCATCCTTTTCAACTATAACGTCTGGATTCAAGCTTGATGGCGCTTCAATGCTTTCGCCAATAGACACCCGGTCGTTTTCGTCCCCGGCGTACCATAAATCATTGAGCGACAGCACCGAGGTTCCTGAAATCTTCATCATGGTTTTGATGAATTCGCTCTCGGTTATCCCCAGAGAGGACGCTATTTCCGAGTCGCTCGCGGTTCGACCGAGCTGGGCTTCCAGCGAGCCTATCGCCTCCTCTATCTCACGGGTCTTTTGCCTGACCGAACGCGGCACCCAGTCAATAGATCGAAGCTCATCAAAGATAGCGCCGCGTATTCGCGTTACCGCGTAGGTTTTGAATTTAACATTTTTAGCCGGGTCGTATTTATCAATCGCGTCCAGCAAACCAAAAACGCCAAAGCCCACAAGATCGTCAAATTCAACATTATGGGGCATACCTACGGCGACCTTGCCGGCGACATACTTTACCAGCGGCGCGTATTGTTTAATAAATGTTTCTCGTATCGCGGGATCACGAGCCCGCCGATATATAACCCAGAGTTCTTCTTCGGTTTTTTGCTCTAGGAGGGCGTTCCCCATAAGCTACCCTTTTTGATCCTTCTTTAGTAGCGTTCGGATGGCAGACGCCATCTCCGTCGGGTTGAAGCGTTCGGACTGGTCTGTGGTCGGTCCATTTTCGGTATCCGAGAATTCCGAACCGCCGTTGTCCTCATCGCCGCCGGTTTTGTTGTAATTGGCTTCGAATGAATCCGAAAAGCCTTCCAAATCCGGCAATACATCGATATTACCGATAACTTCAGGCGGCAAAATAGCCGTCTCCTTTATAGCGCTCCGCGCTTCAGTATAACTGGCTTCACTCCCCTGGTCCAGGCCTTTATCCGCCGCTTTGGCGCTTAGCGCATCAGTGGAGGCTTTCGCCTCTTCCTCAACCGCTAAACCCTCGCTAGCGTCAGCCTCTTCATCGCCGAGGCTGATATCGACACGTCCGCCAAGCGCTCCGCTGGTTTCCTGAGCGGCGGACGCATCAACGGAAGTCTCGTATTCATCCGCTGACAAGGTCTGAATCAGGAAACGCCCAGCTAAACGTCTTATCCCTTCGCTAGCTCCAAAATACAAGGCGGCGAATATCAGAGCGCGCAATAATACTATTGCCAGATGTGCCCCGCTGAATAAACCAATCAGGCAAGACAAGGTAAAAGTCGTGACCGCCACGATAATGCTGACTTTCATTCACTCAGCTCCAATTAAGCCTAGTTCTCATCCGGCTTGGCGTCAAGACGACCGATCATCCCGTCCGAACAAGCGTTTGATAAGCGAACCTATACCGCCGCCGTGAGGCATTTCGGTTTTTTCCATACGACCAACAATATGCTGCACACAGATAGACGCTTTGCTCTTAGGATCCATCACAAGAAAGGGTTTTTGCCGGAGAACCGCTTGAGGAACACTGGGATCATCATAGATATATCCCAGGTAATCAACTTTTAGATTCAAAAACTGGCCGGCTATATTGGTCATACGGTCCGCTACTTTTTTAGCCTCAGCGGCGCTTTTTACTCTATTAACAATTAATTTTAAGCCCATATTCAAATTATCAATCTCTGTAGCTATTATTTTTATTATCCCGTAAGCGTCTGTAATAGCGGTCGGCTCCGGCGTGGTAACAATGACGGCATCATCGGCGGCGGCGACAAAGGCGAGAACGTTGTTGGAGACTCCGGCGCTAGTATCGATAATTACTATATCAGCTTGGGATAGGGTATAAAGTTCGTTAATGAAATTTTGCCTTTCATCTTCTGAAAGATTAGCTATCTTTGAAAAACCGGAGGCTCCAGCCACAATCTGTATACCGTATTCGGTATCAAGGATGATGTCCCTCATCGTTTTCTGTTTTCTTATCACATGATAAAGATTGTATTTGGGTATCATATTCATCATAACATTGACATTGGCCAGTCCAAGGTCAGCGTCCATAACGATAACCTTTTTCCCTATACGGGCATAAGCCAAGGCCATATTCACTGAAACATTGGTTTTCCCAACGCCGCCTTTTCCGCTGGCTACAGTAATTATTCGCGTTTTACCGCGCGGCACCACGCTTGGTGAGCTTGTATCGGAAGCCGTTTGCTTCTTTTTTGCCCGCATAATTTCACGTAGTTGCTGAGCTTGGTCTTCCATCGTCATCTCCGTTCCGCGGCTGTGGCGCTTTCCCGCCCAAAGCGAGCGTCTAATTTCCGCCGATCTATTTTAAACCCTTCCAGATTAATCAATAAACGCGGGACTGTCGCGCGGCTGATATCCTGAGGGACCCTCTGTCCATCGGTAATGTACGAAATAGCCTTATTTTTTTCAGCTAAAGCGCTTATGACATTACCCACTCTAATAGTTTCATCAAGTTTAGTTAAAACAACCGATCGATAAGCGAAGGGTTCAAACTGCTGAAGTATTTCACCGATGTCACTGCCTTTGGTGGTAGCGGCTATAGCCAAATGGACATCGGCGCCACGGCCGCAAGCGGACAGCAGCTCCTTCATCTCCGCCAATTTCATATAATCACGGGGACTTTTTCCTATAGTGTCCAATAGTATTAAATCTACATCATCTTGGTACATAGCGATAGTTTTACGCAAATCGTCAAAGGTTTCCACCGTGGATACCGGTATGCCCATGATATTACCATAGGTTTCAATTTGCTGACGAGCCGCGATACGGTAATTGTCTATCGTTATCATCCTTACCGAAAGGGAACGACCCGATAGAGCGTTTAAGCCGAATAAAGCGGCAAGCTTAGCGATGGTTGTGGTTTTACCCACACCGGTAGGTCCAACTAAAACCATAATCCTAGGCCGAACCTGAAAACTATCTTCTCGATATATGGAAACGCTTTCGCCTACCCATTCAACCACCTTATCCTGAACGGCGTTGAAATCGTCCAAAGCCTCCAGAGAAAAATCACGTTTTAGGCGCTCGCTTATAAGCGTCGAAAATGAAGCCGAAAAATCGTTTAGTGACAAAAGTTCGATAATTTTCGCTATGGTCGGGTGTTCCTCGGCGGCGGCGGGCGCGTTGTAACTATCTAGTTTATCTTTGATCCCCTTCACTTCACTAAGAACCATCTGAAGCGCTTGGTCACTTTTTAGGTTAGCTAGTATTTTACGCCGTTCCTCTTCCGGATCGCCAACTTTTTTCACGGCTCTGGCGGCTTCCAGGCTAGGCCGCGAAGGATCAGGCCCAACCACTCCAGACATTTCAACGCCTTCCTTGGCGAAAAAACCAAGTATACCGCCGACACGGACCGACCGCTGCATCAGCACACGGGCGTTATCGCCATACCGAGAGCGTATTTTTTTTAAGCATTCAGCGTAAGTAGCGGCTTGTTCGGTAAAATACTCCATACCCATCCCGTTCTAATTATTTTCCAGTCTGATTTCACCAATGGCTTCTACAGTAACATCAGAAACGATCTCCGGCACCGATAATACCACTAAATCCGGCAGCTCCCTATCCGTACTTGACTTAATCAGGGGTCTAGCCGCTTCTGAACAAAGTATAAGCGGTAAGCGCCCAGTTTCATGAACAGCCGCGACCGATCGCGATACCGCTTTAATCCACGCGCGTTGAACAGTTGGCTCCAAGGCTGACATGGCGCCGCTTGCCGTATCTATACGACTATCCACAATACGTTGTTCCAAGCTTTGGTCAATGGTCAGCACTCGTAAAACCTTTTCGTCATCGGCGTATTGTAGACAGAGCTGGCGTCCCAACGCTTGACGAGCTTTTTCAGATAGAAAGCCAACATCCTTTGTAATAGGAGCAAAATCGGCGACAGTTTCTAAGATAGCGACCATATTGCGAATAGACACCTGTTCTCGTAACAAGGTCTGAAGAACTTTTTGAATTTCGCCTAAGGATAGAACCTTCTGAACCTCTTCCACCACAGCGGGGTATTCTTTTTTTAAGGTCTCCAATATCGCTTGAGTTTCCTGCCTTCCTAAAATTTCGGAGGCATGCCGCTTAATGATTTCCGTAAGATGGGTAGCGATAATAGACGGCGGATCCACAACAGTATAACCTGAACGTTCCGCCTGTTCCCGCCTATCTTCGCCAACCCATAAAGCCGGTAAACCGAAAGCGGGATCGCGCGTTTTTTCACCGCCTATATCATCCTTAATACCGCCGGGGTTTATGCAAAGGAAATACCCCATCCGTATTTTACCGCGGCCTACCTCAACCCCTTTAATCTTAAAACAGTATTCTGAAGGCTCCAAACGCATATTATCAATAATTCGAATTCGCGGGACCACCAGACCGAGATCCAAGGCTGACTCACGCCTTATCCTAGTTACCCGTTCCAGGAGTTCAGCGCCCTTATCCCTATCAACTAAAGGAATAAGCCCATAGCCCAATTCAAGCGATAGCGGATCCAAGGGGACCACTGGCGACATTTCCGCGGGCGTTTCCTGAGCTTTCTTCGCTTGGCTTTTTTGAAGCTTATCAGCCTGAGAAGTCCTATATTCTTTACGGCTAAGCCGATATCCAACAAAGCCGATCAAGAGTGCCAAGGGGACAAGAACATACCAGGGAAAACCGGGCAATAAGGAAAAACCCAACAAAACAAAGGCCGCTATCCAATAAATACGAGAGTTTCTGGAAAATTGAACGGAAACATCGGATCCAAAAGTTCCATCGGAGATTGAGCGCGTCACGATTAAGCCGGTGGCCGTGGAAACCAATAGAGAAGGAAACTGCGATAAAAGACCATCGCCTATGGCAAACAGGGTATAGGTAGACGCCGCCACATCCAAGCTTTCCCCGTGTAGGCTCATCCCTATAATGATTCCGCCAATAATATTTATCGCCGTTATAAAAATACCGATTTTAACATTCCCGGACACAAATTTGCTGGCGCCGTCCATAGCCCCATAAAACTCGGATTCCTTTTGGAGATCATTTTTACGCTTAAGCGCCTCATCCTCTGAGATAGAGCCCGAATTGTATTCAGCCTCAATCGCCATTTGCTTGCCCGGCAGGGCATCAAGAGTAAAACGCGCCGCCACTTCGGCGATACGCGTAGCTCCCTTGGTGATAACTATAGCCTGAACCGCTATGATGATAATAAATATGACAAAACCGATAACTAAACCTTCCGTGCCTTTTGATCCGACCACAAAGCTGGCGAAGGCTTTAATCATCCTTCCATCAAAAGCTTCTCCCTTTGATAGAATCATCCTTGTGGACGATACGTTAAGGGCTAAACCGAACACGGTGGAGACCAGCAAAATAGTAGGGAAAATACTAAATTCGGTCGCTTTTTTGATATATAAGGTAATTAACAGAATCATCAGCGCTAAAACCAAGTTAAAGGCCATCAACGCGTCAAGTAGCGGCGTCGGTAAGGGAATAACCAACATAACCACGACAGCGATTACGCCAATAGCTACGACAAGGTCGCTGCGATCGCGCTTAAAATTATCCGATAGCACATTTCGAATATCAGACATCGAATCCCCTACGCTCCAATAGCCGCGCGTACGCGTTCACGGTTAATTTTATCAACATGGGCTAAGACCACCGCGATGGCCTGATAGTATCCCTCCGGTATGATATCGCCTATTTCAGTTTCAGCGTAGAGGGCTCTTGCCAATGGTCTATTTTCTACTACTGGAACGCCTGAGTCTTCCGCGATTCTTCGTATACGGAAGGCGGCCTCATCCGCCCCCTTGGCGCTAACCATAGGCGCGGGCATTGTTTGCCTATTCCATTCCAAAGCGATGGCGAAATGGGTGGGGTTAGTGATAACGACATCCGCGCGAGGCACCGCGGCTGCCATATTACGTGTCAATATCTCGCGCATACGTTGTCGCAGGCGGCTTTTAACCAGCGGGTCACCCTCATACATCTTCCGCTCTTCCTTCACTTCCTGCTTAGTCATTTTCAGCGATTCTCTGTAGCGATAACGTTGAAACATATAATCGGGTATGGACATAATTAGGAAGCAGAGCGCGGCGATAATAAGTAGCCTGGCCACTAAAGACGCTACTAAGGTAAATGAAGTCCACAAAGACATTGTTTGCGTATTCAGAAGTTTTTCTATCTCAGTTCGAACTACCAGAAAGGCGATCACCCCGATTAATCCGACCTTAATGATGGATTTACCAAGATTAAAAAGAGCTTCTCCGGAAAGCAGGGTCCGACGGAAATACTGTCCAAAGCGGGGTAGAACCTTAGAAAAATCGGGGACAAGCGGCTTCGTGGTAAAAAGGAAGCCCACTTGAACAAGATTAGCGAACAGGGAAGCGACAAAGGCCGTAACCATCAACGGCAAAACCAAACGGATAAAATAAGAAAAAAACACGCGGACTATAAGTCCGTCTTTCACTGGATTCAATTCCACTGAGCGCTCTAGGAAAAAACGTACCATCTCTATGATTGTACGGAACATGGAGGGCCCAAGGAATATAAGGGTTAGAGCCGGGAGCAACAACACCAAAGCCCCTATTAATTCCTGACTTTTAGCGACCCTCCCCTCTTCTCTCGCTTTTTTTATTTTATATTCGGTCGGCTCCTCTGTCCTCCCCTCATCCTCAGCCGCGAACCACTGAAGATCGATACTCAACACCAAGTCCAGCTCGGCTCGCTGTATATCAGACTGTCTCATATCGCGCCCATCCCAGCCAGAAGAGCCTCGATGGAGGCGAAGCCTCCATCGATTACCCGAACAAAGGACTCCACCAAAAAGGGCATAACGGAAAGAATAAGAAAGAAAGCCACGGTGATGGCCAGGGGAAAACCTTCCGTCAAAAGATTCATTTGGGGAGCGGCCTTGGATAGAAGGCCCATTGTTACCGAAACGATAAATAAGGTTCCTAAAATAGGCAGGGCGATAATCAGCGAATCCATAAACATCCGAGATAGGCCGGAAAGAAGGAAACGTAAAAAACCTTCTCTGGCGGCGCTTAAGCCAAGCGCGCTAAAGCTTTCCAATGACCGCATAAAGCCGCCCAGAAACAGTTTGCGAAATCCAGAACTAACGACAAAGGCAAGCATACCAATAAGGTTTAAATACTGACCGACAAGTGGATTCTCAATCTGGGCCAGAGGGTCATAGGTAGCGGAAGCCCCAAAACCCATTTGCAGAGAAAAGAACTGTCCGGCTGAAGCGAAAGCCGAATAAATTATTGTCAGATAAAAACCCATCACAATACCAATGAAGCCTTCTCCAATAACAAGAAGCATATACTCTACGGAAAAAGGCGGAACAGCCCAATCAGCTATCGGAGCCGAACCGAAAGCCGCGAAAGCGGCGAAACCAGCCAAGGCTACTTTAGCGGTTTGAGGCACCGCGGAGGAGGAAAGCAGCGGCGCTGTCTCAACCAGAGCTAGAGACCTAGCGGCGACAAGCAGGAAAAGAGGAGCCGCGGCGACAAGCTCAGCCAACATGCTAGAGCGCCACCTTTGGAATCAATTGGAATAATTGTATAGTATATTCACTTAAGGAACTAAACATCCAAGCGCCAAGGGCCGCCAACACCGCGAGTATAGCCACTATTTTTGGAACAAAGGTTAGGGTCTGCTCTTGGATAGAAGTCGCGGCTTGAAGTATAGACACCACAAGACCAACCGCTAAGGCGCTCAATAATAAGGGAGCGGCTAAAAGAAGGGTCTGTAGTATACCACCACGCATTAACGATACAGCTTCTCCTATATCCACCTGCGGCCTCCTATCCGAACGATCGCATCAACTGCTCGGTCATTAAGCCCCAGCCGTCAACCAGCACGAAAAGTATAAGCTTAAAAGGCATCGAAATCATAATGGGAGGAAGCATAATCATACCCATGGACATAAGCGCGCTGGCTACAACCATATCAATAACTATAAAGGGAATATAAAGCAGTATGCCTATCTTGAAAGCGGCCGTAAGCTCATGAAGAATAAAGGCCGGTATTAGAACATAGGTAGGCACATCCGCGAGCGTGTTCGGCTTATCAAGCCCGCGCATAGACATGAATAGCCTGATATCATCAGCGTCATTTCTCATCTGTTGATACATAAAAAGCCGCAAAGGTTTTTCAGCTTCGGCGTACGCCTCCTCCATACCGATCTCGCCTGAAGCGAGCGGCATCAGCGCGTTTTCGTATATTTGACTAAAACTTGGCCACATTATAAATAGGGTTAAGAACAACGCGATACCCATTAAAACCTGCCCTGGCGGTACCTGTTGCAAGGATAAAGCGCGCTTAATAAAATCCAATACTATAGAAATCCGTAAAAAACTGGTCATCAGTATGATTATGGACGGCGCCAAGGATAATACGGTAAGTAGCAATAAGAGTTGTAGGGAAAACGCGACTTCTTCACCGGATTCGGGCGAGCGTATGCTCAGATCAATAAAGGGCACAACGGGATCGGCGGGAGGCGTGGGAATGGAAATTGAGCCATCGGTCGAGCGTTCTGGAAATTGTTCTTGAGCTGGAGCGAAAGCGAGGGCCGTTAACGCTAACACGAGAGCTACGGCTAAAACTCGTATATTCAAAACCCCTCCCCCTTGTAGCTATTTAAAGATCCCGGAGCCTTTCCCTCCGTTCGCGTACGGCTTTTAGCGAAGCGGGTTTTTGGTCGTCCTTTATCCCCGCGGCGCCAGGCACCATACGAGCGAACAAGCTTTTGAAGTCTATTGTCCGCGCGGTTTTTTGCTCAGATCGACGTGATTCGTCCAGGAAGAGAAGATCTTTTGTTTCTTTGTCTTGTATTTCCGCTATCAGGCTGACTGAATTATCAGCCGCTCCAATAACCCAAGCTTGATCGCCAACAGCCACCACATGAACAAAACGATTAGCGCCTAAATGAGCGCTGGCTAATATTTTAAGTCTAGTATCCTCTGTCTGTTTGGGACGTCCAATACGTTTTAGCCAATAGACGACCAGATAAATTAGAACGGCTGTCAACGCTAAAGCGCCAAGCGCTCGTAAAACCGCGCCCAGCGATGAGGGGGTGCTAATATCCACATCAGCCTCAGGCGTTTCTTCCAGGCTGAGGCTTGTTTCGTCGTAAAGCGCTTCTCGCTCTATAGCTTGGGCTTCTGGATCATCGGGTGACAGGTTTTGAGCCGATCCGTCGGCGCTTGTCTGTTGCGCGATTAATATCCCGCCCCCGAGCGCCGCCAACATTAAGGCGAACGCGACGCGTATAGGCTTCAGTTTCCCCTCCCATCGTTGGCGGGACCAACGATGGGTTATATTACCCCATTTCGCTCATTCTTTCCATAGGTGAAACGATTTCAGTTACGCGAACACCGAAATTTTCATCAATAACGACAACTTCGCCTTTAGCTATCAATTTATGATTAACAAGAATATCAACAGGCTCTCCAGCCAGCTTATCCAACTCGATAATAGTCCCCTCACCCATGCCAAGAATCTCTTTTATGAGTTTCCTAGTCCGCCCCAATTCCACGGTCATCTCCATGTAGACGTCCATGATGAGGTTTATATTTCCCTGCTCACCCGGCGCGCTTTGAGGCATTAAGCTAGGGAATTGGATAGATTGGACATTGGGGTTTCCGCCCATAAGACCGCCCATCCCAAAACCAGCATCCATTCCGCCACCCGACTGACCGCCAAAAGCCCCAGCTGAAGCCGCTGGCGCGCGAATATTAGGAGCTGGAGCGCCCATTCCACCCAAAAGAGCGTTTAGATCGCCACTTACGTCATCATTTTTCCGATCGCCCCCGCCGCCAAGCGCGCGCGCCATATCGCTGGAAACCCCGGCTCCAAAAACTTCCCAAAGGCTCATTGAGGAGCCATCACCAAAATCTAACTCAAAAGCTGCCTTAATAAAATCTCCGGCCGGCAGAGCTACCACCGCTTTTGGAACAAAACTCGCGCTCGGCGGTTCCGCGGCTATAGCCTTATTGCCAGTCTTATCGCTTAAGGCCGTTACAACCGTACCGGAAACTTGGGAAGCTATTTCCGTTAACCCGGATAAAGCCATATCATCCAATTCGATATCTTTCTCATTATTCATCACGCCAGCCAAGCGGCGCGCGGCGTCATCAGGTAATATATACAGATGCTCGCCAGGTATACCTGAGACAAAATCATCCTTAATGGCCACCACCATGTCCGGAAGCTGCTGGAGCAGAGCGTCTCGATTACCCTGTTCTACCCTTACTGACTTGAAGCTAACCGAAGCGCCGGTCATTGTGGACAAATTGTATGATAAAGCTTGTATCGTGGAGTCCAAAAAATCTTGGATAAGCGATACTTCACCACCCGAAAACGCGCCTGACGGCGCTGAGCCAAAACCGGTGGAATCAACTCCCGCCAACAAGGCGTCAATTTCGTCCTGAGAAATAGAGCCGTCGCTCATAAACTATTCTCCCCTTCCGTAGCGAGCTCTTCTATTTCTTCCTGTTCAAGCTCAGCTACCTTTTTAACGATCTGAACCGCTATTTTACGACCAATCACGCCGGGACGACAAAGAAATTTTTTCTTGTTCCCAATATTTAAGGTCATCGGATCGCCAACGCGGACATTGCCTAAACGAATAACATCGTTCGCGCGAAGCGATAGCACATCGCGCACCGGCAACTGAATCCGCCCTATCTCCGCGACAACGTTGACTTCGACATTAGACAACTTATCCTTAATGATATTGAAGTTTTCCGTGGTAGTGCCGCGACGAACCGATGAATACCAATACTGGGCGGATAACTTGGAAATAATCGGCTCAATAGTCAGGTAAGGGATACAAAAATTCATCATACCCTCTACCTCGCCAACCTTCGTTTCCAAGGTTACTAAAACCACCATTTCCGTTGGCGGAACGATTTGAGCGAACTGCGGATTTGTATCGATCTGACCTAAACGAGGCCTAAGATCAATAACCTGCGCCCAAGCCTCGCGCATATTGCCTAGTATACGAACGATAATACCTTCCATAACCGATTGCTCTATATCGGTTAGCTCATGCTGGGCCTTCGTCCCCTCGCCTGAACCGCCGAACAGACGGTCTATAATGGAAAAAGTTACCGCCGGATCAATCTCTAAGATGGCGTTTCCTTTAAGAGGATCCATATTGATAATGGCCAAGGTGGTAGGCGTTGGAATTGAACGTATAAATTCTTCATAGGTCAGCTGATCAACGGAAGCCACATGGACATGCACCATACTACGTAGATTCGCCGACAAAGAGGTAGTCGTAAGCCGCGCGAAGGTTTCATGCATTATTGAAACGGTACGAATTTGTTCTTTTGAAAATTTATCCGGACGCTTAAAATCATAGATTTTTATTTTACGAGTATCGGCGGCCGGCCTAAAATCCTCAGGCTCGGTCTCGCCGGCGTTAATCGCGGTAAGAAGTTGGTCTATCTCTTCCTGTGATAGAACTTCAGTCACGTCCGCCGCCTACATTTCCACAACGTCAAGCTGCTCGAATAATATCTCGCGCACCCTAGCGTCCTGGAGAATCTGGGAATTCAACATTTCCCTCATCTCAAGTTTCAAACGTTCCTCATTATCCGCGCGTAAATCCCCAGCCGTCTTTTGACTGAAAAAAGCGCGCACAAAATCTTTAAGCTCATAGAGACGATTGGTTAATTCACTTTGATACAGTTTATTATCCAAGTCATAACCCAGAACGACATTAACAACCACTGAATATGGCGTCGCGTCCTTGGTTCTTGTCCGGATAACCCCTATGTTCGTAAACCAAGACAACTGAGGCCGTTTTGGCTGATATTCCTCAGTTACGGACACCACCGTTTGAGAAACACCCGATCCAGACAAGATCCTATAAGTAATCACGGAAACGGTCACAATAAACGCCAAAGCGCCTAAACCTATAGCCGCGAATTTAAGAAGGTTCGGCAAAAGAGCGGCAAAAGAGCTCGATCGTTTCGGCGCTGGTTCGCCCATGCCCTCCGATCCGTCTAGTTCCAGATCGTTTTTACTATCCGCCATAAGCCTTTACCTCCGCCATTTAGCCGACGCCAATCGCCAGCCTACGCTGTTCCATAGTACACGATAAAAGCGCCGCGCGCAAACCGTCCACCATGCTTTTCCGAAGCTACCTGTCAGCCTCTTAAAAGCTAGAGATGCCCTTCATCCAAAATGACAATATCGATTCGGCGGTTATACGCCCTCCCTTCGGCGCTATCATTGGAAGCCAAAGGAACCGTATCGGAAAGTCCGGCCACTTGGAAACGATTTTCATCAACGCCAAGATCGCTAAGAAAATGAAGGGTATTGACGGACCGTATAGCCGACAGCTCCCAATTCGATTCCCAAGGCCCAGCGGGGTCTACCGGAGCCGAATCGGTATGCCCCTCAATCCGGAATTTACGATCCGATAACTCATCAGACATTAACAGGCCAGCCAAACGCAAAAACAAGTCCCGCGTTTCCTCCACATCGATGAGGGCGCTGGCTGGTCTAAAAAAAGCGTCTGAAGCCAGAGATATAACTATTCCGCGTTCGTCAGAACTGACCCTCAACTTATTGGATTTGACTTCCGGCGCGAATAGGCTGACCGCCTTCTTTTTTGCGGTGGACATCGATTTCCCCCGCTCCAAGGACGGCAGAGACATAATCGTATTGCCTAAGTCGGCGTTTCTGCCCGCGGATAAGGTAGCGCCGCCTTCAGCCGCGCCCATACCGATATTTGACAGCGACGATATCATCTGCTGGAGCTGTATTTGGTCTACCTCAGATATATTGAAGAGAGCGACGAAGAAACAGAGAAGCAGAGTCACCATATCGGAATAGGTAACTATCCAGGCGCCGGTACTATTATCGCCCTCAGCAGGCTTCTTTCGCGCCATACGCTAATCCTTAAGGATTTCGTGTTCGATCGTCTTTCGTTCTTTCGGATTTAGGAAGGAAAGAAGCTTAAGGGCTAAGATACGCGGATTATCACCGGCTTGAATAGATAAAACACCCTCAATAATCATCTCCTTTACCAACGCTTCCGCTTTATCATGTTCTCGTAATTTAAAAATGATAGGAATAAACACCATATTCGCTAAAATAGCGCCGTAGAACGTGGTTATAAGAGCGACGGACATATTTGGTCCGATACTGCTTTTATCATCCAAGTTCTTGAGCATGGCGATAAGTCCCGTTACCGTACCAAGCATACCCATACCAGGAGCGATTTTTGACCAGCCATCAACGATCTGTATTTTTTGAGCATGCCGTTCCTGGACCTGATTCAATTCGGTATCCATAAGCGAACGGATGATCTCGGCGTCCGTACCGTCAACAACCAAACGCAGGCCTTTTTTCATAAATTCATCATCTAGATCTTCCAGTTCCTCTTCCAAAGCCAGAAGACCTTCACGCCGAGCTTTATCTGAAAAGGTCATTAGTTTAGAGATGATCGCTTTCTCGCCGAATTTCGGGACTCTAAAGGCTAAACCGAGGATATTGAAGACACCGAGAGCATCAGACAGTCCTGTCTGAACATATACGACAAAATACGAGCCAACCACCGTCATCAATAAAGACGGTACATGCACATAGGTTAATAAAGAGCCTTGGTTAGTGAGGATAGCCATGATCAACATAGCGAAGGCGCCGATAAGCCCGATAATAGTCGCTAGATCCATCGTGTCCTACTCCTCATTCCCGTATTCGCCAAGTCTTCGGCGGTATGCGATAATCCGATCCACGACAATGTCCGGCTTTTCTTTCACCACCAAGCGTTTACCCGTTTGAAGAAGCACCGTCGTATCGGGTAGCGCTTCGATCGATTCGATATGGTGAGGATTCAGATAATAAGAGTCCCCATTCAATTTTGTTACCATGATCATATCGATCTCCATCGGCCCGCGGCGAGGCTTAGCGCCCCGCCGCCGCCGTTTTTGTTTCTACCATAACTAGCGCTTAAGCGTTAAGAGCTCCTGAAGCATTTGGTCCGAAGTCTGTATCGTTCGCGAATTAGCCTGAAAACCCCTTTGCGTAACGATCATATCGGTAAACTGGTCGGCTAAATCAACATTGGACATTTCCAGAGCGCCGGCGATAAGCTTTCCCTTCCCGGCTATTCCGGAAGGGCTAATATTAGCGATCCCGGAATTATTGGATACGACATACGTGTTTTCGCCGGCCTTTTCCAAGCCGCCGGGATTCGTAAAGCTGGCCAAGGCTACTTGGCCTAAAAGCCGATTCGTTCCATTGGAATAAACACCGGTAATAACGCCGGATTGGTCTATCTTGAAGTTTTCAAGGTAACCCATGGCATAACCGTCTTGAGCGAAAGCCTTGGTTGAGCTTTTTTCCGCGAATTGCGTGATAGCGTTGACCACTGAGCCTGGCTGCCCTAGATTTATAGAAAATTCCTGGCGCGTCGGAACGCCTTCAGCCTCAGCTGTAGCGCCAAGGACATCAAAAGCCACACGGAGCGTTACATCGCCGGCTTCAACCGAAGCGTTGCCTTGATCATCCACGGCGCGCGCAAGGGTGCCAAGGTTAGAGAATTCCACATTGAACGCGTTGGTTTCTCCGGGGGCCGTTAAGCCGACTGTCGTATTGGTTGGAATGTCCGTTTCAGGATCGACAACAACGGCGGCCCGCCATTGGTTAACGCTGTCCGGCACCCGCGTAAAGTCAACTCTAAGCGTGTGTTCATCGCCAAAAGAATCATAAATCTTGAAGTCCGTCCCCCAGGTACCGTCCAAAACAGCCTGAGGACCGGCGCCCTCCGGAATTTGGGGAGTGCGTTTGTCAAGGTTACACGCGAAATTGACCGAGCTTGTCGCCTTGGCCGGATCTTTGGAGCCTACCGGTATAACCAAATCCTCCACATCGCGGGCGGTATCTATCCGGGCGCCGCCTTCTACCAGGTTCGCCTGCCAACCTTGCACGCGTAAACCATTCGCCGGATTAACCAAGGTTCCTTCGTTATCAAGGCCAAAAGCGCCCGCTCTAGTAAAGAAGGACTTATCGCCGTTCTTCAGAACGAAAAAACCAGTTCCTTGAACCGCCAAGTCAGTCCCAACCCCTGTCGTCTGCAGTGAACCCTGGGTATGTATAGTATCCACAGTGGCCACGGACATCCCAAGACCTATTTCCTTAGGATTGACACCGCCTACTTCCTCGGTGGGACGTGCGGCTCCGGACAGCTGCTGATACAGCAAGTCCTGAAAATTCACGCGCCCTTTCTTGAATCCGGTGGTGTTCACATTGGCTATATTATTGCCGAGTACATCCATGCGGGTTTGGTGGTTCTGCAATCCGGCCACGCCGGAAAACAAGGATCGCATCATGTCGTTTGCCTCCGCGGATTACTCGTAATCCGCTAAAAATATGCGTTTCTCTATTCGGAAACCGCGCTAACCTGTTCCCAATCGTAATATTCGCCATCCACCAGAACCTGCGGCATGTCTCCCCGTAAAACCGCCTGGACAGTCCCAGTCACTATATTATCCCCAACTTCTATCGTTACCGTTTTGCCTAAAGCGTTTGTCGCGTCACCGGAAGCGAGTAGCCCGGCTAAGCGAGAAAAATCTTTAGCCATATTGGTCATTTGCTCCAAAGAAGAAAACTGAGCCATCTGCGCGATGAATTCGTTATCCTCCATCGGAGAAGTCGGATCCTGATGCGTCAATTGGGTAATAAGAATCTTTATAAAATCATCCTTTCCCAAATTCTGCGTCGCGCTACGGCCTTCGTTAAGAGTTTTATTAAAACTATCAACCTGCGTTCTGAGCAACGCTTGTTCCTGGGCGCTCAAGGTCGCGTTAATTTCCATCATTCCCCCTAGGCGAATACGTTTATGACAGCCGAATCATACCAAGCCGCTTCAGACACGACAGCGTCGGGAACCGCGGCGTCATAATCTTCGGCGGCCAGTTTAAGCGCTTCCAAGGACGCGGCGTCATCGCTCTCTTGTCCACGTTTTCCATCACCGGCATTGGCTGAAATAGCCAACTCTAAACCAGCCCCGTCAAAACCGCCGTCAATAAAGGCTTTTTCCAGACTTCGCAATTCCTGTTCAAAGGCGCGAAGCGCCTGGCTACTCTCTACTTCAATGCGGCCCCTAATTTTGTTGTCGGTAAGCTGGAGCCTTATCTTAACCGCTCCTAAGCTTTCCGGTTCTAAACGCAAACGAATAAGGCCCTCACCGTTGTTTTTAAGCAGTATTTGCGCCTGTTTGATAATATCAGCCTGAGTATTTTCCTGAAGCTCCCTGGTGAAACGCCGCGTTAATCCTGTAGCAAGCTCGCTCTTATCTCCCTCACCGCTATTTTCCGGATTATGAGCTTCCAAGCGAACTACTAGTTCAACTTCCGCCGCTTTCGGTTGGGCAAGCTTTTCGCTTTGACGCGGGGAAGAAACTTCGCCGCCTCGTTGATCCTGAAGCTGGACGTTAATTCTTTCCTTTCGCCTATCACGTTGCTTGGTATCCGAGTTTTCCTTTAGCGCGGACTTGGTATCGCTGTCGTCAAGCGTCAAAGACTTCACGCTTTTAGCGAGGCTCCCCTTAAGCGGTTCGTCAGCTTTCCGCTTCCCAAGCGTCTCTTGAGCCGAAGTCTGACGTGACAACTCATTATTTTGCTCGCGCGAAGCCTCTTTGCCAGTCCTTCCTTTTAGCCCTTTTTCACCGCCTTCGCTCTTATCCGCGGCTTTCATCGCTATCGCTATATCGCTAAGAACCTCTTCCCGCCGCGCTATATCCGTTACCGAACGAGCGGCGCTTTCCTTCACGGATAAGGCTATAGCTTCAGATTTTACCGCGCCGCGCTTCGCTTCCTCGTTTTTTTTATCCACCTCACGGAGAGTAACGGTCTTAGCCGAATAAGCTGCCCCCGCTAAGTAATCAGGCTCGCTTTTGGGGTGATTATCAACGTTGTTTTTGTCCGTTTTTTCTGGAACGGCCGCCCTCTTATTTTCCGCTCTGTATGAATTATCCGCCAACGACACCAACTTATCGGCATCGGCTTCGGAAAGAGGGGCCGTAGGGGAAGCCGCTGGCTCAGCGTCGGAAGTTTTTGGATCGGCTTTTTCCGGCTTAGCCTTTGCGGCGCTATCCTGTCTGGCCTTTATTTCCTCATTTTTATGGGTGACATCCGTTTTTTCTTTATCATACGATTGATCGACGGTTTTAGAGGCCGCCTTTTCAGAAGCTTCCTCTCTTACCGCGTTAGCTTCCGTAGCGGCATCAAGCAAGGCGGAAAAATCCGAGGCCCCGTTATTCGCCGCGCCCCTTGAATAGTCATTGTCAATACGATAGCTAGAATCAGCCCTAGTTGAAGAAAAATCAGACAAAGGAAGAAGAGAGAAAGCTTGGGGCGATGCTTCCGCGCCAGCGGATAGCGTTATTAGCACGCGGCAACCTCCTGGTCCGGAAAACCGGGCCCGACCGCGCGCTTTAGTTAATGGCTCGGGGTTTCCCCGCCATTTTCCTTTGCAACTCGGCGGAACGTTCGGCCGGAAGCAGAGACAGCCAGCGAGCGACCATGGAAAGGGTCCCTTCCCGAGCTGCGATCTCTTCCGTCATCCGGAATACGTCAATAACGTCCTGATCATCCATCGCGGCTATGATGGGTACCGCCTTTTCCGGCGCCATTCCCGTCAAGTACCGCGCGTTTTGTTCAACGTTAACCCTTCTATTCTCGAACTGTTCCAGCTTAACATTGAAGGATTTCTCTCGTTCATCGAGCGCCTTTTGTCTTTCTTCCAAATCATCAGCCTGTTGGACCAGTTCGCTCTCGCGTTTCGCGATCGCCTCTTCTCGTTGATCCAACTCAGCGTCGCGTAAATCCAAGGCTTCCAATCGCACCGCTAAACGTTCGCCATCCAAGGATAAGGCAGCGTCCGGAGGAGTTACGGCGGCGCTTCTGGGGGTCAGCGAAAATAGTCGATGAATAGGCGCCAGGAAGGGTTTCGCGTCGATAACGCCGAGATAATCGAACCACACCACACTGCCGGCTATCATCGCCAACAATAAAAGGAGCAGCACAATAACCCGTCCTAATATGCGTTGTCTGCCGTACGCCACCGCCATACCCCCAATAGTGTCAGTATTGTCCGCTCTGGACAACTCCGTCAAGGACGATATTTCGCTTCCACGAAGCCCTACGCCAACAACTCGATCCGAGCTCGCACATAATCCAAAGCTTCACTGTTCAAGACCACTCTTCTTATGGAAGCGCCCAAGGGAGTCGGCGTTCCCACGGCGGAACGCAGCCAATGTCGAAACCCCTCACCTTTATACCAATACACCAAGGCTATGCGATTAGCTTCAAGCTCTAACGCGGTTATACCGCGTTTTCCTATAGCCGATCCGGTATTAAACACGCAAGGGACAGGCAGTTCATCGCCATACAGAGTTTTCTTGATACTGGAGCGTCGCTCTTTTCGCTTTAATTTTAGCAGCTCATGCCGAATCGCCACTACCCGCTCCACAATGGCCGAACGGCTTCTATCGTCAGCCTGGGTATATGAACGGCATAATCTTTCTATCTCAAAGCGCAGCAGATCATACATAGCTAAGGATTCAAAAAGCGGACGGTGAGTATGGGACATAATCGACGCTAGGCCGTTACGCCTAGAAAAATCATAAACCGCCTTTTCGGCGGCGAAGCGGCGTTTTCGGCTTCTAGCCGAGGCGATATTTTTTATACCCATGGGCTTTAAAAAATACCTGACGGCGGAACGCGCGATTTTTTTATGCCGACTATAAAAACGAGAAGTTTGATGACCATGATAGACGTATAGCGGAAGGCTGTCCGTTTCGATTTTTAACGCTTCCAGAAGGCTATAGGGATAATCCTTCAATTCGCGCAGTTCCTCGTCATGATTCCCAATTAGCTTATAAAAACGGCCAGCCGCGTTAAATTCGTCAAAAAGATCAAACAAAGCCCCCCAGCGGCGACGGATTGAAGGATAATCGAAACGCTGAGCTTCCTCAATATCCCCATTCAGTACAAGCGTATACTGTTTTGGCAGATACCAATCAGCTAAGGCTTGGCGAAGCAGCTCGCCATTATTAGCCAGATCATCGCGCGGTCCGCCATTTCCCATATGCAAATCGCCAAGAACGACAACCTTATCCCCATCGGAGATGGTGATAGCTGGCGAAGCCTCAAGCTTATTCAGTAAGGATCGGGTTAAAACGTTATCGGCCATAAGACTGACAAGCCAGGGCCGTTTCCGCCGCCAAGCGGGCGTTATTTAGCACCAAGTGTATATTAGCTTCCAAACTCCGTCCGCCGCTTAACTCAACAATCCGCTCCAGCAGAAAAGGCGTTAATTCCTTTCCAAGCACCCCCCGCTCGTCGGCTTCGGCGACGGCCGCGTTTATCGCGGCGTCAATTACGGTTTTTGACAAAGCGGCGGCTTTTGGGATGGGATTAGCGATCACTAAAGCGTTTTTAATACCCATTCGCTGTTTCGCGTCTAGGACAGAAGCCAATTCTATAGCGGAATCCACCCGCCAATCCACCGTGAAACCAGATTCACGGGTATAGAAAGCCGGTAGCTCATCGCAACGAAAACCGACTATCGCCACCCCCCTTGTCTCAAGGTATTCTCTTGTTAATGCTATATCTAGTATGCTTTTAGCCCCAGCGCACACAACGGCGACATCCGTTTTCGCCAACTCTTCCAGATCAGCCGATATATCGAAGCTCTTGTAGGCGCCTCGATGCACCCCGCCTATTCCGCCAGTGGCGAAGATCCGAATACCAGCAAGCTCAGCCAGTATCATAGTCGCCGCGACGGTTGTGGCGCCTATCAGTTTTCGCGCGACCACAAAGGGAAGATCCCGCCTGCTTGTTTTTATGGCAGACTGCCCGGAAACAGCCAAACGCTCTATTTCTTCCTTGGAAAGGCCTATTTTCAGCCTCCCGTCCATTACAGCCATTGTCGCCGGAATAGCGCCCGAAGCGCGGACTTGGGACTCCACCGCCAAAGCCGTTTCCCGATTTTTAGGATAGGGCATGCCATGGCTGATGATTGTCGATTCTAAGGCCACTAAGGGCAGGCCCTCCGCTTTGGCTGACGCCACTTCTTCGGAAAAAGCGAGCAATTCGTTCATTTAGACTCCTCAACAGCCCGGGACGGGCGGCAGCGATAAGCGATAGACACGGCGTCCAGACGAAGACGGCGGGCGCTTAGTGTATATGGGCAGGTTTCTGGTGTCGTCACCGCTAAAAAAGCGGCGGCGCTCGCCTGCCTAGCGGTCATATCCAATGGCAGCTTTAAAACAGCTCCGCGCGCCGCCGCCGCTAAAAGCGCGTCTCCCGCGCCATTCGTGGAAATAACAGCCGCTTTCGCGCTTTCCACCTCAATAATGCCGCTTGAGCCCACTACGGCTAAACCCTTCTCGCCCAAACTAAGCCATAGTTCCGCGCCGCAGGCTTCCGCTACAAGCGCGGCCAGCCAGATAGGATCACTGTCTGCCTCAATAGCTAAACCTAGTGAAGCGCCAATGGCCCGCGTTTCCGCTCGGTTAGGCTTAAGACGGTTAAAGCGTTTGATCAAGCGCCCTCCGTCATATAAAGCTACACGTTCAGCCTTAGCGGCGGAAACCGGATCCAACCAATTACACGACGACAGCTTAGCGTCCAACAAGGCGTCAAGAAGCTCGGGCGCGGGATTAGCGTCCACGATCAAGGCCGCGAAGGGATATTCCTTTTCACCAAAAAACGATTGTTTAATGGCGGCGGCCGCGGAACGCTCTACCGCCGCGCGTAGAGCCGAGACGGTCCATCTATCATAAAGCCCCATACCGGCGATAGCCGCCGATAAAAGCCCATCCGCGTCTATTAGCGCTAAATAAGCGGCGCTAGCGTCGCCCGCCGCGATAGCAACTCCTTCCACGCCAACACCGCACGCGCTTGTGCCCTTAAGCGCGGCTCGACCAAATTCGTCATCGCCGACCACAGCCACCAGCCGCGCCCCCAGACCCAAGCGCACCAAATTTTCGGCGGCGTTTCTGGCGACACCGCCAGGCGCTATGGACACGGCCCCTGGATTCGAATCGCCCGCGCGAAGCGCTTTCGCCGCCTTGCCGACTATATCAAGCGCTATACCGCCGACAGCTAAAACCGATAAGGGCGAGCGGAATATGGTGAGGCGCCTATCTATAAAGTCTATTACTGATAATGAGATATCCTCAGCCAATACGCGTAGCGCTTTTTCGGTATAAAAAGCGATGTGCGTAGGATCCTGAATATACCACCATGAGCGAAACTCATCATCCGAATCCGGCGCTAGGTGGGTATGAACAGCTAAAAAACCGCCCCGCTTTAATCTTGACGCCATATCAGCAAAATCAAACGCCGGATTTTTAAAATGCTCCGCCGTTTCCACGCAAAAGACGGCGTCATAAGATAATAAGTCCGGCTTTTTGTCATTGGCGAAAAGGGGGTCCCATATATCCACGGCGCAGGAGCGCCGCCTAAGCCGGTCCGCGCCTACTGGATTAGGCCCAGACCCCCAATCCAGAACCGAACGCGGCCTATTAAGACCTAGGCCGCTTATTTTATTAAATACCAAATCGTGAATACGATCTAAATATCCTACATAAGCCGAGTCTTCTGGATCGTTATTATGAAGAGCGTAACGCTGTTTGGCCGCGGCCGCGTCTAAACGCGAAGCCCTATCAGCCCAAACAAAACCACAATACCGACATCGGTAAAACGAGCGTCGTGCCGCGTCAAACGAATAGCCAACGCAAGAACAGATTGGACAATCCATTTATTGTATGTAAAGCTTAGCGTTTTTTCGCCTAAGCCGCAAGCATCGCTATTTTCAGTGCTATTCTGCGCTTCACGCGAAAGTCGCTCGCTTTCGCGAGAACCTCTATACAATACATATAATAAAACAGCGCTTACCCTTACCGTTGGCTTCATCGAACGTGAGACTTCAGAAAGCGCCGCTTTTTTAGATAGCATTGCGTTATATTGAGATTTCTAACATACTATATTTTAGCCGGTGTTGATCAGCGCCGTTATCCACCAAAAGCCGGCGGTGGGAAACGCCATGGAAACCATTAGGGATATCGCTTGGCAGGCGCAAACTTTACGCGGGACTTTGGAACGCTTTGACATAGAAAGCTTTCAAGCGGTAACGGTCGGCGTTTCGGTCAGAAAAGAGACGCGGGGTTCAGCTTATCGCTATCGCCTATTCCTGTTTACCCCTTCAGAACGCGTTCCAGTGTACGCCATAAACCTTGAAAGCGATATTTTTGGCGAATGGCTGCTGACTGAGCAATTGGCTAAGGCACACCGCATCTTACGCCGTCTTAACGGCCCTTTAGTATACGAGGAATTTCGGATAAACGCCGTGGAATACGCATTAGTTCAAGTTAAGCGTTTTCAAAAAGAAAAAAACGCGCCTGAAAACGTTAAAGCTATACGAAAGGATCGCCGATAAAGAAAGCGGGGAATTGTATCTCCCTAAAAAACCGGAGGCAGGGACGCTTCCGGAAGCTGTATTCATGGAGGATCAAATGATCATCAACCACAACCTAAGCGCGATGTACGCGGATCGGCAACTTGGGGTTACCCAAGTTTCGCTAGACAAAACGATGGAAAAACTGTCGTCAGGTATACGCATCAATCGGGCTGGCGACGACGCTTCTGGCTTAGCCGTTTCGGAGAAAATGCGCAGCCAGATCCGGGGACTGCAGCAAGCGTCAAAAAACGCGCTGAACGGCATTTCCTTTATCCAAACATCGGAAGGCTATTTGCAGGAAACGCAGGACATTATCCAACGTATCCGTGAATTGTCGGTACAAGCGGCCAACGGCATTTATACCGAGGAAGACCGCATGCAGATCCAAGTGGAAGTGTCCCAGCTGGTCGATGAGATCGATCGTATCGCCAGCCATGCCCAGTTTAACGGAATGAATATTCTCACCGGCCGCTTTGCCCGCGAAACTGGTGAAAATGTCGTTACCGCTTCCATGTGGCTACATATTGGCGCCAACATGGACCAAAGGGAACGCGTTTTTATTGGAACGATGACGGCGGCGTCCTTCGGTATGCGTAATTCAGCCGATGGCGGCATCATCACCTTGGAAAACGCCGATTCCGCCAACAGCACCATCGGTCTACTGGACGAGGCGATCAAAAAGATCAATAAACAGCGGGCTGACCTGGGCGCTTACCAAAACCGAATGGAGCACGCTATCCGCGGTATCGATGTGGGCGCGGAAAACCTCCAGGCGGCCGAGTCGCGGATTCGCGATTCGGATATGGCGGCCGAAATGGTGTCGTTCATGCGCGATCAAATCCTAAGCCAAGCTGGAAACGCTATGTTGGCGCAGGCCAACCAGAGAGCGACATCGGTCTTGCAACTTCTCCAGTAGCGATGTACACTTAAAATGAGGCGGCGGAGTATTCTTCCGCCTCATTCTTGGCCAAAACGGCCAAAGCGTTCTTTGATAGACACCCTCGCGATAAACGCAAGGCGATACGGAGCGTATATCGGCCCTTTTTAAGTATTTTCTTAAATGGGAACGAGATCCGCTCCGTTTCGCTGACGATTTTCACCGGATACGGCGCGATCCATCCGGTATATTCGCCACGCGTCACGACCGGCGGCTATGGATGGCCGTAGGTACCATCGCAAGGAGGGTCATATGATAATTAACCACAATATGAGCGCCATGTATGCCAATCGCCAACTTGGCGTAACTTCATTGGACGTGGCAAAAAACATCGAACGCCTGAGTTCCGGGCAACGTATTAACCGCGCTGGGGACGACGCTTCGGGTTTGGCCGTATCTGAAAAGATGCGTGGTCAGATTCGGGGACTCAATCAGGCCGAACGCAACATCCAGAACGGCATCTCCTTCATCCAGACGTCGGAGGGCTTCCTCCAGGAGACGCAGGATATCCTGCATCGCCTCCGCGAGCTGTCCGTACAGTCCGCGAACGGTATCTATACGGATGAAGACCGGATGCAGATCCAGGTTGAGGTGTCCCAGCTGGTCGATGAAGTTAATCGTATCGCCAGTCATGCCCAATTCAATGGCATGAACATCATGACCGGCGCGTACGCTCGTGATTCCGCTGTAGGCAAAACCATGACCTTCCAGGTCGGTGCCAACATGGATCAGAACGAGCAGGTATACATAGGCACAATGACGGCTCAAGCGCTCGGACTTCAGAGCGCGCAGGGCAGCGAGGGCGTACTGAACATCGCCGATACCGATAGCGCTAATCAAGCCATCGGCGCTTTAGACTCAGCCTTAAAACTGGTGTCCAAGCAGCGCGCCGATCTTGGCGCTTATCAAAACCGCTTTGAAACCGCGGCTAAGGGTATCGCCGTCGCCGCTGAAAACCTGCAGGCGTCAGAATCCAGGATCCGCGATGCCGATATGGCGTCGGAAATGGTTACGTACACAAAGAACCAGATCCTGTCACAGGCTGGCAACGCGATGTTGGCGCAGGCCAACACCCGCACCCAATCGGTGCTGCAGCTCTTGAGCTAGACACAGCGCGTTTAAGAGACCTCTGGACGTCGTCTTTTGGACGCCGGACGGGAGGGAGTCGCGCCCTCCCCCCGTCCTTTCTTTTTGCGTTACCCCGCGATCCACGGATTGGCCGCGGGCATCTTTTTCCGCCATTGTAGCGGCGGTAATGATTTCGGCGGAATGAAAACATCCCGTCGAACCTCATGTCCTACAGGGAGGTAGTCATGGGTATCCCGATTAGCGGCGTCGTTAACTCGGCCGCGCCGGCGGCCTTGGCGACCATGCCGGTGGCGGACTCTACCAGCTCGGTTCACCAAGAACCGTCTGCCGTTCGGCGGACTTCCGTCGAAACGCCAAAACCAAAGATAGACATAGAAGAGACGGCAAGGGATCTGGAAAAGATTAGCTTAGCTTTTAATAAAAAGCTTCGTTTTTCCGTTAACCGCGAACTTGAGGAAGTGGTGGTTAAAGTCATTGACCCGGAAACCGATAAAGTCATCAGGGAGCTGCCGCCTGAAGAGATTCAGAACCTACACCTAAAAATGAGGGAAATGATAGGTTTACTCTTCGACGAAAGCGCCTAGCGGAGTAGCCAGGGCCGATGTCCGACATCTATATTCCCGGCGTTAAAAGCAAATACGACACCGAGAAAATCATAGAAGGCCTCATGAAGGTGGAGCGCGTCCGTAAGGAGAGCGCCGAGGATCGTATTGAAGTCCTTGAGAACGAGAAAAACGTTTGGCAGGACCTTAATCGAAGGGTCGGCTCTTTGCGCGAAAGCGCCCGAAGTCTCTTTTCCTACCAAAGCCCTTTTAGCGAGCGTGTTGCCGTGTCCTCAAACGAGAACGCCCTAAGCGCCAGCGCCACTCGATCAGCTATAGAAGCGGAGCACAGTTTCCGTATTACCCGTCCGGCCAGCGCGGACCGTTTTCTTTCAAAAGCTCTGCCCAGCGATTTCCAAATTCCCGCCGGAGACTATGGCTTTAGAATAGGCGACACAAAAATTGATTTAGCCTTTCGCGGCGGCGGTCTTAGGGACTTCGCCGAGGCGCTTAACCGGCGAGGCCAAGACAAGTTGCGCGCTAGCAGCTTGACAGTGGAGCCTGGCACTAATTCCTTAGTCCTAGAAAGTTTGCTTACTGGTTCGGCAAATCAGCTAAGCTTTGCCGGAGCCAGCGAGTCTTTAGTTATAGACATAGGCTTAGCGGAACGAATAGATGACAGCGAACGGCATATCCAGGTAGAGGAATATAGTGCTCTGGCTCCCAATTCCACTATAAAAGCCGAAAACGGGGTACTCAGCGCGGGCCCGGAAAGCGCTGCCAGAGTCCCGCTCGGCACGCAAATTCCGTCTGATTCTCACTTAATAATGGAGCTAGAAATTCGAACGGTTCAGCTTCCCTACGACGCGCCTGAAGACGTCGGTCCGCCTAAGGGGCCAATACTACCGCCGACCGGTTCCATAGTCTATGGAGGCATATCCATTCAATCCGCGCCGTCCAGCGTGCCACTGCCGCCCTGGCAGCCACCGGAAGCCCCGCGCCGCGTTGACGATATGGAACCCCTGAGCCTAATCGACGCCGATGGAACGGAGCTTCGATTAGGCATGATAAACGATAGCGAGACTTTCCAGACGCTCCGCTATAATTTAGCCGATTTAGCGGCCAGCTCTAAGCTTCTCGAACTTCAGATTAAAAACGATAATACCCATAGAATTTACGAGCTAAGAAATATACGGATTTTCGATCCCGAAACGAGAGGGGCCTTTAGAGCGCTCCAGCCGATCACCGTCGCGTCAGACGCGGCTTTTTCTATGGATGGCATTGAAATAAAGCGGCCTACAAATATCGTGGACGATCTTATCCCTGGCGTTACCTTGAATATACAACGCGAAAGCGATGAGACTATCACTTTGGAGATCCGCCCTGATCGCGAAACGGCGAAAGACGCTATTATCGCTCTAATTGGAAACTACAATCGCTTGGTGGGGGAAATAAACGTCTTAACCCGCCAAAATGATGAAATTATTGATGAGCTAAGCTATTTAACGGAGGATGAGCGGGAAACTTTGAGCGAGCGGCTCGGTACCATGGTGGGGGACAGCACGCTCAACGATCTCAAGTCGAAACTCCAAAGAATAGCGAATGATGTCTATATCACACGAGCGGACCGCGATTTAAGCCTGCTCGCTCATATCGGCGTTTCCACCAATTCTGGGCAAATCGGTTCCGGTTCAGGTCTTGATATGTCCCGATTACGGGGTTATTTGGAAATTAAGGAAGACGCGCTTGATCGCGCGCTAAAAGACAATATGGAAGCCGTTCGCGATCTATTCGGGAACGATACCGATGGTGACTTAATTGTTGACAACGGGGTAGCGTATCGGCTTGACGCGACGCTTAAGCCCTATGTGGAAACAGGCGGCATTTTTTCGCTTAAGACCTCAACGGTGGATTCCGTGATAGCCCGTGAAAAACGCACTGTGGAATCCGAGGAAAAACGCTTGGCCAGTTATGAAATAGAGCTTAAGCGAAAATACGGCCAAATGGAAAGCGCCCTTAACCGCATGGAGTCAAGCTCCTCGTCTATCGATAATTTCATGAAACAGAATAAGGAATAGGAGCGACTTATGACGCTTAGTCTCAACGGAAGCGAACTCGATATTACTCTTGAAAACGAAACGACGGTTGGCCAGGTATTAGAGGCCGTTGATCGCTGGCTTGAGGAAAAACGGGAAAGTCTTGGCCAAGTAATTCTGGATGGTGTAAATATTCCAGCCGATCAACTGGAAGCGGCTTGTTCGCGGGAACTGACCGAACAGACCTGTCTGGAGCTTCGCTCATCCTCTTGGTCCAAGCTATTCCGCGCCGCTCTGTCAGCCGCTGACGATTTTCTCTCCCAATTTTCACGCTTATCCGGTACGCCTGAGGAACGCCGCTCCTTATGGCTTTCCCTCCCCGCTTCGTCCTTTCTCCGTTTCAGAGAGCCGGCTTTAGCCGCTCTTATAGAAAAAGCGCTGGAGCCCGCTCCCTCAAGTTATACCGATGGGGCCTCGGCCGGTATGAGCCAAACCGATCAGGAAGCGCTCCGTTCCGTCTTGGCGCGGCGTATAGCGGAAATTGACGACCCGCAAGCCGCCGCCGCCAAATTGCCCGCGGCCCTTTTGTCTATGGCCGACCGACTAGAACAACTGCCTCTAGAGCTACAAACCGGCAAGGATAGACTTGTCGCTTCCACTCTGAAAGATTTCGCCGATTTGGCGGCTGAGCTGCTTCGTTTACGTCAGCTGTCGCGGGATCAGGGTATTGATTGGGACGCTCGCGACAGCGAACATCGATCCGTACCGGAAACTTTGGAGGAGTTAAACGATACGCTCAGGGAATTGATAAGCGCCTACGAGAACGATGACGTTGTCCTTGTGGGAGACTTAGCGGAATACGAAGTGGCGCCGCGCTTAAGAGCTTTAGCCAATTTGATCTCTCAAGACTGAAGCGCCATTATGTTTTTATACCCCCTGCAAATTTCCTATATTCAAGAAAGCGACCCCAAACTGGCTATCATCGTTATTATTATCTTTTTAGCTGGAATAACGGCTCTGATTATCAAAAATGTTTTATCAGCTAAGCGCGTCATTAAAAACACGGATAGTAACGCCTTTTCCGGCTTTACCGCGGCCGCCGGCGGCGGACCAAGAAGCGTCCGCCGTATAGCCGCGCGATATGGACTGAACGCCGCGCAAAGCGATTTTTTATATCGTCACCTTAGAAAGACCAAGAATCCAGATACCGAAGCGTTGGCCGCCAATCCAAGCGCTTTCGACGCCTTTCTAAAACAAAGCTACAACCAAATTGAGCATTCCGCCGAAAACGACAAAACGGCGGAAGAAGAAAAAGCCCTCCTCTTTTCCATTCGCGCCGCTTTGGATGACTATGAGGAACGTGGAACCAAAACGCCTTCTTCTGTCGCTATAGTAAAAAAAAGCGGCGCGGGCGTCCTTATTGGGCCTAAGAACGAACATTATCCCGTCCGTATTCTCCAAAGCCAGGGCGATAGAGTACTAATAGAGACGCCGCGTGATGTGATGGGGAATTTAATACGTTTCCCGCGTGGAGCCGAACTTAGCCTTTCAGTTATGACAGAGGCGGCCCAAAGCGTCATTATATACGCGAAAATACTCTCCTACACTAAAGCCGGAAAAGATCTTATCACCGAACTGGAACTAGCCCCCCTGTCTGATAGACAAACAAAGCGGCGCGGCCGCCGTCGTTCTTCGCGTTTTTCCTGCGTGTTTGTACACTATGTCCCAAATTCAAAGACGCCCCCAGGCACGGGAAGCGCTGGATTGATTATTGATGTTTCCGCTGGAGGCTGCGCTATTAAGACCGCCGCGCCGCTCAAAGCCGGCGTTTTTGCCCGGGTTGATATGGATGATAGTCATGGCAATAAACTTCCGTTTATTGGACGGGTAGTTAGGACTAACCGCTCCGGCAACGCCACCATAATGCACATCCAATTTGCCAAAATACCTACAAATTCTCTTAATACTATATATTCTCAACTATTCGGATATCGTCAGGATTGATAAACCCAGCGGTATCATTTACTATGTAAGTTCTATGACGCTTGTCGAAATAAAGGATATTACTCGTAAGGACTTACCCATCTATTATCGCCGGGTATTCTTGGGTACCGCGGTCATAGAACTACAAGATCGGCTTATGGAAAGCCGTGTGGAATTTATTATAGAAACCCAGCCGACCGGTTTTAAGGAAATAAGTGTTACCTTGCTCGATGTTATAGAATTTCCTTTAGTGTCAATTATCAGCGGTATCCGCGACCGTGTTTCTCTTTTGGATAAGGACGGCCGCTTACCGTGAAGCGTTATACTATAGACTCCGCCGAAGCTATGCTCGCTTTTGGCGCCCGTATCGCCCAAGCCCTTAAGCCCGGCATGATACTCGCTCTAAGAGGAGATCTTGGCGTGGGCAAAACCACCCTGACCCAAGGCTTAGCCAAGGGTTTGGGTATAAAGGACGCTGTTCGCAGTCCAAGTTATACCTTAATCCAAGAGTACGAAGGTCGCATGCCGCTCTACCATATGGACGCGTACCGTTTGCGCAGCGCTGACGATTTTTTGGATATTGGCGCGGAAGAATACCTTTATGGCGATGGCGTTTCGGTAATAGAGTGGAGCGAGCGAGTAGCATCCGCCCTGCCTTCTGAAGCGGCATCCATCACGATTGAGGTCTTGGAAGACGGGAGTCGGTGTTTGTGTATCGATGATCCCTATTTGGAGACGACGTTACCGTGAATGTTATAGCTTTTGATACAGCGACTGAGCTGCTTTCAGTCGCCCTCCAGACCGACCGGGGAAATTATTGTCTGGAAATCGACGCCGGTCTTTCACATTCGGAACGCTTACAAGCTTCAGCGGACAGCCTTTTGGCGCTGGCTGGCCTTGAGACGACTCAGATAGACCTAATCGCCTGCATGCGCGGGCCTGGTTCTTTTACGGGACTTAGAATAGGCATGGCGGCGGCTAAAGGCCTTTCAGTCGCGCTTGACAGGCCGCTTATCGCCGTTTCTACCCTAGATTGCGTAGCGGCCGCCTGGACAGCTTGGCCCGGCTCCGTTTTAGCCCTTATAGACGCTAAACACGAGCGTTGGTTCGGCGCTATTTATAAGCGAGGAGTCCGGCTTTGCGCGGACTTTGACGAATCCGCCGCAACCATAGCCCAGCGTTTTAAAGACAGTGACACGATACATATTTGCGGTCCTGACGCCGAGAAAGCGGTTGGTGCCTTTACAGCCGTCATGGGAGAAAACCGTGTTAGCGCGAGTCCAACTAGCCGCCGTGGTTCCGCCCCTTTTTTAGCGGCTTTGGCTGAAGCTCGATATAAGACAAGAGCTTCAGGCGAGGAGGAAAACATCGGTCCGGACTATATCCGCTTAAGCGACGCCGAATTAAACCTTATTAAGCGATCAAACAATGCCTAAAAATAACGAATACCTACGTTCAAAAGAAGAGAAAGAAGCCTATGCCCAACTAGAGGCGATAGATGAGGACGAAAAGGGGTCTTCTCCTTCCAGGGCCACAGCCCAAGATCGTGAGTACGCCGCCTTTGTAAACTCGCCCTTTCCGGTACTGGTTATTGATCCTTCCTTTCATATCGTATTCGCTAACGAGGCTTGTGACCGTTTGTTTGCCCGTTATTATCATTTGCGAAAAAGGAACTTTTCCGAACTATTTTCTCAAGCCTTAGGTGAAACGGCCTTACGAGATATAGAGAAATCTATTCGCGCACCGATAAACGGCTATTCTTGGAAGGGCATAATTCATAATAAAGCCCGTGAAGCCGGAACGACAATCACCAAAGCCTATCTTTTTCCGCTCTTTAGCCCATCAGACCAGGGCGAAGCGCCAAAACGTTTTGTCGTCTTATTTGACGATATCACCGAGGAAAATAAGACTCTTTTACGTAGCGTCTTCCTAAGTTTGCTGGAGGCTTCAAAACTAAAGGATAATGATACCGGCAAGCATATTCAACGGGTTAATTTATACTCACGCCGCTTAGCGGAGGAACTATATGATCGGCCCGGTTATGAGAGTGTCGATAGGGATTTTATTGACGATATTTCCTTCCTGGCCGCTATGCACGATGTAGGCAAGATCGGAACGCCAGATGATATATTGAATAAAAAAGGAAAATTGGACGAATGGGAATTAGCGGTTATGCGGGAGCACACTATAAATGGCGCGTATATACTCTCTACCTACCCCAATCCCATGGCCAGAGAGATCGCGCTTTACCACCACGAACGCTGGGATGGCCAAGGCTATCCCTATAAGATAGAAAGGGCGATGATTCCGCTGTCCGCTCGCATCGTAGCCATAGCGGATGTGTATGACGCCCTACGCATGCCTAGAAGCTATAAAACAGCGTTTTCGCATGTTAGAGCGGCGGCCTATATCAGTGATGTCGCCGGAAAGAATTTCGATCCGGCTTTAGTCGAGCTTTTTGACTATATCCAAGCTGATTTCCGTTCTATCTATAAAACCCACGCCGACTAAAACAGCTTAGCCCTTGTCATCAAAAGCGGTCAGATTTTCCGGTAAGCGCGCGGGAGAGTCGGCGGCGGCTTGATTCTCGCTTCTTATGGCGTCAAATACTTCCCTTCTATACACTTTAACCGAGCGCGGCGCTTCCAAGCCCAGTTTCACTTGATCGCCGCGTATTTCGATGACGCTTACCGCTATATCATCGCCGATCATGATTTTCTCACCGGCTTTGCGCGACAATATCAGCATGTAGCCTTCTTGGACGCCGCTAATTCAGCTAAAATATCGTGTTTCGTCTTCCAGCGTGGATCGGTAAGCACCGCTTGCCTGGCTAAACGGGCGTCGCGATTGATGACTAAAGGCCCCTGTAAATTAGCCGTCATGGGCGAACCGTCCGGCGGCAGGGTAACTATAGCGAAGACCAAGGCCGTCTCTGGATCGGTAATGCCAATTTCCGATAGATCAGCGTCATCGATATCCAACTCATAATCGGGGCGGAATAAAAAGGGGTTTACCAGAATAAAAGCTATACGCTCAACATCTATCGATTGTAGCCAATAAAAGGGCTGACGCTCACCGTCCAGTAGAGCGTATTCCTTGAATTTCTCAAAGCCCAGGATGCCGTTGGGGAAACGTATCCGTTGCCTTTCATCTATATCAACCACACCATAGGCTTTTGTCGCTACGCGCATTGTTGGCTCCTATTTTAGATAATCAAGTAAGGTCGGCTGGATAAGTTTGGCGGCGGTCTGAAGCGCCGCTTTGTGAGCGAATTCCAAGGAACTAAGATCGGTCGCGGCTTCGGCGAAATCCAAGGAAGCTTCGCGGGCTAGATTGGCTGTTACATCGGGGATTTCGGCGTTCAAGCGACGCCAGCTTAAGCTGACTCGTTCATGACGACTGCCAAGTTCTGTCCGACGAGCGTTCAGGTTATCCAGCGCGAAATCTATACCGGCTAAACCCGTTCCGCCAACCGTCTCGGCGTCACCTGAAAACAACGCGTCCCGTAAGCGAATAATGGCGTCAAAGGTGGAAGCGCCTGAAACCTGAGCCGCGGGCGACCAATTTGGAGTACCGCTATCTGGAACAGACTTAATCAAGCCCAGGTTGACAAACACCTTGGAATCCGGACCGTCTTCCAAACGGATGAGGTGAGCGTTGGTCCCCTCTAAAACTAAACCGCCCGTATCGGGATCTATAGCGGCCTTTACCGGCGCGGCGGAATCGTTGATTTTAGCGGCTATGCTTTGAACACTGTCTCCCATGTTTAATTGGATATCATAGCCATCGACTCTAACTATTGAAGCACTTGGCACTCTATAAGTGGAAGCGTCCAGGCTCGAGATAATCTTCATTTTTTCAGCCCAAAAAACCTCTCCGCCTGAAAGATCTAATTCGGCGTAGGCGCCCTCCGCCACTTCCGCGTTCCGGCTGGCTCCGGCGCCTTGGTATACGACCTCTTTGATGACAGACTCCCCGGCCCCAGCCACATCGCCCTCCACAACGCGGAAGGGTTCGGTATACGCCCGGTCACCGGCGAACAGTCTTGTGCCGTCAGGTCCATCCGCGTTGGCGGTCTGCACCAATTCTCGCAACAACTGGTCCACCTCAACCCCCATATAACGTTGGTCTTCCTGTGAATACACGCCATTCGCGCCTTGGACGGCAATTTCTCGGATTCGCTGTAAAACTTCCTGGCTGTGACCAAGATATCCATCGACATTGGTATAATAACTTTCAGCGTATAGGGCATTACGTTCATAGCGTTCCAGCCGGGTTAAATACGAGTCATAACGAACGGCTCTAGCGGCGGCCAAGGGGTCTTCCCGCAAGTCCGTAATCCGATTCTGCGTCGCCATTTTTGTCTGAAGCGACGACAAAGCCGCTTCATGACGACGCAGCCTGAATTGAAGATCATCGTTCGGCATATTAGTCGCTATACGTCTCATTCAACTATACTCCCATCCGGTTTATAATAGTATCCAGCATTTCATTAACGGTTGTGACAAAACGAGCCGCGGCGCTGTATCCATGCTGGTACTTAATCATATCCGATAGCTCCTCATCGATATTGACACCGGAAATTGATTGCCTCATATCTTTTAATTGTTTCATTATAAGGCTTTGCGTTTCCAAAGCGCGCTCAGACTGTTCTCCCAGCAAGCCAACGCGAGCTACCGCGTCCGCGAAATAGTCGTCAAAGGTATCTAGCCTGCCTACCATTACGGGATCGCGACGCAAGGCGGCGATAGCGATGGCGGCTTCCCCATTACCCGGATTTAGGCTCTGACCGGCCTCCGCGAAGCCGGCCGCGATGGACAGGGTATCTTTTTTAAGAGCCGGGTTGATTTCCATCCATGCCGAAGGGTGAGCCACCGGAGCGACCGAGTAGCGCGCCCCGCCCCCAGCCAATACAGCCACGGCATCAGCTCTGTCCCAGGTATACGCGCCGCCTTCCCCAACTTCCGCCAGTATGCCAGCGTACCCCTCTAGAAAACGGCCGGAATCGGAAATATCCCTAATGACAAAATCCGGATAGGCGGGATCAGCGGCGCTTGTCGCTTTTAGGACAAAGCGGCCTTCCCTATCCAAACGCGCCACTACTTCAGCGCCAGCGTCATTGACGCGGGCGACAAGATCATTAACCGTATCACTAGCATAGTATGGAACGGACACGGGACCGGAAGAGGCGGCTAAGGTCAAAGTTCCTTCCAAACCTATATGATCCCGCGCATCCAGCTTATGGGCGCCTGTCAGTCGGAAAATATAGGATGAGTCTAAAAAACCATCCCCATCTCTATCGTAATTCCCCGAAGCGTCAGTTACAAAGGGTCGTTCCACAAAGAAATTTTCTCCGGCGCGTCCATTAATCCCTACCCCGGCGGCATGAATTTCGTTTACAAGATCGGCGAAATTCATAGTCATGGTATCTAAGGATTGAATCTCGCTCCGCAAGCTTATGTCACGAAGTTCTATTAAAGCGGCCAGGCTGCCGCCCGAAAAGACCGCCTTTTCGCCTGATTGCTTCCATACCACATCGGCGTAGCCTTCATTGTCCAGGCCAAGTTTAAGATCGAAGCGCCGCGATGATCCGCCTTGAACCACAATCAACCCGGCGGTATGAACGGTATACTCATCCGGGTCGCGGTCATCGATAGTAATATCGATAATTCCAGCTAATTCTTCCACCAGAAGATCGCGGCGATCGTATAAATCATTAGGGGAATCGCCCTGAGCGCGGATTTTTTGTATTTCATCATTTAAAGTAGCGACACGGCTAACAATATCATTTACCCGATCAACGGTACCCCTTATATCGGCATCCGCCATATCGCGCAATCCCGACAAACCCTTATAGCGCTCGTGTATAGCGTCAACGAGGGTCTGACCGCGCTCCAATACCGCTTGACGCGGGGCGGCTTCAGCCGGAAACAGGGACAATTCCTGCCACGCGTCCCAAAACGCGTCCATACGACCGCGGACGGATACATCATCAGGTTCATTGTACAGACGCTCCAGCATAAGGATATACGTATCCCGCGTACTCCAATAGCCTTCGCCATTAGTCTGCGCGATGATGCGCTTATCCAGCAAAGCGTCGCGGACACGTTCCAGCCTTTGGACCACAGCGCCTTGCCCAACCTGTCCCGGAGTTTCCTCGCGGTTTAAGCCCGGCAGATAAAGCGGTTCCATAGCTTCCAAATCAACCCTCTGCCTCGAATAGCCTTCGGTCGAAGCATTGGCTAAATTGTGCCCAATTGTCGCTAAGCCCTGCTGTTGAGCGACTAATGAACGCTTGCCAAGTTCAATACCGGCAAAAGTGGATTGCATCGATACTCCCGTTACAAGGTCTGATTAAGGACCAAACTACTCATGTCTGAAGCGACAGCCGCACCACGGCGCGAATACAAACGTCCCTTACGGTCGGGAAAAGCCGCCGCCAAAAAATCACCAACCAGACTCTTCGCCTCATCCAAGTACGCCGCTAAGGATCCATTCGCCAAGCGTACCTTTAAAACATCAAGCTTCAAGCGGCGGTATAAATCCGTCAATTCGCGCTTTCTAACAGAATCCAGCTGCGACGCCATCGCGTAAAAGCCGATGGCTTCCGGCTGTCCATCGCGAAAAACCTTAAATAAGCGAACTCGCTCACGATCCAAATCCTCAAATTCCTCGCCATAAGCACTGAGACGCTTAAGTACCGCTTCCAAATTTGCCCATTCGCGAGCGAATACGGCTTCCCGCACAATCTGTTGAGCCGCGGCTAAACGTTCTAACAGGGCTACTTCCCGCCGCAAAACGGTCATCAGCTCGTCCGCGGTTTCCTGAATTATCATCATGGCATTCCTCCCTTTCTTATCGGCTGAAATTGATAAGTGATTAAGAAAGTCTGAACCGCCTTCTCCGATTGAACCGCTGTTTTTCGCCGCTTGAACGGTCTACGGCGGTCTAAACAAGCGTAGTGGTATCCTCTTGACTCTTTCTCCGTGTTCGTTCATATTTCCTTGCGTCAGTTCGACGGTGGATGTAGCTCAGTCGGTAGAGCGCCAGACTGTGGATCTGGGTGTCGCGGGTTCAAGCCCCGTCATCCACCCTGCCAATCCGGCGCCGAGCCGAGACCGAATGCGTTCGTAGCTCAGCTGGATAGAGCGACGGACTTCGAATCCGTAGGTCGCAGGTTCGACTCCTGTCGGACGCAGAGTACGAAGGCAGACGGATATCCGTTAACCCTCGTCGAAATGAAAATTAACATGGGCCGCTAGCTCAGCTGGCAGAGCAGCAGACTCTTAATCTGCGGGTCGAAGGTTCGATCCCTTCGCGGCTCATTTCGATCCTCATTTGGAGGGTCGGCCCCATTGGGGCAGGTTTTGCGGGAATAGCTCAGTGGTAGAGCGCCACCTTGCCAAGGTGGATGTCGCGG
>CAZJJK010000010.1:40947-47023 GCA_964546285.1 uncultured Treponema sp. | reverse complement strand
GATAATACCGTAAATGTGTACACTTCCTCTGGAAATAGCACAAACAATTTATCATATATTGAACACGCAAAACAGCTATGGTCAATGGTTGAAGATCCCAATGTTGAAATAATTACATTCGATATAACGATTAATCAAAGTAAAAATGATTGTGAGGCTCATTTCTATCAATGTAAAGATGGCTATCCTAAATTTCTATCAACACATGTTGTTAGTAAACTGAATGAAAATAGGGTATATGACTTTTATACTTGCTATATTTATGTTTATGTTTATGAGTGCGCTTGGTGCGGTGCGCCAGGTGGGAATTTTTATACTCATTCTATTCCTTTCGGCCATTAGCCAAGGAGAATAATTATGCGAAAGATTATCTCGTTTATCGTTTTATTATTCATAACCTTTAATGCGTATTCCGATTTTGAAGATGATACGGATATACCTGTCAGTGTTGTTGACGGGAAAGTGTTTATAAATGACGTTTCGGCGGATTACTATCTAGAAATGGATTCAAGCGAGGTTAAACGGTATGTTTATTCGATAATTTGTCTGGTCAATTCCGCTATCGATGAACAAACTAGCGAAGGAATAATTAAACAAGCCTTTTCTATAGACGAGCATTGCGAAGTTTTTTCTTTATTTACCTTAGATGGTAGACTCATGGCGCAACTGAAACATTACTTACCAAAATTTAAGGATTAATGTTTTTATCAATGAAAAGACAGAGCCACGGATAGGTATGCGTTAATCGCCGCTATTTCATTGCACATCACCGGCACATTCACTAATAATGATTTATGAAATAGATAAAGTTAAAGAGAGAATGAGGAAGGCTATCGTAAGTACTATTTTTGTATTATTAATTTTCCTTATACCTTTAGTCCTCGATGGCTATAGTGTTTCGTCTATTTCTAAGTTATGCTCGGCTATTGTTCTTATACATTTTTTCGGGCCTCTTCTTCCGGCCTTCATAAGACAGTATAAACGGGTTTTCAATTCAGAACTAAAGGATGATCAGTCCGACGCGCGTTTCATAACAAAAGAGGGACGCTGACATCTCCATCCCCCAGAAGTCATCCGTTTTGAGTATGTGGCGGAGCAGAATTTGGATACGTCGTGCGGGTTGGCCTGCGCGTCCACCTCCCTTTCACACCGCTATCGAATGAGCGTCACTAAAACAAGCTGATCGTGGGCTTCGCACCCTTCATCCTCCATTAAGATTAGTCGAAACCATATTGGACGCACTTACTACCAGTTGAAAAAGAAAAAAGATGCCGCCAATCAGACAGTTTTTAAGTATACTAGGTCTATCGCAATGGAGGTTTGTTCATGAATGGAATAATCGATGCAATCAGCTCCCGGCGCGCTAAGCGGGCCTTGTCGGAGGCCGCTGTTCCGGCGGAAGTATTGGATCGAGTTTTGGAAGCCGCGACCTTGGCGCCTTCCTGCATGAATAAGCAGCCCTGGCGCTTCTTGGCGCTGAACGAGCCGGCGGCTTTGGAGCGGGCTCGCTCGGCGCTGTCCAACGGCAACGACTGGGCACGTCGGGCGCCAGTCCTTATCGCGGCCATTGTTGACCTGGATGATGACTGTCGCTTATCCAATCGGCGCGACTACGCATTGTTCGATCTTGGACTAGCGGTCGGCAATCTAATGACCCAAGCCACAGCCGAAGGACTTATCTCCCATCCCATGGCCGGTTTCGATCCGACCGCCCTCAAAGCCGCCTTCGACATTGGCGACACTCCCATCGTAGCGGTAATGATCGCGGTCGGCCGACCGGGCGACGCCGACAGTCTAAGTGATAAACACCGTGCCGCTGAAACCGCGCCGCGCGATCGCCGGGTGATCGATGAGGTCGTATTCCACAACGCTTGGCCGATGTCCTGAGGGCAGTATTTTTATACTGCTGCCAATTTTGTTGCAGGATATTTCATACTCATTATCTTACCCAAAATAGGGTTCCAATTATTCATTTATAGACCTCGAGACAGAACCAGCTCTAAAGAAACCTCTTTTAGCCAATGTTTTACTTACAGAACCGAGACTCTAGGCTTGACTGACGAGTATGACTATACTCGCACAGAGCAGGCGAGAAACTAATACGGTTTTTAGCTGATCTATCATAGAAATAAAAACCGCCTGCCAGCGGATAGGACATAAATATTTTTAAACATCCGCGATGCTTTTTCTCACAATCAGTAAGCATAATTTTAACAAAATTGGCAGCAGTCAATATCACTGTCAATATTTGAGTTATACTAGGCATTTCTCTATCGTATTTAGGGACGCCCGCTCAGACGTCTCAGTGTCCGCTAAATATAACCTCGGGAAAATGAACGGAGTGATTTTTGAGAAGTGGAGAATCAAGACCTAGAAGACTTTCATTGAAGAACTCAAGGATCAGCTCATTGACGATCCGATCCATCCTGCCGCCATCGATCCTCCCTAGGAATCCGATCAGTCTGAAGACGGGCGAAACGGACGGCAAAATCGAGAAATTGAGATGCTTCGATCCGAGGATATGGACATTGTAAAACGGCCTGTCGTTTCCACCATAAATAGCCATATTGACTTTTTGGGAACCCGAATTTTCACTAGACAGGAGCATAAAGGGCTTAGAAATAGAGCCATCTATCACACCGCCGAACTGGGTACCGTCCATATTGAGGCCCGCCTTGAAGCGGCCATCGGTAAGGCAGGCTTCTCCCGCCGCCGCACCGCCTAAGGAGTGCCCAAAAACACCCACTTTATCGAGATCAAGCCTGCCGCGAAAGGACGAAGCCGCATCGGTATTGAGCAGCTCGATCCGCGAAAGAACGAAGTGTATATCCTCCGCCCAGACCGATAAACTTTCCTCCAAGTGCGGTACAACTTCGAAGTATTGTTTCACAAGCTGTCTCAGAGTCGCGTCGGAATCGGCGTTCTGGAACCTACTCACCAGATCATTCGCGGCTACGATCCGGCGTTTTTCGGTTTCGTCCGGTTCCTCCGGATGCAGGTAGCGGTCACTCATGAGCGCGACTCTGCCATCCGCGTACCGGACCGCGGCGGACTCGTAGGGATGAGCAATACTGAAAACTATATACCCCTGGCTAGCCAGTTCTTCCATCTGGACAAGGTTCTGATCATATACACCGCCAAGCCCATGAGAATAGATCAACACGGGGAAAGCGCCCCCCGCCGTCCACAAAGGAAGGGTAGGATAGCCGTGGCCCTTGGACAGCGCTAAGTAATCGAAGACAAATTCCGGAAGCCCTAAGGTTCGGGCTAGAGCCGAACCAATAAGCGCACTGTCTTCAAGCGCCGCGGCCGGGCGAGCACCTTCGGATTTTTCGGCGGGATACCAGACCTTCACCAAGAGGTCACGCTTATCCCCGGGATGAGGCGTGAAGCGTTCCTCCCTTGAGGAATCAAGCCATTCATAACGGGTGATCCCTACGGCATAGGGTCCAGTCGGTGATGGCAGGACGGGCACCGGAAGAAGGACGGGTAAGGCAACCGCGATAGTGAGACAGCTAAAGCCGAGTATCGCGCCGACTTTCCGGGTGGCTCCACTATTCCGAGGCGCCGGCGTGATAGCCATACGGCTGTTCCCGCGCCAAAGGTTCAGGAGGCTCAGGCTCAGGCATACTGCCGTAAGCGTGTAGGCTGGAACCATTTACCATCGAAAGCGCTCAGCTAAAAGGTGAAGCGCGGTCGTGAAGGCTAGGGCTACGGGAATCGTAAAAAATAAACGCATGAGCCGTAAGCGTCTAACAAAGAATCCGAACATTGTGGCGGACAGAAGCAAGAGTATACAGCTTTCAAGAATTCGCATAAATGGTTTCCTTTATCGCTTTATTCTATCAGCGTTTGTAGATTCCAAGCGGCGGCGTATAAGGAATTCGCCGCGGATCGGTTGTTATGAGTGTACCATGAAAAGATAGGTTTATTACTGTTGCCAATTTTGTTGAATAATGACAGAAATACTAATGCTTATTTAGAACGCGAGTTTTTCCTTACCAAAGAACACAATCTTGCGAAGATTCACAACAATGTATATGGAGGAACCAGAGAATAAGGAGGCTAGACTTGATGATTAAGCACCGATGAGGCTAAAAAAGAGCTATCTTGAAGTGCTTGCCTTTTGTTGTAAGCTTAGGCGTGGTTGAACCAAAGACAATAGAAAGAAACCAGACCCGAAGAAACTAATCCTTAGCGAATCTGAGTTTACCATTGAATAAATTATATAAATTCATGCGGAAAAAAGAAGCCCCCTGTCCCCGTTAGTGGTATTATGGTTTGAATCCCTTTCCAACAAAATTGGCAGCAGTGTTGATGACAGAGGAGACAGCTAGGCTCGATCCTTCAGGGCATAGACCCCGCTAATCAATCAAGACGCCGCTCCCTCATCCAGCCCGATTGACAGAAAAGAGCTACGGGTTAAGAATATTCACGGCTTAATGAGCTGTCAATTAATGCGGATCATTCCTTGCTCCCGCGACTAGGCTTTTCTATCGGCGACGATCCGATTGAATGGAGGCTGATGTATGCGGCATACCGAATAACGAACCAATTACGCCGAGACTCTAGACGCTTCACACGTTTTAAAGGCCCTAGCCTTTTGTTGTTTCGCGGCGCTCTATCTGGCCTGCTCCTTTGGCGGGAACGACCCAGGCGACGGCGACCAGACACCCCAACCCAGAGTGGAACTGGTCGGTTCACTCCCCTACAATAGCGCCATTTCCAACATCATTGATATCGTAGCCGCCCAGAACCGCGTCTATGTCGGCGATGACGCGAACCGCTTTACGGTTTTTGATACAAGCGTTCCGTCTGAACCGACACCGCTCAGCGTCTATGATGAATTTTACGGCCTACGTTTCCAGGTGAAGGGCGATTACACCTACCTGCCTATTTTCGCGGAGCTGCGGGTCATCGACCTGTCAAATCCTGCTTCACCGGCGGTAGCTGGCTCTTTGTCACTGCCGGTGGCGGAATATGGACAGCTTTTCGATATCGATATCAACGAAGACCTCGTCTGTTGCAGCACACGATGTTATGCCGAGTCCAAAGCCTACCTACTTTTTATCGATATTACGTCTCCGTCGTCGCCTGTATTGACCGCGGCCATTGAACTCGGTCAGAATGGCGGCGAGGTCGCCACGCTGGGGGAGCTGGTCTGTGTCGGCGACGATTATGGCGAGGTGTCCGCGTCCTTTATTCGGATATACTCGATCAAGGACACCGCCGAGCCCGAAGCACTTTCATCCATAGAAATAAGCTCAACCATTGTTGGGCCGGGACGCTTGATCATGAACGGAGCTTGGCTCTATCGATCCGGCGAGGAAGGCGTTTCCGCGTATGATCTGAGCGTTCCCACGACGCCGGGAACACCTGTCATGATTGATCAGCTGGGATTCAACAATCAGATCGATAGCCTCTTCGCGACCGGCGAAACCCTCTATATCGCTACATCATATAATCTTAGTGTATTTAATATTTCTGATCCAAATGAACCTTACCTAATCGAAACGTATCCGCCTTTCGCGGCGTACGGCTCTATATACGGCTATGGGAACCAGCTCTACGCCAATGCCGGCGGTTTAGCCGTAATAGACGCGGCGGATAGCGGGAACCTAAGCGAGAGCGGCCGCTACGACAGTGTGGGCAATATGGAAGGCTTATGCCTCGCCGGTGACCGCCTCTTCGTTGACGATACGGCCCTGCTCATCATTGACATCAGCGATCCGGCATCCCCGCGCTTGGATCATCGTTATTTCGATATTTCCCCCACCGCCCTCGCTATCATGGACGATTTGCTACTTGTAACTACCGGCGGCGGCATCCACGTTTTGGATATCAGCGAACTCCCAACGATTACCGAGCGCGGCGCCGTCGGTACTCAGGGCTGGAGCCAGGACATTAGCGCTTCAGGTAATTACGCTTATGTCGCCGACGGGGATAACGGTCTGGCCATCGTCAATCTGGATGATCCGGATAACCCAACGACCACGATCACCAATTTTTCGCCGTCCGATGAGGACAGGGTCTACAGCGTTGCCGCGAGCGGAAACGTCTTGGCTATCGCGAACGG
>CAZJJK010000010.1:11616-40847 GCA_964546285.1 uncultured Treponema sp. | reverse complement strand
CATGAACCGCTTGCGGGACAAACCAACGCCACGGTAATGATAGATCAATATATTTTTGTGGCCAATGGAACGGAGGGATTGTAGGTATATAGCTTGATTTTACCCTGATAGGTGCCAGCCTATGAGGCCGTACACCTTATCTCATCTTTTTCAATAGAGAACGCCTATCCCGTAGCCACTTTTTTCACTGGATACTTCTTTAACCTCCGCTCCGTATCCAACATTTGGAGAAAACCACATGGCCCAGTTCACAACAAAATTGGCAGCAGTTAGTGTAATTAATACAATGGCAAATCAGCGCTTATTGATTGATAGAGCGGGGCTTCATTTTTAAGCGCTCGGATTAGGCCACGCTAAAGCGACACATCGATTAAGCGGAAGCGCGGATATCGATCCAACCTATTTAAATGAACGGGCAAAGCGTAAAAACGAAAAAAGCTTGGAAATATGAATAGATAAGCTCTTTACGCTGACCAGACTCTTTCCCGAATACTACGAGATGCTGCTCGATTTTGCGAAAAACGCCGAATCGGTCGCCGTCAAGAACGATGGGCTGGCGGTCGCGAACGCGCCGGAAAACAAAGCGCTCAGCGATATCAGCTAACTTGGGACAACCCTTCTCTGCGACCGTTTGAGTGAAATGAATATTTTCATACTATGACTGGATATAGACAAGCAATGATAGATCGATTAGGTCGATAGTTACCGCCTGCCCGGCTTTAAGAAAGGGGAATACGGGGCCAGGGGCGGCGCTTATAACTCCACCGAAGTTGCTGTGTACCATTTCCAGCAAAAGCCGAATTATCCCGATTTTTTCCCCCTATAAGAATATAGGCTTGAGAACAGTCCGGGCGGAATGACTAGAAAAACGCAAATAACGCTAGATCGATGTCTAGTCAGGGCACCTACGTCAATCGCGCCGCCCTCACAGCTTGTTCCAGAAAATTTTCTCGACAACGTTAGCGAAGCCGTCGTATCCTAAAAGTAACAACAATTTGGCCGTGCTCCATGGCGAATAAGGAGCAAGCTTTGATTGAAAGACAAAAACGTTTCGTCCCAATTGGCGTTAAGCTAATCGGCATCATATCCTTCATAATCGTCACGGCGCTTGTCGGCATGACCGCGTTGGCGACGATTTTTTTCAGCGATGAAGTGCGTCGCTCCATCCAATTAAGCACTTTCGAACGAGCCGAACTCGTTTCCCAGAAAGTAACAACCGAGCTACGAAGTTTTCAAGACAGGGGAAAGCTGCTCGCGGCGTCTGTTGAGGGCGGCCTTCTATTCAGCGGCGGCGACTTTAGCTTGACGGACCTTTTCTTTAGCCAAGATGAGGACATCGTCGCGATCGGCATAATTACCCGCGACGCTGACGGCGCGTTCGTCACCCAAGCTTCCGCCATGAACACGGCTAGGCTGAAATTGATCGGCGAGGCCATTGGTGAACCGCTGGACTGGCTCGCCGGTCAAGAAGACGCGATACTGACCGCTTTACGGGGGGGCCTTCGCGATACGCAATGTATCACCATACTTTCACTATCCTATCATGGCCTTATTGTTTCCCCACGCGCTTAAGGCCGAAGGCGAAGCGGTTTCGGTAACGGCCTTATTCATCGCGATGGATCGCGTTCTGGAGGCAATCACGGCAGGAGAACTATACATTACCCTGCTTACGGGCCAGGGCGGCGAAATTCTCGGCCATCCGGACCAGCAGTTGATCGTGGAACGAGCCAATATGCGATCATCGCCGGTAATTAGGGATTCACTCATCTCCAATGTGGAACTCAAACAGATCCGATATCTAGAGGAAGGCAAAACGTACTTGGGCTCTTATCGAAAATTCTTGGAGGGGACGCTCACCGTTTTCTCCATCGTTGAAGAGGCCAAAGCCATGGCGGCTGTCCGGAAAATTCAGGAACGAAATATCTATATCACGATCATGGTTTTATGTGTCGCCATCCTGGGTATCCTTATATTTTCCAAATCCCTCACAAACCCCATTCGGCGGCTTGTTGAAGGAGCGAACCGGATTGGGCAAGGCGATTTTCTGGTAGACATCCCCAATAATAGCCGTGACGAATTAGGTCGGCTGACAACAGCCTTTACCGAGATGGGAAGAGGCTTGGCTGAGCGTGAGAAAATAAAGACAGCCTTTGGCAAGTTCGTCAACAAGGAGATCGCGGAAAGAGTACTTCGCGATGAAATTTCCCTTGGCGGTCAAACCAAGGAAGTCGCCGTTTTTTTCTCCGATATCCGCTCCTTCACCGCCATCTCCGAACTCCTGGCGCCACATGAAGTGGTCGAATTTCTCAACGATTACATGACGCGCATGGTTGCATGCGTCAATAACACCCATGGCGTAGTGGACAAATATATCGGCGATGCCATCATGGCCGTCTGGGGCGCTCCTTATTCGGTCGGCAATGATACCGAAAACGCCGTCAACGGCGCGCTGATGATGCGCGAAGCGCTCGCGGAATTCAACAAAGGAAGGGGAGCCCCTGGGAAACCGGCCCTACATATTGGCTGCGGAATAAATTACGGAACAGTCGTAGCTGGACAGATCGGGTCCATGGAACGGATGGAGTATACCGTTATTGGGGATGCCGTCAATCTAGCCTCGCGCATAGAAGCACTTAACAAGCCGTTTAGAACGGATATCCTGATTTCCGCGGCCGCCCACGAAAAAGTGTTGGGGATCTTCAAAGTGGAGCCAATGAAACAAATTATGGTGAAAGGCAAAGTCAAGCCGCAACAGATATATGCTGTCATCGGAAGGCTGGACGACACCGCTTGTCCACAGTCCTTGGACGCTGTACGGAAGCGTCTTGGACTGGCGGCCGGAAAGCTCAGCGATGATATCGACCCGGAAACGAAAGAAGAAAAGTATGAAATATTGGACTAAAACGGAAATTTCTTTCTTGTCCATACTTCTCGCGCTTTTCGTGACCGCCGCTTTGCTGCTTATTAAGAATCTCCGTGAAAAAATAGAAGCGTCAACCGCTTATCGCGTCGGTTCGGTCATGGGAAGCCAGCGCCGCGTCGAACGCAAGTATGCGGATATGGCCGTTTGGACTTCCCTATATCTGGACGCTCCGATCTATAACCGTGATACGGTTCGGACCGCCGCCGCTTCCGCCGCGTCTTTGCGTCTTGAAAACGGCATAAAAATCGACATATCTGAGGAAACGATGATCTTGGTGGATCTCACTCAAGCGAAGAGTATCATCGACGTATCAGGCGGTACTGTGGTGGTATCCCGATCCGCGCCGCGGGCGAACGCGACGGACACAGTGACCGTGCGAACGACTAGGGCCGAGGTCATTCTGGAGAAAGGCGCGGTCGCGTTGAACGACAACGATAAACAGTTAAGGGTAGCCGTTCGTGAAGGAGAAGCTATCCTTGAGCTAGACTCCGGTAGTTCACGTTTAGGGGGAAACGAGACCGCGACTATCCAAGACCAGAAATACATCGATATGGACCCTGCCCCCATTCCTATAACCCCTCCACACGACGCCGAGCTTTACACGGCGGAAGAGCTCGCCACGGTATATTTTGACTGGATTGGATCGCTTGATTTTACGGGTGAGCTTGTTATCGCCGCCGATCCAGACTTTTCTAGTATTGTCGGTATAGAGAAAATCAAAGGGACCTCGCTAAACATGAAACTGGCTATAGGCGAATATTTTTGGCGGATTGAAGGAGCGGAAGGAAGTTCAAGCCCACGGCGGCTACAGATCAAACGCCTAATCGCTCCGGCGCTGATCGATCCCTTGCCCAAGATCATCGCCTATCGCGGTTATAGTATGCCGCTTGTGGATCTAAGCTGGCTGGCCGCCTATCCAAAGACCGGATATATTTTGGAAGTTTCCAATTCCCCGCACTTCATTGAAAAGGCGATAACAATCCAGACAAATGGCACCAGCGTATCCATGACCCCGCCATCTGACGGCGAATGGTTCTGGCGGGTTAGAGCGGTCTATGCCGCCTTGGGGACGGAAACCGCTACGGCAAGCGCTTCCTTCATCGTTGCGCGCAAGCCAATGGAAACACCAGTCATCCGAGGCGATCCAACTGAGCCGATTTTGGCCAGCGGACTCGCGTTGCTTTCAGGTGCCTTCGCGATCTCTTGGGACCCTGTGGAAGGGGCCGATGCCTATAGCGTGGATGTCGCGCGGGACGCGGCTATCAAGGACATTGTCCTTACTCGCCGGGCTTCCGCGAATACGGTGCGGCTCGATGGCGAATTGGCCCCCGGCCTATATTATATCGCCGTCAGCGTAGAGGAAGCGGACCGCGTATCGCCGCCATCAGCGCCGCGCGAGCTAGTCATTACCGATCCCGAGCCGATAAGCCTGCTGTCGCCGGAACCCGGAGCCATTCTTCCAGCTGAAGCCGTTTCCTTTGACCCCCTCTGGCGCGATCCGAACGGCTTAGGCCGATACATCATCGAAATAACGGCAGAAGAGGATTTCGCTTCTGTTCTATCCAAGACCGAGGCCATCGGCATAAAAGGAACGGCGGCGCTGCCGGAAGGCGTCCATGGGTGGCTTTACTGGCGCGTCGCGCGCGTCACCGATAAGGGCTCCCCCGTTTTGCTGTCTCCCGTCTCCAGAGTTTGGAAACCACGCCTTATGAACAAGCCGGAAATAGTCCTTCCGAAAGATAATGAAGTGATCGATGTGTTCTACTCCGATGTCATCGATTTCCTTTGGGATCCAGTTGAGGGAGCCAGCCACTATTTACTTAAGCTTAACAAGATGCTCTCCAGCTATCCCATCCCAATACGGGAATGGAAGGTTACGGCGGCGAAATATTCCCTGAATGATTTTTCCGTGCTATCCGAGGGCCGCTTCGTTTGGGATATTACCGCGCTAAGTGAAAAAGACGGCGCCATCCATGGATCAAGCGTAAAGGCGCGGGCTTATTTCCAGATTATTCAATCACAGGCGGTGGAAGCCCCGGTTATCTCAGTACCGAAGGTTATTTTCGTTGAATAGGTCGTGATATGCGAAGATTCATACGCTTTCTATTGATTCTATTCGTCATTCCCTTCTCCATAATAGCGCAAGAGCAGACGGCCTCGGTAAACCTTGACTGGTCGGCTGTTTCAGGCTCAGGCGGCTATAAAATAGATATAAGGGATACGGCGGGGAAGCTACTCATTACCGAAACGGTGAAAAAACCGGAAATAGTTCTGGAAATACCGCCAGGTGATTATGAGATGCGCGTTACAACGCTCAACCGTTTTATGCAGCCTTCTGGTTCCTCCCCATGGACGGCGTTCACCGTTTTACGACGCAACCCCCCGCTTGTCACATCGATCTCCCCCAAAACCGTGATTCCAAATGAAACCACCACGCTAACGCTGCGGGGCGGCGAATTCGGGGAAGACACGACTGTCACACTTGGCGAAAGCGGCTTCTTGAAAGCGACGTTGATTTCTGAATCTGAGCTCCGCGTCACGCTTCCTCCTTTAGATAAAACCGGTTCCTACGATTTGTCAGTGACGAATAAACCGGCGTTATCGATCAAAGTCGCCGAGGCTTTCACTGTCCGCTATCCCGATCCATTCATAAAAGAGATCAACCCTACTATTTTGGATTACGACACAGGCCAACGAACGGTGACGCTAAGCGGCGCTTCCTATTACGACGCTATAAGAGCCTACCTCCTTAAAGACCAGAACCGGATCGAGGCGCCGTTGGAAAAACTTAGCGCCAAGCTAATCCGCGTCAGTATCCCGGAAGACCTGGAAACGGGGACTTGGGACCTGGAGCTGGCGAACGACGCGATCTCCAAAAGTCGGTTCTCCGAGGCTCTTACTATCATACCGGCGGTGCCCATCCCCATCTTAAATAGTATCTCGCCTGACGTTATCGCTTCTGGCGTCACCGAGAGAATACATTTATACGGAGCGGGGTTTGAGCCTAATACCCAGATTTATATAGGGGGGAGAGAGGCGGCAAGCACGACGATATCATCTATGGAGTTGGAATTCGTAGTGCCTGACAACACTAGGCCGGGGTACCATACGATCAGCGCGATGAACAGAGAAGATAGGCGCGGAACGCTAATCCGCCAACTTCGCGTCTGTCAGCCTAAGCCTATTCCCCTGCAGCTTGAACCAGCGGCGCTGGAAGCGAATTACCAGTCAAGGACCGCGACTCTTTTTGGGGAGGCTTTCACGACTGACGCCCTTGTGGAATTTGTGAACAGCTTCACGGCTATCCGCGCCAATGTCAGCTCTGTCAAGACGAATAGAATAGAGCTAATCATCCCTGAAGGGCTCGTGGTCGGCGTTTGGGAATTGCGCGTACAGAACGATGCCTTGTCCGTGAGCGTTTTGAATTCAGCATTGACTATTCTTCCTTTCGTTCCCTATCCAGCTGTAGAACGAATCTCGCCGACACGTTTGCCGCCGAACGAATTTTCCATTATTACGATCATGGGCGCGGGCTTCACGGAAGATAGTTTTGTCGAATTATCGGACAGGACAAGGCTTGAAACCCTCTATTTTTCCCAAAACAGGATTCAATGCGTCCTTCCCGCGAGAAAAAGCGGCCCCCCTATCGGCTTAACCGTTATCAACCGTCAAGATAGGAAAGCGTCCATACCAGACGTTATACAGGTTAGATACGATGACCCCGCGCTCATTGGCGTTATCCCCTCTACGATAGAGGCGGAGTCGGGCTTAACGCGATGTCAAATTATAGGCGCTCCATTTAGCGTAGACGCTACCATTGAATTAATTCAGGGCGATAAGAGGCTTGACCTATCCATTATTGAATATCAGCCAGACAGACTTACAGTAGAACTGCCAGTCGGGCTGGAGCTGGGCGCCTGGGCGCTTAAGGCGACAAACGACAGCTATTCAAGCGCTAAGCTTGAGAACGCTCTTGTCATCCTACCAGCTCCACTGACCCCTAAAATCAGCGACGTTTCGCCATCGATACTAGCGCCGAGAGAAACATCGTACGTTACTATATTTGGCTCAGGGTTCACAGCTTCCAGTATTGTTGAATTGTCGGATGGCGTTCGGCCAGACCTCAGCTATATCTCGCCGACCAAACTGCTAATCCAAATTAACGCGGGAGACAGCGGTCCACCGCTTACTTTAAGCGTTGAGAATCCAGACGGACGCCGGGCGGAGTTGAAAGAGGCTATTCAGGTGCGATACGAGGACCCTGTCATCAAAGGCATTGATCCTCCCGTATTGGAAAGCGGCGCGAACGACCGCCGCCTCATCGTCACCGGGGCTTCTTTCAGCTTGAACACACAAGCTTTTCTCTACCGGAATGGTCAAGAAATACGGCCACAAATTCTTGAACAGACAGCTGACCGGCTGGTGATCGAACTGCCCCAAAACGCCGAACCTGGCGTTTGGGACCTAAAAATAACGAACGACGCTTATTCAACCGCACGGCTCAGCCCGGCGTTCGAACTGATACCGCCAAAACCGATGAAAGAGCCGATCGTCCTAAGCGATGACTCAGGAGAGCTCGTTCATACCCTGACGACAGCGGAAGAAACGGCTGCCAAAACGCGGGCGGTGCTGGACCCGATTCCGCCGGACACCTCGGACGCCCCTGACACAGCACCGAGCGCCGCCCCGAACATCGCCCCGGAAGCCCAGGACGCCGCGCCGCGCGTTACGCCGCCTAGTTCCCAAACGACACTCAGTGACGAGCTTAGTCTTGGCCCAAAGGCTGTCCGCGACGAGGTTTTCGTTCAAGGCGGCGTCTTCCAGCTGTGGCCAGAGAGCGGCCCCAACGAGGAGACGCCTTCCAACGGTCTTGGGCTATCCTCGTTTTGGATAATGAAAACGGAAGTAACGCAAAAAGCCTATGAAGCGCTTACCGGCGATAACCCCAGCCATTTCAAAGGCGAAACGCTCCCGGTGGAACAAGTCTACTGGCGTGACGCTGTCACATACGCTAATCTCCTATCAATATATGATGGCTATAGCCCCGCTTATACAATCACCGACGATACCATCGTCTGCGATTTTTCTGCGACGGGTTGGCGTCTCCCCACGGAAGCCGAATGGGAGTACGCGGCGCGGGGCGGCGACGCCGATGAGGGCTATGTTTACGCCGGCTCCGACGATCCCGATGTCGTAGCATGGTTCGCGGAACAGGGCGGAGAAGAGGGAACAAAACCGGTAGCCACAAAACTACCCAATCCGCTCGGTCTTTACGACCTTTCCGGCAATGTCGCTGAATGGTGCTGGGATTGGTACGACAAGAATCCCAGTTCGCGTCAAATTGAGCTATACGGCCCTTCATCAGGCCAAAACCTTGTCATCCGTGGCGGCTGTTGGTATAGCGCGGCGGAAAACGGCGACCTCAAGGCTCGCGCCTTTGAACATCCTCACGCTTGGAATAGCGGCCTTGGCTTTAGGCTTGTCCGCACCGAGAAAACCGAGGCGATGGCGGACGCTTTGGTTAATAAAAAGCTAGAAGCCAAAAAGAGGGAGTCCGCGTCAGTAGAGGAGAAGACTATAGCCAAAAAGGATGAGGAGGCCATACCCTTTATAACATATAACGGCAGGGATTATACCCCGGAACAATTAGTCAAACTCATCACAGCCCAAGCGCCGGATGTCTCGGACGATTTTTATCGCTTGGCTAATTGGGAAGTAAGATCATACGAGAAAGATGAAAAAACGATATTTGATATTGTTAACGGTACCCTTAGAATAGCGAATACGGCCGGACAGGTCAGTGGCGCCTACAAGCGGAACGTTAAATTTGGAAATTTCTATTTATCAGTTGGAGTTATGCATGTAAAAGGCATGGGCACGGTTATTGGTTGGGATAATGTTACTTCTCTTTTGCAAATTAACGATAATAACAGCTGGCAAATAGACCAATCCGATGAAAAAGGTATTGAACTAAAATTTCACACTGTCAAAGCTGGTGATTTGAACTCAACGCCAAATAGCTTTTCTCAAATCGGTATCTTAGCAACAGAGCAATATATCTTCTTATTTGTTGATGGCATATTCTCCGGCGCGGTTAGAGATACTGTTTCTAATCGTTTGAAAATTAACCCTCTAATTCCACCAGGACACATCGCCTTAGCCAATACAGCTTGGGGTGAGCCTGAATATGGCACGTCCCTTTTCAGGGACTTAAAAATTTGGGATTTGGACGCTTATGTTCCTCAATCAGCTTCACCTTTCCGTCTCCTTCCGCAGCCTGATAAATCAATGGTTTGGCTCAGCGCTGGCTTATTCTCACAGGCCGCGATCACGGGTGGCGCCGATCCAGACGCTTTGGGTTTGATCCTGGCGCCGGAATTCCAATTTTCTTGGTCATCACTTGGCTCTTCATGGCGAAACGCCTTTTCATGGGGAGCCGATACGCCACTGAGGATCGCGCTTGGGACTAATGGCTTCATCCCAACAGCGATTGACCCTAGTTCCGTGTTTATCGACGCGTCCGCCGGCCTGTGGTTCCGTTATCATGCCGATCGAATCTATGGGAAAAGCGGTTTCGGTGTCGGTGTCGATATAAAGCCAGCCACAATGGCCTTAAAACCCTATGGCAGACTAAGCGTCGGTATCGGCGCTGACCTGACGGAGCGGATACGCCTAGGTCTGGATCTTAACGGCCGCTTCGGTGTAAACCTAGGGACTAACACGTCCCAGCCTTTTTTGGACCTAAGCCCCAGCCTTTCCGTCAATTGTAGAATTGATAGAGCTAAACCGGTTTTGGACATAAAAGACGGCATGAAAGTAGGCGTAAGCGGTAAAAGTAAGCTCATTATGGCCACACTGAACAGCAAAACCGCTCCGCAAGGCATCGATGTCGCTGACAAGGAAACTATAATCCTTTCCGCCGAAGGCTTGGTTGGCCGAGCTCCCGGCCTTACGTTCGGTTCCAGCCCGGACGGGAACAGCCTTATCCAAAACCGCTCGCCATCCAGTGAAAAATACAAGGGCATCGGAATGACCGGCATAGTTTCGCCAATAGAATCGCTGATCGGCGTGTTCCTGCCCGACGGTTGGCCGAACAACGACATGAGCAAGGTCTATTCGTTAGAACAACTGAACATACCTTCAAAAGCTTCCCTCATTACGGATCCGAAACTAATGCAAACCTTCTTCATTGGGAGTGGACCGACCAAATTCACCGTGCCGGAAGGAGCCTCACGTCTCTATTTAGGCATCAATGACGATACTGACTGGACGGACAACACCGGCGAATTCGTCGTGACGCTACGGGAAACAGCCGACAACGCCCGCACGCTCTCCGATAGCGAAATCCAACCCGGCCTTATCGGAAAATATCACTCTTCGGGAATATACGGAGACGACTTAGCGGATACGCCAAATGAGAATAATAAGAACCACTGGGAATACAAATTCAGCAGAACCGATACCTCGTTGGATCATTCAAAAAAAGAACAATTTTGGCCGCTGGGTTACGACCACGCTTTCGCGGTGGAGTGGACGGGAGTCGTGAAGGTAAAAGAGTCCGGCCTCCATACTTTTAAAGTAGACACGAACAAACGCTGCCTTCTCTATATTGATGGCGATCTTGTCCTTTCCAGTCTCCAGGCTCAAGAGGCTCAAAGCTCCTCCGCCATTAAGCTGACAGAAGGCTATCATGATATCACGGTGATTTTTATTTCTGACGGCGACACTAACACGAGCAATCATTTAGGTCTTTCCTGGCATCAGAGTTCCGACTGGTTCGGCCTGTTTTGGCCGTTATCGCCCTGCCTTTATCACCTAAAAAGTGAGGAAAGACTGGTTGTCCAAGGTGGACCTTTCATGATTGACGGCCTTATCCCTTTCAAGGTCGATGTGATCGCTTGTTCTCCACTGATCGATATAGGCCAAGAAGCGGTATCGGATTTGGACGCGGTGGTAATTTTAACAGCCGAGAGCGCGAATCCCGCCGACGTTTTCTCTAACAGCGCAGTGGGTTTCGCCGGCCCTTCATGGCCGGATGGCGGCGGTAGTACATCCCAATGGGTAAGATACCGTCTAGACTTTGAAAAGGATGTAGGACTGGAAACAATTGATATTGCCTTTGCGGGCGCCGCCTCGCTAAGTATCGCTATTTTGGATAATAACGGAAAAGCTCTCGCCCAAAAACGAATTCGCGCTGGCGGCGGTGGAGTGGAAAACACGTCAGTGGAAATAGGCGGAAAGAAAGGCTCCAGTTTTTATATCGATATAAGCAACAAGGCTTCCGATTGGTTTTTTATCGATAAAATTACTCCGCGCTTATCGGATTATATTTCGGAACCCTTCTTATTCCATGGAAATGGCAACTTTTACCAAATCGTCTATACCAGTTCCGGCCTCAGTTGGGAGGGCGCGCGAGCGAAGGCCGAGAATTTGGTCCATATGGGGACCAGCGGCCATTTGGCGACGATCACATCGCGGGAAGAAAACGACTTCTTGCTTCATGACATGCGGACTAAGACGGACTTGAACGCTTTTCTATTAGGCGCTTATTACGACCGCGGCTGGCGCTGGGTGACAGGAGAGACCTGGGCGTATACCGCTTGGGCCCAGGGGGAACCCGCTGACAGTGCCGACAGAAGGAAAGCATTGGAAATAAACGGCGAAACCTGGCGCGGCGCTTATATCATAGATGAAGACTCGCTCTCCGAATTATGGCCGGGCTTCATCGTGGAATATGAGACAAGCTTCGTCAATGGTTTACTGGGCGAATACTATACACTAGGAATACCCGGCGATGGGGAAGAGGATTGTTATAGCGATTTCAGACAAGCCTACTTCCAATACAGCCGTCTAGAGCCGAGCATCCCTAGAAGTGAAAATTTTTGGCCCTTCGGTTTCAACAAAGCTTTTGCCATACAGTTTACAGGCTATATCGGGATCGATGAGGAAGCTGATTACCAATTCTATAGCGACTCAGACGATGAGCTTTATCTATACGTCGATAATTCGATGGTCTGTAAAAGCGACACCACAAATCCCGGCGTTTCCAACTCTCTTCGCCTCAGTCAAGGTTACCATCCTTTCCTCATCCGCTTTTTCGCGAACGGCGATCTTAATGGGGACAACGCCGCCCGTATCAGCGTCAAATGGAGAAGGGGATCGGAAGCGTTCATTGACATCCCCTCCGCTGTTTTGTTCTCCGTCAAGCCTGAGCCGACGCGCACGGCAGAGCAAGAGCGCTTGGATAGCGCGGGAAGCTTGGTCGCGCCCTCCAAAACCATACCCTTTGAGGTTCTTGTCCAAGGCGGCAGCTTCAGGATGGGCATGGAGGACGATACCGGCCGGGAAAGGCCTATCCGTAGCGCGGATGACAGGCCGACACATAAGGTTACGGTGTCATCATTTTACATGATGGTTACCGAAGTAAAACAAAAGGATTATGTCGCGCGTATGGGTAATAACCCAAGCAAATTTAAGGGCTACGAATTCCCCGTTGAAAAGGTGAGTTGGCATGACGCTGTAGCTTACGCCAACGCCTTGAGTCAACGAGATAAACTGGAGCCGGCCTATACAATAGAGGGCGAAACGGTTTCCTGCGATTTCACCGCTTCCGGCTGGCGTCTGCCGACGGAAGCCGAATGGGAATTCGCGGCTCGGGGCGGAACAAAGAGCTTGTCTTATAGTTATTCCGGTTCAAACGATATCGATGCGGTCGCGTGGTACGATAAAAACGCCCGATATAAGTCTCATCCAGTAGCGATGAAAGCTCCCAACGAATTGGGCCTTTACGACATGAGCGGGAATGTTATGGAATGGTGTTGGGATACTTATAGTACTTACACTAGCCACGATCAAACGAATCCTACAGGCAGTACCGATGGTTTTGGACGAATTTGCCGGGGCGGTTCATGGTTTAGCCAAGCGCTTAGCGCAAAACCCGGAATACGCTTCATTATGGCCTCCTCTCAACCAGCCGATTCGATCGGCTTTCGTTTGGTTCGCAACGATTAAGGGTAGCCCTAAGCGGGCAAAAACCTTTCCAGCGGGTCAGCGGGCTAAAACAGCCAAATCCATCACGTGGATCCTCAGTCTTGACGGCCTTCTATATTAACGCGAAAATCAATTAGTAATTGCTCGCTGCATTTTTGACGGTCCAGAGCGAAAGGTCGACGCGAGCGTACTTATGTATTCATCGCCATTAAGCGCCAGATCGGTTTTATCGATAGGGGCATTATCAAACATACGGTCACCGCGCCGTGCGCTTTGCCGTTGGTTTGCCAAGCTTCCCGCTGGGCTGATTGAATAACGAGGTTCATGCAAAAGTCGGTTACTTTCGCAAGGACCTCTCATAGTTTTATTGCGAGGACTATTATCTACATATAATACAAATAATAGCAATAAAACTGCGCTTGCCATTATTGTCGGCTTTCAAAAGGTGGAAAACTTTTGAAAGCGCCTCTAACAATATGACAAATTAAAGGAGTTACTATGAGAATAGGGGTCCCCAGGGAAATCAAGCGGCACGAATATAGGGTTTCAATGACGCCTTCATGCGTAAAGAGCTATATCAAGCACGGACACGAGGTGTTTATCGAATCCTCGGCGGGGCTTGGTTCGGGTTTTTCCGACGCCGAGTACAGCGCGGCCGGCGCCTATATCCTGACCGATAAGGCTGAGCTCTTCGCCAAGGCCGAGCTGATCGTTAAGGTCAAGGAACCCCTGCCCGAGGAATACGGCCTGCTACGTCCCGGCCTGCTGCTTTTCACCTACCTGCATTTAGCCGCGAACCGAGAATTGGCCAAAGTTCTTATGGAACGACAGGTTAGCTCGATCGCCTACGAGACCATCGAACTGTCAGATCATAGCCTGCCTTGCCTCGTGCCCATGAGCGAGATCGCGGGTCGGCTCGCGGTTCAAGAAGGCGCCAAGTACCTTGAGAAAGAATTTGGCGGACGCGGCGTACTCCTGCCGGGGGTTCCCGGCATTAGCCGAGGCCAAGTGGCCATTCTGGGCGCGGGAACCGTGGGCATGAACGCCTGCAAGATCGCCTCTGGCATCGGCGCGTCCGTGACTATACTGGACATAAACGCCAAACGCCTCGCTTATATCGATGACATCTTCGGCAGCCGCGTCACGACCCTCTACGCCACCGAGGCCAATATCGCCAAGGCCTTGAGCGAGGCTGACGTTGTGATCGGGGCGGTGCTCATCCCGGGCGAGTCCGCTCCTAAACTTATACGACGTGAGCACCTAAAAACCATGAAACAAGGCGCCGTGATCGTCGATGTGGTCATTGACCAGGGCGGGTGCGCGGAAACTAGCAGGCCGACAACCCACGACGATCCCGTATACTTGGTGGACGGGATCGTACATTATTGCGTAGCCAATATGCCGGGCTCGGTGGCGTTCTCGTCCACCTCGGCCCTTACCAATACAACCATTACCTACGGCCTTCTTCTGGCGGATAGAGGCCTAGACAAGGCTATGGGAAACGACGCTATCCGGAAGGGCCTCAATACCTATGGCGGCTTCTGCGTTCACGAGGGAGTGGCGCGGAGCTGCGGCCTGGCGTTCACGCCGCTAGAAAAGGTCTTAGGCTGACCGCCGCGCGATAAGGTTTGACAAGAATCTTTCCCATAAGCCTCTTTCCTGAACAGCGACGCGCTCTACGCGAACACCTCTTCCTCCACCGCCTCCGCTTTTTCGGCGCCAAACTGGCTTAGGTATAAATCCCGATAGCGGCCGCCCGAGCGGATGAGTTGCCTATGGGTACCGCTTTCCACGATGCGGCCGCCGTCTATAACCAAAATGAGATGGGCGTCGCGGATAGTGGATAAACGGTGAGCTATGACTAAGCCGGCGGCGTCGGCTAGGAGGGTTTTCATACCCTTCTGGATCAGATCCTCGGTAATGGTATCAATCGAACTGGTCGCTTCGTCAAAGATCACAATTTCGGGCTGGGCTAGCAGAGCCCTGGCTATGCCGATCAGCTGTTTCTGGCCGACAGACAGGAGGGCGCCGCCCTCCCCAACCTGGGCTTCATAGCCGCCTTCCAGCTTTAGAATAAATTCCTCGGCATGGGCCAGACGGGCGGCTTCGCGGAGTTCTTCATCCGTGGCGGCCAGACGACCATAGCGTATATTTTCCGCGATGGTACCGGAAAAGAGATGCGGCGTCTGAAGAACCACCCCAAGCTTGGAATGCCAGCTTTCCAACTGGTAAGTTCGATAATCCACGCCGTCCGCCAGGATAGAGCCGGCACAGGGCTCATAAAAGCGAGCGGCCAAATTGGCGATGGTACTTTTACCGCCGCCGGTGGGGCCGACTAAAGCTACGGTTTCGCCTCGGCGTAGGATCAGGTTAAAATCCTTCAACACCGGAGAAGCTGGATCATAATGAAAGGAAACCGAGCGAAATTCCAAAGTTTCCTTAAGCGCCGTAAAGGGAGCGGCGTTCGGACTATCCTTTATATCACTTTCCGTATCCAAAAGGCCAAAAACCCGCTCGGCGCCGGCGACGGCGTGCTGCATTTCGGAATACACTCTGGCTAAATCGCTGATTGGCCACATAATAAAGCTGATATACGTAACGAAGGCCTTAACCGCGCCAACCGAAAGGCCGCCAAGTTGCAGCTTCCAGCCGCCGTACCAGAGGACCGCGCCGAGCGCCACTGAGGTAATAATCTGTACCAAAGGCAGAAACAAGCCCGACAACCAGGCCGCGCGGAAAGAATGCCGGTACATCGTGGAGGTAACGCCGGCAAAGCTAGTCAGATTTTCTTTTTCCCTAGCCAACGCCTTTACCACGCGTACGCCGCTTATACTTTCACTATAACGGGCGGTGATCTTGGAATTAGTGCTTCTGACCTGTCGATACTCCCGAATAATGATCTTCTTGAAACGCAGGGCGATAAAAACCAGCGGCGGTAAAACGGCGGCCACGATCAAAGCAGTAGGAAGATCGATAAACACCATAAAATAGATGGCCGATAGTATATTGGCGATAGCCCAGAAAAGATCCACCAGCATCCAGGTGGCGAAATCGGCCAGTTTACTGGTATCCGAATGGGCGCGGGAAATAATCCAGCCCGTCGCGGTTCTATCGAAATATGAAAAACTCAAGTCCTGTAATTTGGCGAACACCGCCTTACGCAGATCGTACTGCAGCTTTTCGCCAAGAATACCAGCACACCAGATAAAGCCAAATACCGCGAAGGATTGAACTATCATTACGATCCCAAAACGAATGAGCAGGGCGATAGTCGCCGCCCAGTCACCTTGAAGCAGCCCGTCATCGATAATAAGCTTCTGCACATAGGTGCCGTAACTCTCCGCCAGGGACATCGCCATTACCGACGCCACAAAGCCGGCGAACAGCGTCCAGTGACGCAGGGCGGTCCTCAGTATACGCAGTACGGTTCTGCCGTTGAAACTCTCGTCATATTCCTCGTCATGAAACTCGGGGCTCATGGCGTAACTCCTCTTCTAATTCATCTTCTATTCTTGTCTGCAAATCAAAAGCCTTAGCGTAAAAACCGGTAGCCTTGATCAGAGCGGCATGATTGCCGCGTTCAACTATTTCGCCATTACGGAAGACCAGGATAAGGTCAGCGTCCATTAGGGTTCTCACCTTATGAGCGACAACGAAGGTCGTCCGCTTACCTAGCCTATCCATGGCGGCGCGGATATGATCCTCGGTCTCGGCGTCCACGGCTGAGGTGGAATCATCCAAGATCAGGATAGACGGGTCCTTAACCAGGGTTCTCGCTATGGCTACCCGCTGTTTCTGCCCACCGGAAAGGGTAACGCCGCGTTCGCCAACCATGGTAGCGTAGCCATCCGGGAAAGCGCTAATGGAAGCGTGAATGGCCGCCGCGGTCGCCGCCTTCTCCAACTCATCCTTTTCCAACGTCCGCTTGGCTCCATACGCTATATTTTCCGCCACAGTCATGGAAAACAAGAAAGGCTGTTGCTCCACCAGGCCAATACGCTCCCTTAAAAAGGCTTTGGGATAGGTGTGTAGAGGCCGGCCATCCAACAGGATCCGCCCCTTGCTTGGCTCATAGAAACGCGGTAGCAAGTTTACTAGCGTGGTTTTCCCGGAACCGGGAGCGCCTAATAGAGCGATACGCTGTCCGCTTTCAGCATGGAACGACACACTCTTAAGCGCCCAATTTGGATTATCGCCGTCGCCATAGGCGAACCAGACGTCGTCAAAGACAATATCGCCGACAAGACTAGCCGCGACGGCCTGGGGAGGCGAAGGCTGAGCGGAAGATGCGACAACGGGGGCGGGGGGAAGCGCCGAACCAGCTCTCTCCGCCGCTTGATTAGCCGCTACCGCCTCGTCACCCAAGGTTTCTCTCTCTTCACGCAGAACCGAGGAAAGACGGCCGTACGACACGGTGGCGGTAGACAATTGGGCTACCATCCGGCCAAGGTTCTGCAAAGGCCAGATAAGGCCGCCCAGCATAGCGGTATAAGCCAATAAGGCGCCAATTGATAAAGTCCCCTTCATCGTCATATCCGCGGCGAGAAACCACCCTATTAGGCTCTGGGCGGCACAAAGGGTATGAGACACAGGCCAGTAAAGAGCGTGGTAGAGGTTAAGACGCAAACCGCTTTTATACCGAGCGGCATTGGTCTCCTCATATTTTCCTATCTCAAAAGCGCCTCTAGCGAAGGCCTTAACAACTCGCACGCCGCTGATATTCTCCTGTAGAACCGCGCTAGCCTTGGCGTCCCTTTCTTGGTAATCGTCATAGGAAGCGAAAATTTTTCTAAAAAAGAATATCGATATAAAAGCCACGGCTGGCAGTATCAAACTGGACAACAAAGCTAGACGCGCATTGAACAATGATATAGCGATAAAATTGAGAGCGAAGAGAAGTAGAACCCGGGCGATATTAGGCACAAGATCACCATAAAAACGCCTAACCGCGTCGATATCGGAAGTAGCCCGCTGAATGAGTTCGCCGGTTCGAGTCCTATCGTGATAAGCGAACGGTAAGCGCTGTAAATGATCAAATAAGGCTTCGCGGACAGCTTTGGCGATGCCCTCAGCGGTGTGCGCCGTTCCGCGCGCGGAAAAGAAGGAAAAAACGCCTCGGGCAAGGGCGGCCAACACGACAATGGCCGCCGCTACGATAAACACTTCCAGCTTCTTGCCGCCCTCGGACAAAGCACCATCGACCACCGCCCTTAGAACAAAAGCGCTGGCGATTTCCGCCGCGACCGCGGCAGCCATAGCGACCAGAGACAGAGTATATATTAAAGCGAAACCAGCAAGCAAAGACGATAAACCCTTTATGGCGTTTTTCTCGCGGAGACGAACAGACACGTCCGGACCAAATATGGCTCTCTTCATTATGCGGTACCTAAATTAAGAATAATTTCCAGATCAATAAACGACGCCCTGAACACGGCGACGTTAACCGAAAAAATAAGGGGGAACGCGCCTCAGATGACCATACCGCGAAAATACCACAAAGAGCGGTATGTCGTTTGGGGCATCGTAATAGTCAAGCGCGGGCGACGGCGTTGTTATTCATGAAGTAAAACTATACTCAGCTATAAAGGCAGTCAAGTGTAAAAATTGATTATACTTGAGCCTCTTTTAGAACCTTCGAACTGCTGCCAATTTTGTTTAAGCTTGGGGCTACTAATTTTCTAAAAGGAAAAGAAAAATTGAAACTGCGAGTCTATGCTTTGACAAAACTAGCATATGGGGAACTAGTTCCGGCTCAAGACACGTGATGATGTTAATTCATCTCTTTTATAGAAATGAATATCCTTATGCAACAAAATTGACAGCAGTATAAAAATTTGATTGTTTCAGGATTACTTCGCTTAATCACAAAAGGACGATTCGAGCGGGATTACCCGCCTTGCTTCCGAAAAGGTGAGTAATTATATTACTAATACGGTAATCCTAAAAGATCCGCCGGTTTTCTATGGCGTTCTCCTAGAAAGGCGAACGCCGGGGAGGCGATAATGAAAGTCAGGTTGATGTTCATAGCAGCGATACTGAGCTTGGTTTTGGTCCTTAGTTCCTTCGGGCAAGAAAAAACATTGATGCTTGAAAAGAACGGAATAGAATTCAGCGCGACCATCACGTCCGCGACAGCAGAGATTAGCGTTTCCGCCCCGACCCTAGGCTGGGTAGCCGTGGGCTTTGACCCAAGCTATCGGATGAAGGGTGCTGATTTCCTCATTGGCTATATTAAAGACGGCAAAGTATATGTTCGCGACGATTTCGGGGTATCGGCTATCGCCCATCAAGACGATACGAAACTGGGCGGTAGGGCGAATATCCTATCATATTCCGGCACGGAGGCCGATAACCGAACCACGATTACCTTCGTCATAGGGTTGGATTCGAGCGATCCCTACGATTCCCGGTTAAGGCCTGGGCGACATAAGCTGATATTGGGCTACTCTCTCTCCGATAGTTTCACTGGCATGCATCACACGGTAGTGAGCGCCGACCTTCTGATTCCTTAGCCGACGCCCGTATTTTACGCCTGTCGAGACAAGCGGCCGCGATCCAGCCACAACTAGAGCCCGATCAAAGAGGAGGGCTGGCGCTTGACTACCCCGCCCAGTATCGCCAGGATGGCTACGGAGGCTTTATGGTTCCGATCTATGAGGAAAATCTTACCGTTGGCACTTGGGACTGCGATAGATCCGATCGCCTGAATATCGCCGGCGCCTGTAATTTTTGGCAGGAAGCGGCTGGGCGTCACGCCGAGGCGCTCGGTGTCGGAACGGACGCTTTCAAAGAGCGCGGTTTCGCCTGGATATTATCACGCTTATCAGCTGAGCTTCTGCGGCGGCCTAGGCGCGGCGAACGCGTCCTTGTCCGCACCTGGCCTAGAGGCCTTGAAAGACTATACGCCCTTAGGGATTATGAAATACATGGCGAGGATAAACAGGTTTTAGGCCGCGGTCGCAGCGTTTGGTTAGTTGTGGACACGCTTACTTTTAGGCCGAAAAGACCGGAGACTCTCGGATTATCTTTACCGCTTAACAAAGGCCTTGACGCTATGAGCGAAGGCGGAGGCTCTCTCGTCAAACGTGAGAACCTACAGCCAAGCGGCTCACGTAGCGCGCTTTATTCCGATATCGATTATAACGGCCATGTAAATAACGCCCGCTATATACAATGGATTCAGGACGCTCTTCCCGCGAACGACTTGGAAGCGGCTAGCTCTATGCGCGTGGATATTAATTATCTATCAGAGGTTAAGCCGGCTTCTAGCCTTGATTTTTTTATTGGGAATCTGAGAGAAGAAAAGGGCTCCAGCGCTTGGGCGGTGGAAGGCAAGCTATCGGAAAGCGGCGTCACCGCTTTTAGAGCCGAACTGTCGCTCAAATAAAATAGGCGTCCAGGTTCGCTTGTAAAGCGACACCCGAACGCCAGGTACCGCGTCCGCCAATGGACGGACGCGCTAGGCTCCTTAGCTTTTCTTGAGAATCTTAGCCCACACCTCATCCTTCGGTAGCTTTTTGGTGCAGAAGAACCAGTCGTGGCAGGTAACGCTTGGATCCTTGGTCTCCATCCGTTCTTTGGCGACGCCGCAGGAACCAGCGGTCGGAACAATGACATCGTCGCCGGGACGCCAATCGGCGGGAGTCGCGACATTAAAGGCATCGGCGGCCTGAAGAGCGACTACCGCTCGGTGAAGCTCATCGAAATTGCGGCCCATGCTGAGCGGATAATAGATCATAGCTCGAACAATACTCTTGGGATCGATAATAAAGACAGCACGAACCGCCTTGGTATTGCTTTCACCCGGCTGAATCATTCCGTACTTAGTGGCCACTTCCATGGTGATATCCTCAATCAAGGGGAATTTCACTTCCATGTTTTTCATGCCTTTGTATTTAATCTTGTCCTTAATGGTCCGCAACCACGCGATATGGCTATAAAGACCATCCACCGACAAGCCAACCAATTTACAGTTGAGCTTAGCGAAATCCCCTTCCATCTTAGCGAAGGTCATAAATTCCGAGGTGCAGACCGGAGTAAAGTCAGCCGGGTGGCTAAACAGAATCACCCAACTACCCGCGTATTGTTTGGGGAAATCTATTTCCCCTTGGGTAGTGACAGCCTTGAACGATGGCGCCTTTTCACCAATACGAGGCAATGATACAGACGTATTTTCATTAGCATTTTCCATGAGAACCTCCAAATACGAGAATGATTCCTAATATAATCTATACGCTTTACTTTTGCAAGCAAAAGCGTAAAACCGCTAAAGAATAGGCTAGAATCCTGCTAAAATCCTTTTGTTTTTGCCCCATTAGTTTGAAAAAGAAGGATTTTCTTCCGTTTCTATTAATTGTTGATAATAATAGTATAGGCGCGGGTTGGCTTACACGCAAATTTTTACTTACTGCTGCCAATTTTGTTGAAGCGTAGAAGTACTAATTTTCGAAAAGGAATGGAAACGCCGAGACTGCGAGTCTATACTTTGACATAATTAGCTCGCTTGGAACTAGTTCTGACTCAAGACGTGTGATAGTATTTATTCATGTCTTTACTAAAAAAGAAGATACATGTGCAACAAAATTGGCAGCAGTTAAAAATTTCTAAGCCCCCCAATAACAGGCTAGTCAGGAAAATCAACGTTTTCGCTGAAGCCTAGCCATAAATATACGAGGACGCGAATGAAAATTACTGTTATGCGTGGCGATATTACGGCTCTCACTGTAGACGCTATCGTCAATGCCGCGAATTCCAGCCTGCTTGGCGGCGGCGGTGTTGACGGAGCTATACACAGGGCGGCCGGCCCTGGCCTTTTAGCCGAATGCCGAGCGGTCGCTAAAGAACGAGGCGGCTGCCCGCCAGGGGCGGCGGTCCTCACAAAAGCTTATCGGCTTAAAGCGAAATTCGTCATACACAGCGTCGGCCCCATTTGGAGAGGCGGAGACCAGGGAGAGGACGCGCTGTTGCTAAGCTGCTATCGGCAAGCCTTAGCGCTGGCGGCGGAATATGGGGCGCGCTCCATCGCCTTTCCTAATATCGCCACCGGCGTGTACGGATTTCCCAAGGAAAGAGCGGCCGATCTTGTCGCGCAATTATTCAGGGACATATATGGCCCCGCTTCTATAGAGCACGGCTCTGACGAGACAGTGGATGAGGATATGAAAAGACCGCGTTCAACTGACTTTTCGCAGCCTCTTGAATTGGTCAGTTTCGTTTGCCATGATAAAGAAAACTACGATTTATACCGTTCCCGCTTTCCAAGCTGTATATTATAAAGGACCACGGATAGGGCCTGCCCCGCTCACAAGTTCCACCAAGCGAATTAGGCAAGCCGGAGTTATTTATTAGGCTAGCATTTATTACATAAGCGCGGGAGTGAATAAGGGTTATGATTGACGGGCGGGGCTTATTGAAGATTTCAGCACGTATCCATTAGGGGAAAGCGGAGGTCAGCGTGGATAAAACAGAGCGAAAAAAACCGATGGGAAAGACAATTAAGGCTATTTTTCGCGTGTCGGCCGCTGTCGTCGTGTTGGCGCTGATTGTTATAATAAGTCTTGAGTCCCTAGCCCGAGCCAAGCTGAATAAAACCATGTCTTTGGACAATTTACGTATTACGGTATTAAAAAGTGAGCCAGCGTCGGAAATTAAGGTCGCTTCGCAGACCAACGAGTACAACGGCCACCTTGTTTATAAATGCGGGCTTAAAGTGCCACTAACCGATTGGTATTTATCCTCGGATTATAGTTACGATTTTTCCGTTAACGCCGATATCGGCTATTATATCGATCTAGATGAGGTTAACGCGTTTAGTGTGCGCTTTAACGGTAGCGGCCTTCTATCCGTCTTTATGGGCACTGACGCGGTAATTGAACTCGCCGAACCGAAGCCCGGGAAGCCCTCTTTCATTAGCGGTTCATTGCTTGTTTTTAATGAAAACCGCTCTCTACGCGCCAATGAGGAGCTAATAAAGACCCATTTCTTTAACATCTTGCCCGATCTTATTATCTCCGCGAACCAGGCGAAACCTCTCAGCGGCAGCATAGGCGGAATTGAATATACTATCTCCGTGGAGGGGTATAGTCCATTGGGCTTTGAGTCCATCCGCGCGGAAGCGGAAGAAGGCGCCGTTTCTCTATTCAAGAAACTGTTTGAAGCCCAGGGGTTGAAGATCAATACCATTTCGGTGCGCTTCCAATAGGCGGGAAACGCCAAAACCGGCTCCCATCGAACAGCCTTCTTTGAGCAATTTAAGCTTGCGAATACCGCGTAAGCGATAGTATCATCGGCGTTCAATCGCTACTCATGTTATCCACGTGGGTATGATAAGGATTTTTAATGACACAGACAGTTATTTGGGACTGGAACGGCACTCTGCTGAATGACGTGGAGGCGAATTTCAGGATAGTGAATGAATTGCTTCACCGCCGAAGTCTTGCCCCCATCGATCTGGATACATATCGAGCGCGTTTTAGGATGCCGATTCAGTGTTTTTATGAGGAAATAGGTTTTCTTTTCACCTCTGAGCGGTTTGAGGATATCGCCGGGGAGTATTTTACTCTATACAATAAAGCCTTTCCAGATATAGCTTTAAGCCAAGGAGCCATATCGATCTTAACATGGCTCCAGGAACTTGGCGTTCATCAGTATATCGTGTCGGCGACCGAACAAACCGAGCTACGGAAACAGGTTGAGCAAAAGGGTATCAGCGCTTTTTTCGCGGGAATAATCGGCAACGACGACCACTCGGTAGTAAGCAAGGAGCTTAAGGCGAAGAATTTGATAGCCAGCCTTGACGACCCTGGCAAGTTGCTGGTCGTCGGCGATCTGGAACACGATTATGAGGTCGCGAAGGCTATCGGCGCGGCCTGCCTTATCTACGCCAAGGGTCATCAAAAAACGGGAGCGAAAAACGGCCGCGTCACGATAAACGCGCTGGATGAAGTGATACATTTCATCTAGCGAAGACGCGGCCGCATCACCACACACGGTACCGCAGTTTTCGCGAACTATCCGGCAGATAGTCTTCCTCTTTAGTAGCGTCAAAGTACGGCAGCAAGCGAGCCCAGTTGGGAAGCGGCCGGCCCGCGCCCTGAACGATGTCATCCAAAACCTTGGCTTGGCCAGATATTTCGCTCCGCCCAGGGGCGGCGTTGGCGTGGCCGAACATAGCCACCCTGGCGCCCTCTCCCGTTAAGGCTTTCCGCAATATCCCTACTAATAGCCATTCAGGGGTGGCTAAGAGCTTTTTAAGCGAATCCGGTTCCACCTGAATGCCAAGAGTCCGTAGAGCGCCGATTAATTCCTTACAGGCGCGTATTGAAAGAATGAGGGCGTCTCTGGTACGACAGGTCCGCCCTTGATCGCCGCCGGCGGCATAAATAGCGCCGGCTAAAGGAAAGACCAGGGCGGCATGACAGATCAACCACGCGCGTATAGTGTCGCTCTCGCTTAATGGCAGCCCCGCCGGCAGGAAAAGCGTTTTCACCCTTTCCATAGCGGCTTGGGACGATGGAGTCAGCCCGCCGATTGTCGTCTTGGATCGATGCTTAGGTTCCGGGCGTTCCTTGGTACGGCCATCGGTATAAAAAACGACGCCGTCTTCTCGATACCCACCGAAGGCGCCGAAACCAAGGACTAAATGTTTTTCGCCGGCCACGGCCAATTCCTCCGCGTGATCTTCCAAATTGTTTCCTACAACCAGAACGACCTCCGCCGTCACGGCTTGGGCGAGCTCCTTCAGGGCGGCTATGATCTGGCCGGAGCGTACCGCTACCAGGACCAGATTAAACACCTTGCCCTCTGGAAGTCTTTCCAGTATTTCAACGGGAGCTTCTTCGCTATCGCCTAAAAAAACATTCCTAATTCTCAGACCGCCTTCACGTAGCTCCGCAAGCCGCGCCCCCCTGGCCAGAACGCTGACAGCATTTCCCGCTTTCGTGAAATTTACAGCGTAAACGCTGCCAATTACACCGCTACCATATATTAGGATATTCATTGGCATAGACCACCTTAGCTTTAGCTTAATGTTATACAAGACTAATTGAAAGAGCTTATTTCAAAATTCATCCTCCAGCATACGGTTAGGCCGATATATGAGATCTTCCTCAAAGCGCTTCAGCTTTATTGTATACATCTAGCGGTTTAGGCATCTTGCCCTTATCTTCAATACCCGATACAAAACCATATGCGTATTTCATTGGAGCTCGTTCCTCGATCAATAGATAGCCTAACGGACGCTTACACTATAGGCCAAAGCTTCGCCGCCGTTACCGACTACAATTTTCCCGATCTTTCGCGCTTTTCGCTGCGGTCTTGGGACGCTTGTTCCATTCTTGGGGAAGCGTCTAAGGAATCAGGCGGCGACATAAAAGGGATGGCTAGCGCGCGTAGAGGGCTTATTCCCCATATCCGCTCCATCGATTTTAGCTTGGACACTCCTTTTCCCCATATTCAAGCGCTGCGCGCCGCCGGAGTAAAAACGGTTCTCGTTATTACTGGCGATCCGCCACAAGATATGAAACGCCGGGTCTATCCGACAGACGCTGTCAGCCTAATCAAAAAATTGAAGCGTGAAATGCCTGAACTGGAAATCCTAGCCGCTTTTGACCCTTATAGGACCAATATCCGTAACGAATTGGACTATGTAAGGGAAAAGGAGGCGGCAGGCGCGGTCGGCTTTATGAGCCAACCCTTTTTTGACGCGCGCTTACTGCAAATATACGCTGAACAGCTAGAGGGCAAAACCGTATTCTGGGGTATATCGCCGGTGCTCACTTCCTCCAATCACGACTATTGGGCCACTCGAAATCGCGCTATTTTCCCACGCGATTTCCGTCCTAACTTGGAATGGAATATAGCTTTTGGCCGCGGCGTACTGGATTTTTGCGACGCTAATGGCTTTAACTTCTATCTCATGCCGATAAAAGTGGACCTAAGGACTTATTTGAGCGGCCTTTTCAACAACGCCGATATGAACAAGCGCTAGCGTTCCGCCTGCCCTGTTTATGTGGAGCTGAGCGCTAACAACGCTGCCACGCGGTGAGCCGAAGTCTAAAAAAAGGAAATACAAAGCTTCGGGACACTACACAAGCTTTATTCGGCTTCCATCGCCGTGGGATCAAAGAGGCCAAGTGTGCCGGTATGCCATTCATCAAAATAGCGAAGAATCAAACTCTCGGCTTCCCGCCAGTTTTCGGCGCGGGGAGCGGGAAGCTCTCGGTTTGTGGAATTGCCAAAAACGATGGTGCGGCAGCCTCGTTCGCGCAGGCGGCGGATATTTTCTGGAGAATCATCGATATAAACATGAGCACCAACCGCTTCTTTATCCTTCATAAAGCATAGGTCCCAATAAGGTATATCGTGATAATCCAGCCATTCCACCGTTTGGCGCACTGATTCCTGATGTGAATATTTAAGAAAAAGCCGATGCGTTATAATGCGTATCCGCACGCCCCGCTCGGAAAGCCGACGGAGCACCACCGGCGCGTCCTTCATCGGTTTCATATCGCGGAACAAGGCACGCTGGGTAACGGCGAAGCGATGCAAACGTTCATAGCCGCCGCATTGGTCAATATGCCACTCGGACAGGCCAAAAGACACATTCTCCGTTAAGCCGCTAATTGGTTTATCAAGCCACTCGGCGGCCACGATACGCATAGCGCCGTAAAAATCGCCAAGCACCCCATCCAAGTCAACGCCGATGATAAAACCGCTTTCGCCCATGCCGTCTTCCTCCCGCTATAGAGTCTATACTATACTGAGCTACGTGCGTACAAAAGGACCCAATCCGGATACTTTATTTTCCCCGTCAAACGAGGCGGCGTTAAACGTGTATAGGCAAGTCGCGCGGCTTAAACGCCTTTATCGTCAAGGCTGGCTCAAGCGCGGCGTGACGGAACTGGCTTGCGAATCGGTCGCAGACCACAGTTTTGGCGTGGCTTTTCTAGCCTTGATCGCCCCGGAGCCGGCGTATGGTCCAATCAACCGTGAACGGGCAGTCCTTTTGGCCTTGGTTCATGAACTGGGAGAGGTCTACGCCGGCGATATAACGCCCGTGGACGGCGTTTCAAAACAAGAAAAGGCTAGACGAGAGCGTGAGTCGCTGGAGCGCGTTGTCGCGGGCTTCCAAGGCGCGGAGGAGCTCCGCGCCTTATGGGAAGATTACGAGACCGGCGTCAGCGCCGAAGCCCGTTTTGTCCGTGAACTGGATCGTCTGGAGCTGGGCATTCAAGCTTCCATCTATCAGGCGGAGGCTAGGCCGCGCATGGAGGAATTTATCGCCAGTGCCGATCGCGCGGTAAAGGATACGGCGCTCCGGCGGCTTCTGCCAAACGAGTGAAGCCATAATCGCTGTCGTCTCCGCTTGCCGGGAACGCGCTGAAAAGCTACCATCGGCCTATGAATGAACGCCGCTTTGCCTTTATCGCCCTTATCGTCACCATTATCCTGTGGGGTCTTTCTTTCATTTCAACTAAAATTAGCTTGGCGACTTTTCCGCCAATGAGCTTAGGCGCGATTCGCTTTGCCATAGCGACGGTTTTTTTGTTCGTCATTAAACGCGCAAGCCCGTCCAGCGAGCGCCTGCGCCGTGAAGATCTGCCCTATCTCGCGGGAGCGGGCTTAATGGGAGTAACTTCATATTTCTATTTTGAGAATAATGGTGTGCTTTTAGTGAGCGCGTCGGAGGCTTCCATCATTATAGCGACCATTCCTATCCTTACCATGATATCCGAGCGTATCTTTATTCCTGGTGTCCGCTACCGGAAGCGGCGTTGGGTTGGCGCGGCCATTTCGATCGCGGGAGTATATCTGGTAGCGGGCGCTACGGTGGCTATCTCTGGGTCCGCCGCGGGTTATCTATTCATGCTGGGAGCGGCGGCTAGCTGGGCCGCCTATTGCTTGTTAACAAGGCCCTTATTCGCGCGGCGCTCTCGGCTATATATAGTATTTTGGCAGACCGTCTTCGGCTTTATCGGATTTTTACCCTTCGCGGTCGCGGAATTTCCCCGTTGGGGCGCGGTAAACGTGACCATCGTCTTACATATCGCCTACCTGGGCATACTCTGCTCAGCCTTGGCGTATTGGCTATACGCTCAGGCTCTCCATACTCTTGGAGTGGCGACCGCCACCATTTTCGTAAATCTAATTCCCGTTATCACGGTTATCGCGGGTTTCTGTTTCCTTGGAGAACGCTTAAGCTCCATCCAGTTTGTCGGCGCGGCGGTAGTGCTTTCAGGCGTCTACCTGGCCACCTATGAAAAAAGCGCAAAGCCGGCAAACAATCCGGTAAAGCCATAAGACCAACTGGTCTTACCAACGGTAGTCCAGACCAAAACCATACGCTATGTCATCTAAAGTTATCGTATTTGTCAGTGACGACAGCTTTAGCGCGGCCCAGGCATAGGGAGCGAAGCTCACGGGGACAGCCGCCGCCGGCGTTGCCGATAGGACAGCGCCGAGTTTGAAGGCCGCTGAATGAACAAAGCCAGGACTATTAATGGATTGAGTGGCGGAAACAACGAAACCGGCTTGGTCGTAAACGGCCGCCCTATAAGACAGGCCCGCGAAAAACCGATTAAAGTAAAGATGCGACAGATTGGTTTGCGCCTCTATAGAAAGGACAAGCGCTTCTATTTCGGCGCCCGCCAGCCAGGAAAGGCCTAAACCGCCATATTCGCCACAGGCGGCGTGGCTGTAGGGTGACGCGCCAAAAACGGAAGACGCGCCGGATAGATCCATTCCGCCCGGATCCCAGCTAGCGTAGCTGGTAAAACGAAGCGGAAGACCAAATTCGGCGCCGCCCCAAGCCATTAGGTCCACGCGCGGCCGCCAAGCGGGATAGGCCAAGCTGGCGCCGGCTTGAAGAGCGAGACCGCTCCCAAAAACGCGCCAAGCCGGCCGTCGCCGATTAAGACTTAGGCTAGTCGCTAACCCAGCGTACACCGAGACGCCCCTATACGGCCAGGCATAGGCGCTCCGTTCTGAACCGTCATTGACAGCGACAGCGACAGCGCCAAAGGAGGGGGAGACGTTAAGACGAGTCCGTTCGGAGCCTAGACCGGCGGAAAAATCCAGACCAGCCGAGAAGCGTGTAAGGCGCGAAGCTCTATCGGAGCCCAGCGTATAATCCATACCATCCATCGCCGTAAGCTTAAGCGGCGCGCCAAAAGCCAGACTGGTCCAATTAAGCTCAAGCTCAGCCATCATGGTTTTCCAGTTATAAGCGGCGCTAAAAAAGCCGGTTTCGGTATCGGTGGGGTCGCTTAGGTAAGAAATAAAACCCGCTCCATCCAACTCGATTTTGTCGCCAGCGATA
>CAZJJK010000010.1:0-11606 GCA_964546285.1 uncultured Treponema sp. | reverse complement strand
CGCGCGAGCGGCAGAGGCAGCCAAGCGGAAAAAGGATTAAGATAGGCCGCGGCGATAAAGGGCCGCTCGGACAAAATGGGAGAAGCTGCCTCAAAAAGCGTCGGATCTGTTGATGGCCACTCTTCTATCCGCAGCGGAGCCGCAACGCTGGGCAATTCCGCCGTAGGATAGGCGGCGAGAGCGTCCCAAGTGGCGTACGCGGCTTTATAGTAAACAGTCCGCCCATCGGTTGAAACGGGCAGAAATACCCCGCCGGAATAGTCTACGCCAAAAAAAGATACGGAGGCGACACCTGAATCAGCCTCCCTGATACAAGCTAGTTTATAAAAACGATCATCATGGTTGTAACTGAACCATAAAGCACCGCCAGTAGCCCTAAGACCGCGAACCCAGTCCCAACGGATAGCGTCATCGCTTAAGTCCGCAGCCAATAAGGCCGCCGCGCCTGAACGCCGGTCATACAGGCCGATTTTCCGAACGCCATTCACGACAGCGATAAAGGCCACCCGCTCAGCGTCCAGCGGCGCCGGCATCCCGAACGATAGCGTCTCGCTCCCCTTTACCAGCACCGTTTGTCGGCCTTCGGAATCCACAAACACCAACAGGCCGATATGCCGATCATTGCCTAAGCCGATAAGGCCATCGCGCCAGTAGCGGCCTCGCCGCAGATGATCCCACCGCCGACCAGTCGGACTTCCGGCTGGCGAAGCTGACCGCGTATCGCCTATCCAGTATTCAGTTACGACGGCGGTCGCCAAGTCGCCCTGATAGCGGTATGAAGACACTAGGATAGTCCGCGCCGACTCATCAACATCGATATCGTAAACGGTATTATCAAGGTCTAAAAGCTTACGCGTTTCACCGCTCGTAGGGTCATACGCGTAAACGGCCAGCGAAACCGAGTCAAAATAGAACAGCCGCCCGCCGGCGGCATCAGTCGCCAAAAGCCGTGACTCGCCTTCTATCACACTAGCGCCCGAATTATCCGCTAAATCGATAAGGGTCAGGCTAGCGGCGAAATCCGCCCATACTTGTTTAAACTCCAAGCCATAAACCTTGCCGAAAAGAGCGTAAAACCCCTGCTTATAGTAATCAAGGGAAAGGCTGATACTGGAACCGAGCCTCCGCCACAATTCGGCGTATGTTTCCATGCCAAAACGCTTTTGGATATAGGTGGAAAACAAGCCGCCGTATTCGTAATAGGCGTTACCAAGAGGCGGCAGATCGTAAACGCCGGAGGCTTGAAACGGATCAAGAAAAAGGCCATCGCGGATAGCTTGGCGGACGCGTTGCCGCGTCAAGGGATCGTTGGAGCGGCCATAACCTTCCAAGCTTTCAAAACTGACGGTAACGCCCTCCACCATAAACAAGGGGGCGTTAAAGCCGGCCAATTGCGCGACCCCGCCAAATATGCCTCGGAGAAAGGCGGTAAGAGGACCGCTCGCCGATAGAGATATAGCGTGGGTCAATTCATGCGTGAATATGCCATGAAGCTGTTCGTGAAAACTGGACCACTCGCTGTCCATCGGCGTATCGTATAGAACGATATGAGGATAAGGAAAGGGATTGTAATAGCCATTAAAAATATCGGTATGCGGGCTGATCGCCACAGGGATACGACCGGCCAGCTCAATTCCTAAACGGGAAGCTATATCGATATAAATCACGTCAGCGAAACGAGCCAGGGCAAGCGCCGTCTGCCTTGCTTCTTCCGGAAAAATTATATCGAATTTTTCGGTGCCGATGACATGTAAAGCGGTAAAAGGCTTAAAGACCTGAGCTTGCAATACCGCCGCGCCGAAAAATAAGACAAGGCTTATGCGCCTAGCCGCATTCCCAGCGCTCACTCCGAATCCAACACCGCTTCGCCAGGCAGTTCAGGTTCGGATTTACGGACAGGCTTGACCGAGGCCGCGCGGACGGTATTTCGCCCACCCTGTTTCGCCCTATACATAGCGAGATCTGCCCGCTTCAGCAAATTTTCAATCGTTTCGGTGGAACCGAGGGCTAAGGTCGCTACACCTATACTTATGGTCATTGGAATAAGTGTTTTATTATACAGTATCGGCTCTTCGGCCACTCTCAAACGCAGGCGTTCGGCTACTTCCATAGAGCCGAATTCATCGGCGTCAGGCAGAAGAACCGCGAATTCTTCCCCACCATAGCGACAAAATAGATCGGTAGTCCGAAGCGCTTTACGGCAACGATCCACCAATTGCCGCAGGACTTCATCGCCAGCCGCGTGGCCATAACTATCGTTCACCTGTTTAAAGTGATCCAAATCCATCATCAGCACAGCCAGGTTTCTGCCGTTTCGTTTGGCAAGCTCGGTTTCACGCCGCGCTAAATCTATAAAGCGCCGACGATTATCTACTCCGGTAAGCTCATCGGTGGAAGCCAGGCGGGCGAGACGTTCCATCAATAAGGCGGTTTCCGTTACATCGTCAATAGTAACGATGGCGCCGATCGGTTTGGCTTTACTTCCCGTTATATTGGACAGGCTAGCGCGATAACGACGCGCTTCACCCTTGTATAGGAGTGAGAATTCGCAGTCCTTATCGCCGCCTTTTCTGGGTATAGGCAGAAGCGAGAGCCCTTCATCGGCATAGGTCTGATCGCCGCTTAAGGGTTTGGCGGGATCATCCGAGATAGCGGAATTCCCTTCGGCGGCACTAACGGCGGCGGCCAACAAGCGGCGGCCGGCCGCGTTAACGTCCACCAAACGCCCTCGTGGATCAAGAACCAAAACCCCGTTTCTTAGCGATTCCACCACCCGTTCACGAGCGATAGGGGCGAGATCAAACATCTGGTATTTGAAAATACCTAAATAGAGGAATAAGCCGGAGATCATCAAGGCTATAAAGGTGATATCCAGATTGAGCGGAGTCAGATGAAGCAGATAGAGCAAATTGGCGATGAGGGCTACTAAACCGGCCGCGGTCAGCAGTCTGGCTTGATTGCGCAGCGCATGGCCAAGCCGACGCGCTTTATATAAAAGAAGCGTGACCGCGATAATAAAATAACAGTATTGAAACGCCGTATTCACATAATACCAAGGACCAGGTTCCATCTGAAAAACGGAAACAGGCAGCTTAGTCACGCGGCCAACCGAAATATAATAGAGGGAATGAAAATCATTCGTCCAAATCAAACCAAGGGTAATCAACGGTAAAATGAAGAAAAACGAAGCTCTAACGCCCGAACTAAAATGAACATTGCCGGAGAAGTCCAACGCGAAAAGCAACCATAAGGCGGGAATGGATAGAATACCGATATATTCCACTCTAATAGCGGCCATCATAGTGGCCAGATTTGGAGCGGTCAATTCAAAAACATAAGCGCCCGCGTATATCACGTTCGCTATCATTAGAGCGGCAAAATAACGAGAACCGGGCGCCCTGCGACGGGCAAAGATTAAAACAAACAAAGAAGCGCTGACGCCGGCGGACAAGACAACCAAAATAATAAAGATTGTATACTTTTCCATAATTTACTGGTTAATGATTGTAGAGCCATATTCGCGATACGGCAAGCGGCCAACAGACATAGAGCATAAATCTTAGGTACTGCTGCCAATTCTGTTGCAAAACGCTTCGGACCTTTCTCAATACAAAAAAACATTTACAAATATTCATTTACTGATTTCGAGACAGATCCAGCTCTATAACGGCCTTTTAAGTTAAAAGCGATACGCATAGTACCGATCCTCTGGATTTCATTAAATAGGAGGTCTATGTTGGCATAAAGCACAGAATGAGCTAACGTGACTAAAGCTTATCTAAAATGTATTTATGTCGCTACCAGTAGATAGCGCACAACTATATCAAAGCCTTTTATGATTAGTAACGGTTCAAGACAGCAACAAAATTGGCAGCAGTTAGTAAATCTTACAATTATTCCGAACTTTTGCATAATACGCCTGGATGATCCATACTTTTTTTTATGGCTGAACAACAAGGGACCAAGCGCTCAAAAAAAAAGCTTGTGGATAGCGTCGTATTCCTGTCCTTGCTTATATCCACCTTAATAATAATCCAAGTGCAAATAGTGTCGCTTTTTGTCATAAATCATTTTTTGGCTAAGGATCTGAATCAGAGTGTCGCGGCGGAAGCGGATCAGATAAGCGCCGTACTGGTGGAGCCGCTGTATAATGTGGACGACGACCAGGCGCGCCGCATCGTGGAAACCATGCTTTCATCAGGACGAATTTCCGGTGTTCGCTTGGTATCAAGCGCCACTGGCGTTCTATACGAAAAGCCGGCTCTGGAAAAATCCACTTGGATCAAGTCCCAGACCAGGGAAATAACAAAACGCGGCATTTATCTAGGCAGAATCGAGATCCATTTTAACGACTTTGTGCTTCATGAGATCATTCAGAGCGTATTTACCGTCATGATGCTTGTTTTAGGAGCTCTGATCATCGCCAATTTTTTAGCCAACCGATTTTTAATCCATAATCGCGTTCAAAGTGTATTCGGAAGCATTATTCATGGGATCAACGAGATATCTCGCGGCAATTATGAATACCGCCTAAAGAATTCGGGCTATGATGATATGGACTCAATAATTCATGTCATCAACAAAATGTCCGACAGCATCATTAGAAAAACCGATGAACTTAAGCGGGTCAATAGCGGCCTTGAAGAACGGGTGGCGGCTAGAACCAAAGAGCTAGAACTGGCGTTGAATGAGCAACGTCTACTCCAAGACCGTTTAGTGGAAACGGGAAAACTTACCGCTTTGGGACAACTCTCCGCCGGAATCGCCCATGAACTGAACACGCCGCTTGGCGCCATACAATCTTCGGCCCGTTCGCTAACCCTTATTCTCGATCGAGATCAGCCATATCGGGTTGGCGGATTGAAGGACCTGAATGACAGGGAACGTCAGCTTTACGACAAAATCCTTGAACTGGGTTATTCCCAAAACCAGAAGCTGAATTCCCAATTACCGGACAGAAAGGCCATTAAGCGCGCGGCGGCTTCAATCAAAGACAAGGGAATTGGGAACAGCGATGAAATAGCGGATTCCCTTGCCGATATGGGCATAAGCGAAAGCCTTGATCAAATTCTCCCGCTATTGGAAACAGACCATGATTTAGATATGGTCAACGCCGCCGGTAAATGGGTATTGGCCCGGCGTTTGATAGAAGTGATCAATGAGGCATCGCGGAAAACCGCCTCCGTTATCTCCGCTTTGCGATCGCACCTATCCCCCCAAACCAGCGATGAGGGAAGCGTAATCGATCTATCAGAGGAAATATCGAGGGTGCTCACTCTGATGAACAATATGCTGAAATATGGCGTTAAGGTAAAAACCCTGTTGCCATCCGCCAAGATCCGCGGTTCATCCGATAAGCTGTCTCAGGTGTGGATGAATATCATCAGAAACGCCGCGGAAGCCATGGATTTCCATGGCACTTTGGAAATCAGTCTTTCACGCGCTGAAGAAAGAGTTTCGGTTCATTTTATTGATTCAGGCCCAGGTATTCCCGTTGAAATTCAGGATAAAATATTCGCGCCCTTCTTTACGACAAAAAAAGTAGGCGAAGGCATGGGTCTGGGTTTAGACATCTGTAAACGTATCGTCCAATCCCAAAGGGGGAGCATCGTTTTCAACTCAAAGCCGGGGCGAACCGAGTTTATAGTTAGCTTACCAGCCGCTTTTGAAACGCGGCCAATGGAAACAAACTAAGCGATGCACCGCGATAGGAGCCAAAAATGGAGACAAAACAAGCTATTCTCTGCGTTGACGATGAAGCCATTATTCTTTTATCCCTTATCCAAGAATTGAAGAACGCCTTCGGCTCCCGCTTCATTTACGAGCGGGCGACCGATGGGATTCAAGCCCTCGCTATAGTTGAAGAGCTCGCGAATGAAGGTATTACGGTAATATTCATAATTTCCGATTGGCTTATGCCGAATATGCGCGGCGACGAGTTCCTTGAAGCGGTTCAAATACGTCACCCAGAGATACTGTCCATCATGATTACGGGCCAAGCGAATAAAGAAGCGATAGCGCGCGTGAAACGCAACAGCTCGGTCGTGGCTATTTTCAGTAAACCCTGGGATACCGACTCCTTGATCCGGGTTATAAAGGAAAAATGCTCATTGTCGGTATAGACGTATTGACCTAAAAGCGAAGCCCTTGATACATCAAGAGGCCTTTCGCCTGTTTCCTCTTGAACCGCTTGACGGGAAAACGGGCATTATTTATCAAGTCTTTTAATAAAAAAAATTAAAACTTCTTTCAATAGAGGCGCTTTCAAAAGTCTTCAACTTTTGAAAGCTGACAATAATGGTAAGCGCAGTTTTATTACAATTATTTGTATTGTATGTAGATAATAATCCTCGCAATAAAACTGTGAGAGGTTCTTGCGAAAGTAAGCGACTTTTGCAAGAACCTCAATAGTCTGAGGCTATTAAAATCGCCTCTATAGGTAAAAAGCAATCGTCTTAATTAAAATAAGAGGCCAGGATTTTTTCAAAAACGCCGTTTTCCATTCCTTCCTCATTTATGCGGTCATATTCAGCGCTGAGCTTTTCCCCTTCCGGGGTTTTACGAAAAACGCTATAGATTTTCGCTTTTTCCGCGGGAAGCTCGATAATTCGTACCTTGGAAAGATAGCCTTTCGCCTGAAGATAATACCGCAATGACACCATATTGATATCAAGCCAAGCGTCTATCCGTCCGGCCATTAGCTTATTGTAATTCATTTGCCGGTAATCCGTGTTTGCGACTAATTCTATCTCTATACGAGGATGCGACATGATCGGCGGAAGATACGCGCCTTCCAAAAAACCGAAACGCTTATCAAAAAGCTCTTCCTGCCTATGAATCTCCTTAATGGAGCTTTCATTCTTCACCATAAGACAACTTTCCACCTCGTCGTAATGCGTTTTGGGAAAAAGGAAGAGCTCTTCCCTTTCGGGGATTCTCGTGAACAGCGGGGCTATATCGATCTCCCCCTTCTCCAGCATGACCATCACTCGGTTAACCGGAAACAACCCAAGCACCTCAACCCGATAGCCCATGGCCGGCGCGATATAGTCTACCCAATAATCCACTGACGCCCCGCCGAGTTCTCCCGTAATAGGGTCTTGAACCATAAAGGGTTCCAGTTGGAAAAGCGCCATACGCAAGCTTGGCTCTTGCCCATATACAAAGGCTAGGCTAAAAATAAGAATAATGAATAAGCACCGCTTCCTTTCCATAACTTTCATAACCTTAGTTAATTATAGGAGGCTCGCTCCGCAAACGCAAACAACGAACTATTAAAAAATTGGGTGATGAAAAAAGAGATCCTCACCTAAAGAATCATTTGCGACCCACCTATTTGACAAGATAGAGGAAGAGAGTTTACAATGCGTGTACGATAACGCACACCGCGAAGGAAGGGGCCATGACTGTAAAACTAATCGCCGAACTTGCCGGCGTTTCCATAGGTACGGTGGATCGGGTATTACATAATCGAGGAAGAGTCGCTCCTCGGACTAAGGAACGCGTGGAAGCGGTGATAGCCGCGCACGGGTACGCGCCCAATCTGCTGGCTCGGCACCTTAAGCGGGGGAAGCGCTATGTTTTCGCCGTTCTAGCGCCAAAGGGCGAGGAAGATTCCGGGTATTGGGCGCAAGCGTTTACAGGCATACAGGAAGCGGAGCGTTCTTTATCGGCTTTTGGCATTACCATAAACCTAGAGGAATTTGACCGTTACGATCCAAAATCCTTTCAATTAGCCTCATCGCGCGCCGCGAAAGCCGACGCGATTTTGATGGCGCCGGTAATGAGGGAGGCGTCAGCGGCCTTTATCGCGAAGATAGACGGCCATGTGCCATACGCCTTCTTTGACGCTAGTCTGCCGGAAGCGGCGCCAGCGGCGGCAATTGGGCAGGATCCTTATGCCGCGGGTTTTTTGGCCGGACGGCTTTCCCGGCTGCTCGCCGCCGCCGACGGCTCTTTTATAGCGTTAAGCTCCCATGGAGAGGATTTTCATATCGGTCGAAGGAAAACCGGTTTCGCTGAGTACTTTCATCGGTTTTATCCTAACTGCGTCATTCAATTTGAGGACGAACCCAATTTGGAAAACCACATAGCCGCGAACCAATACGCCGATAAGGTCATTCACCGCGTTAAAGACCTTCGAGGCTTTTTTGTGGCCAACTCAGCCGCCCATGGTTTGGGAGCCGCCCTGCGCAAAGCCAAGCTAAAACAACGAATCGCCGTGGTTGGTTTTGACTTGGTGCCACCAAATAAGGAGGAGCTCCAGCTAGGCGGCATCGATATAATTATTTCCCAGCGGCCTCAGCACCAAATAAGGGCCGGACTGGAAGCTCTGCACCGCCGGGTAGTATTGGGACAAGAAGAAAGCGGACAGCTCCGAGTCCCCATCGATATTTTTCTAAAAGAGAATATTCCAACAGGTCAGGAACGCTGACGCGGCGTTGTCTGGACGACGAAAGGGAGGATTTTGTGAAAATCGGTAGAAGGGAAGCTTATGTTATCGGCCTGGATTATGGAACCGATTCCTGTCGGGCTTTGGTCGTGGACGCGGCCGACGGTGGAGAAGTTGGGACGGCTGTGGCGCCTTACAAACGCTGGGCGGAAGGGCTTTATTGCGATCCGGCGGCTAATCGTTTCCGACAGCATCCGTCGGATTATATGGAAGCTATGGAAACGGCGATAACGGGAGCCTTAAAGGAAGCCGGAGCGGCCGCGGCTGAAAGGGTTCGCGGCATAGCGATAGACACCACCGGGTCCACACCCTGCGCGGTGGACGAGCGCGGTGTGCCGCTGGCCTTTAAGGACGAATTCGCCGACAACCCGGCGGCTATGTTCGTGTTATGGAAAGACCACACGGCCACCGCCGAGGCGGCCCAAATCAACGAAACGGCGAAAACGTGGGGTGGAATAGACTATACCAAATTTGAGGGCGGCGTTTATTCGTCCGAATGGTTCTGGGCTAAAATCATGCGTATCCTAAAAGAGGATCCCAAAGTGGCCGCGGCCGCCGTGTCCTTTTTGGAACACTGCGATTGGATGCCAGCCCTGCTTACCGGTGCCAAAACCCTTTCAAGCATTAAGAGAAGCCGCTGCGCCATGGGTCATAAAGCCATGTGGCACAATGATTTTGGCGGATACCCCGAAGACAGCTTCTTAGCCAGGCTTGATCCGAGGCTGCCAGCCATTAAGGAATCCCTTGGCGCGAAAACCTTTACCGCCGATACGGTAGCCGGCGCCTTAACGGCTTCGTGGGCGGAAAGGCTCGGCTTGCCGGCCGGTATACCGGTGGCGGTGGGTGCCTATGACGCCCATATGGGCGCGGTCGGCGGCGGCGTTAGGCCGGGGCGTTTGGTTAAGGTTATGGGCACATCCACCTGCGACATGATAGTCGGCGCACGTAATCCAAATCAAACCGAGGAGGAACCGCTGAAAGGTATATGCGGCCAAGTGGATGGCTCCATCATACCCGGCGTCATTGGGTATGAAGCCGGCCAGAGCGCCTTTGGCGATGTATACGCGTGGTTTAGAAAACTGTTGCTTTGGCCTGTCCAACAGCTGTTACCGACGCTTGAGGGCGTTGAGGAGAAGACAAAGAACAGTATCATGAAAACCTTAACGGCCCGCTTAATCCCGGAATTGGAAAAAGCCGCCGAAAAAATAGAGCCGGAAAGTTCGGCTCTTATCGCCGTGGATTGGCTTAATGGCCGGCGAACGCCGGACGCGGACCAGACCCTAAGCGGCGCCATAGCCGGCTTATCGCTTGGTTCGGACGCGCCGCGCGTGTACCGGGCTTTAGCGGAAGCGACCGCCTTTGGCGCTCGCGCCATTGTGGAGCGCTTCCGCGAGGAGGGCGTTGCCATAGAAGGGGTGATCGGCATAGGCGGGGTGGCGCGCAAAGCCCCCTTTATCATGCAGCTTGTCGCGGATGTGCTTCAAACACCCATCGACGTGATCGCGTCCGATCAATCGGTGGCCCTTGGCGCGAGCATGTTCGCGGCGACGGCCGCCGCTTTGTATCCTTCGGTGGAAGCGGCTCAAACGGCCATGGCCGCGCCAATAGAGAAACGGTATATACCGAACCCAGAGCGTGCCGCCGTTTATGACAGACTGTATCAACGCTACCGCGCTTTAGGCGCTTTTGTGGAAGAGGGGCGGTAAACGCCTTAATAACAGCGGACTAAACCGCGCCGCGAGCGCGGTATAAGAGGAGCATATATGATCGACCTTAAGAAGTTTGAATTTTGGTTTATTGTTGGAAGCCAGGATCTTTATGGGAAAGAGACGCTTGATCGGGTAGCGGAGCACGCCGCCGCTATGGCGCGCGGTATTAGCGAGGATCCCACAATTCCCGGGAAACTTGTCCTAAAGCCGACGGTTTTAAGCCCCTCCGGTATAACGCGTATATTTGAGGAAGCCAACGCTAATCCCGCCTGCGCCGGCCTCATCACTTGGATGCATACCTTCTCTCCGTCAAAGATGTGGATAGGCGGATTATCCATCAATAAAAAACCCCTGCTTCATCTCCACACCCAATACAACCGCGACATCCCCTGGGCTAAGATCGATATGGATTTTATGAATCTGAACCAATCCGCTCATGGCGACCGCGAACATGGCTTTATCCACGCCAGAATGCGCTTGCCTCGGAAAATCGTGGTTGGCCATTGGGAAGATCCGGAAGTCAGGCGACGCATTGCCGTATGGATGCGAGCGGCCAGCGCGGTCGCCGACGGCAAACAGGCGGTCTGCGTCCGCTTCGGCGACAACATGAGGGAGGTCGCCGTCACCGAAGGCGACAAGGTGGAAGCCCAAATACGGTTTGGCTGGCAGGTTAACGGCTGGGGCGTCGGCGATTTAGCCGCGGCGGCCGCGAACGTGAAGGAAACCGAGGTTGACGCGCTGATGGCGGAATACGGGACAAGATACGCGTTTACCGCCAGCGCTAGCGCTGGCGCCGGAAGAGACGCCGTTCGCGGACAGGCACGGACTCAACTGGGTATAAAAGCCATTTTGGAAAGGGAGGGAGCGGGCGCTTTCACCACAAACTTCCAAGACCTTCACGGTCTGCCCCAGCTGCCCGGCTTAGCCGCTCAAGACCTTATGGCCCAAGGCTTTGGTTTTGGCGCTGAAGGCGATTGGAAGACCGCTATGCTGGTAAGGGCCATGAAGGTAATGGCGGTCGGCCTGCCAGGCGGCACCGCCTTTATGGAGGACTATACCTATCATTTTGAACCAGGCAAGGAAACCATCCTGGGAGCCCATATGCTGGAAATCTGTCCTTCAATAGCCGCGACCCGGCCACGGATAGAAGTGCACCCGCTGGGCATAGGCGGCAAGAGCGATCCCGCCCGCCTCGTCTTTGACGCGGCCCAGGGTAAGGCTGTCTGCGCCACGGTCATAGACCTAGGTGATCGTTTCCGGCTTATCGCCAATGAGCTTGAATCCGTAAAGATAGAAAAGCCGATGCTGAAGTTGCCGGTAGCCAGCGTTCTATGGCGGCCGCGGCCCAATCTGCGCGACGCCGCGGAAGCCTGGATACTTTGCGGCGGCGCCCACCACTCAAGCTTCTCCTTAAGCCTTGACGTGGAATATCTCCGCGATTACGC
>CAZJJK010000009.1:39253-47122 GCA_964546285.1 uncultured Treponema sp. | reverse complement strand
ACGGGTTGGCGACCGGCGCGATCCGGGCTTTCTGGGTCGCTGATCCGCGGGCGGGTAATGCCTCGGAAGGCTTCAATGTGGAAGCGCGTTTATCCGTTGTTGCCAAAGGTTACGCGGTTTGGGTGGATACGAACGCGGTTCCGGATGGCCCATCCATGGACCGTTTGTTGTGGCTTTTGGATGGGCTTGTCGTTCCGCGATGCCTGGAGTTATGGGGCGCGGCTCCCGACACCGACGGCGACGGGCGGATCGCGATACTCCTTTCACCGATATTGAACGAAAGCGGTGTCGCGATCGGTTTCTTCAATCCCAACGATCTTTTTCCGCTTATTACCGATCCCGATTCACCCGCTTACAACCCGCTTTCCAATCAGGGCGAGGTGCTCTATATCGCCTGCCCGCTCGGCGACGCGAATACGGACTTCTTTTATGGACCGGATTCTATAGCCGCCACGGTCGGCCATGAGATGCAGCACCTCATCCATTTTGGCGTGAAAACATTAATGCCCCTGTCGTTGGGCAACGAGGAAGCTCCGGAAGAGGAATCGTTTTTAGATGAAGGTCTATCGCATCTGACCGAAAGCCTCATCGGCTTAGGCGTTTCAGGCGGGAACGTTCTTTTCGCGTCTTTCTATCTGGAAAATACAGCTTTATGGTCATTGACTGGCGTCAACGCTTCAGGCTCTACGGACGGTCCCGGTAAGCGCGGCGCCGTCGCGATGCTGCTTTGGTATGTATACTGGCGAGCCGGCGGGGCGTTGTTGAACCCAGACGATCCGCTTCGTCTGGAGGACCGCGGCGGCATCGCCTTTCTTCGGTCCCTACATAATGGCGGAAAAACCGGTATCGCCGCGCTGGAAGAATCCGCCGGAAGCGGATTCCTTACCCTATTGGAGGAATAGGTTTCGTATATGGCACTACCGCCAGGCGGCGCGTCAAATAGTACAGCCAGTTGCCAAAATAGGGTTCGGCATTGACATTTTTAGGCTGTCGCGGTATAAACGTCGCAACTGGCCGCTGTAGCTCAGTTGGTAGAGCAAAGGACTGAAAATCCTTGTGTCGACAGTTCGATTCTGTCCGGCGGCAAAGCGCTCCAATGGAAGGGGTCATAAAGAGTTATTTTCTTTTTGAATCCGCCATAAGCGGAAAAAGCGATTTTGTTGTAAGCTGTATATAGGCGCTTAGGTATACGCGACAAAATCGCGAGAGTTTCTTTGTAAACGGCTGTTTTCTTAAAGAAGCTCAGGGCGTATTATACTACGGAGTCGCCGTGAGAATAGTTATAACGGCTACAACTGAAGATAAGGCCTACGCACGCTCCGTTCTTACTCATTTTTCAACAATAGGAATAAGCGCTCAAGCTTTCACGATTAAAGAAAACTGGAAAGAATCCAGCGCTAAACTGGATGATTTAGCGGCCGCCACTAGCCATATCATTATTATCTATACCGCCGCTTCGGCTAATAGTTCCTGGTTAAGTTTTCTTGCCGGTTATTGTATGGGCTCCGAAAAACCGCTAGTTCTTTATCGACCTCAGCGGACAACGAACATATCTATTTTTTTAGCCTCCTGTTTCGCGTTTAATTCCCTTGAGGATCTCGCCTCCTATCTTGAGGCGGAAGCTAAAGAGTGGTCTTCAGTCGCTAAACGAAGGGAAGCGCGAAAAGCTTTATTGGATTTTGGCATTCCGTTTAACGACGAAAGTTTTGCCGATGTCGTTAACCAAGGCAATGTACAAGCGGCTGAGTTGTTTTTACGCGCCGGATTATCGCCTGATACGCGTGACCGCCGTGGCACACCCCTAGTGTGTTTGGCCGCGAGAAAAGGACAAGGGGCGATGCTGCGCCTGTTGCTCGACGCGGGAACCCATATCGATCTTCAATCTGTTGATAGAGGCAATAGCGCGCTAATGGACGCTGTCGCCGCTGGCGATGAAAAGGCGGTATCCCTGTTATTGGAAGCCGGCGCCTCCACCGAGATAGTCTCGAAAAACGGTCAGAGCGCGCTTATTTTAGCCGTTGGCCGTAAATCCTTGTCTTTAGTAAAGCTTTTACTGAAATATGGCGCTAATCCAACTTTAGAGGATAATATCGGACTTAACGCCAAAAAATACGCGGTCCTCTTTAATAGCAAAGAAATCATTGAATTGCTTTAGTCTTGACTCTTATTTATAGAGATGACGGCTATCGTTGCGGAAAAACTCTTTATCGTGTAGTTTAAGGCATCATGATCACGATCGCTTTTACAGGCGGCGGTACCGGAGGCCATATTTATCCCGGATTGGCTGTCGCTGAACGGGTTCTTAAGCGTTTGGACTGCCGAGTCGTTTGGATGGGTTCAAAGGCTCCCCTTGATCGCGCTATCGTGGAAGATGCTGGTTTGGATTTTGTTTCTTTTCCGTCCGGCAAGCTACGCCGCTATTTTTCTTTGAAAAACGTTACGGATATTGGCCGGGTGGTACATGGGTTTTTCGCGGCGAGACACTATCTTAAGCGCGTGAAGCCCAAACTGCTATTTTCTAAGGGTGGTTTCGCGGCTGTCCCTCCCTGTTTAGCCGCGAAGAGTTTAGGTATCCCTGTTTATATTCATGAATCCGATTTTACTCCTGGCTTAGCGACACGGCTGACGGCGGCGTCGGCTAGCCGCGTTTTTGTGGCTTATGAGGATACGGCCGCCCTGTTTAGCGAATCCGTCCGTGCGAGGATCGATGTTGTTGGCAATCCTATACGCTCCATTTTCAGCTCCGCCGACGAGGAACGAGGGCGTCGCTTTATTGGCGCTGGAGATGGGGATAGAATTATGCTGGTGTTGGGCGGCAGCCAGGGAGCGCGGCAGGTGAATGAGCTTATCGCCGCTTGCCGACCCGAATTGGAAAAACTGTATATGATTGTTCACCAAACCGGGCCTGAGGGCGCGGGGGAGGGCGCTACCGAGCGGTATCGGCCCTATCCGTATATCCATAAAGAAATGCCAGATGTGTTGGCGGCTTCCGAGCTGGTAGTGGGCAGGGCTGGCGCTGGAACGATATGGGAAGCGGCCGCCCTTGGCAAACCGATGCTGTTGATTCCGTTGGCCGCTTCCGCCCGAGGGGATCAGATTGAAAACGCGGAGTATTTTCGCGATCATGGGGCGGCCTTATCTTTAGTGGGAGCGGAGCTTAGCGTCGATACCTTGCTGTCCTCAATCAGGCGTATCCATGACGATACGCCATATCGTTTATCAATGGCGATGGCGGCGGCTTCTATCGCGTCCTTGTCATCAGCGGATGATATAGCGACAATTTTGCTACAGGCTTTGAATGAATACGCTTATAAGGAGAGTGTATGAGTTTCGCGACTATCGATATCGTATTTGCCTGTCTGGTACTAATCCTAACGATTCGTTGTCTGTTGCGCGGTTTTATTGAGGAATTTATGTCAATGGCGGCGCTAGTTGTTGGTTTAGCGCTGGCTTTCTTTCTCTTCCAAAACGGGGCGCAGTTTTTACGTGAGCGAGTTAATTTGCAGACCTTGCCCGAATTAGTGGCCTTTGTCGGTCTTTTCTTAATCGGTTTTGTAATCGTGAAGATTTTGGAGCGCATATTTAGAGATATCTTGGATAAACTGAACTTATCGGCCTTAGATAAGCTATTAGGCGCGCTTCTTGGGGTTTTGGAAGGTTTGTTAGTCGTTGGCCTTATTTTGCTGGTATTGGATTTACAGCCGCTTTTTGACGCGTCAAGTTTGTTGGAAGGCAGCGTGTTTTCTAAATATCTTATGCCCTTTATTCAGAGCGCTAGCGACAGCGTCTCCACGATAGGCTCGGCTGGAAATATAGCGCCGATGTTACAAGAGGCCGTTATTCCAGGCGCCTCTCAATAAACATTTTAAATGTTTGAGAATATTCTTGGGCAAACAGCCGCTGATCGATTGAGCGCTGATCTCCGTTCGCACGGTCTACCGCCCGCCTTGCTCTTTTCCGGCCCAAGCGCTAGCGGTAAAGGTACGACGGCGCTGGAATTAGCGCGCGTCCTTTCCTGTGAGAACGGAACAGCCAAGTGGAACTGCTCCTGCGCCTCCTGCGCGCGCCACCGTACCTTGTCTCATAGCGATCTACTTCTATTAGGCAATAAAAATTTTTCGGCTGAGCTTGGTGCCGCCGTCGCCGCGTATAAGCGTGATCCTCGCTCATCGTCTTTGCTTTTTCTTATACGAGCTATCGGTAAGCTGATGGCTCGTTTTAATCCGGTATTATGGGAAGGTGAGGAAGCGAAGATTGGCAAAGCTTCCGCCCAACTTTCCCTTATCATGGATGATACCGAAGCGCTGTCAGCGGCGGATACGTTAGAGCCGAAACGTCTAGACAAATTGCTGGATTCTATTTTATCAACGGCGCGTAAACTGGAGCAGAATGTTTTGCCTGGGACGGTTCCTATATTTCAAATTAGGCGGGCGGCTTATTGGGCTCGTTTAGCGCCTCTTAGTCATCGTAAACTTGTGATTATAGAAAATATCGATTCCCTGCAGGATTCTTCGCGTAACGCGCTGCTTAAAATATTGGAAGAGCCGCCCGAAAGCGCCGTTCTTGTTTTAACCTGTGTTCGCCGTAGCGCTATTATTCCAACTATTTTATCCAGAGTAAGGAGATATGATTTCTTTAACCGAGACTCGGCGATAGAGGCTGATATTATCAGACGAGTATTCCGAGATCCCGAAGCCGCTATTGAAGGAGTACATCTTACACGTTATTTGGATTCTTTCTTGCCAGTTCCATTGGAGCGTCGGGCGGCTTTAGCGGACTTTTTTTTAGCGTCGGCGGCGCTGTCCAGCGCTAACGCTTATTCGTCTCCAACTATAAAAAATCTAATTGATACCTGTCCCGATACTATGGTCGCGCGGCCAATTGGGGATTTACGTGCTGTCGTTTCTTTGATTACGGAAAAAGCTGACGGCTTCGCGTCGCCAGCGGCCTTTAGCTCCTTTTTGGAGCTTATACTTAATCGGCTTCGTCCCCTTCTTGTATCAGAGGGTGCCTCATCGATCGCGGCTTCGGCGGCCTGGCGCGCGGCGATCGGCGACGCCGCTCAAGCTTTTACCGTGTATAATCAATCGTCGGCTTTATGTCTTGAAAGATTGTTCTTAGGTTTATCAGATGGTTTCGCTATGCTTGGGAACAAATATACATGAGAACTTTTATTGAAAGGGCCTTAAAAAAATTACCTAAGATGACCGCTGAACAGGTCACGGCTCTTCTTTTATCCATCGCCGCGGAAAATGAACGCCTAGAATCAGTTATAGATTCATTGGCGGCTGGCCTCTTAGTTTGCGACGCTGACCACAACCTAATTCTTTTCAATAAGTCGGCTGAGCGTTTTCTTCCTATATCGCTCTATGAACAAGGGGAGCGCCCGCTTTGGTCTGTAATTTCAGATGAACGTATAGCCGATTTTGTTCGATATAGTTTGGAAAGAGGTGATAGGGTAGTAGAGAAAGAATTTGATGTGGAAGTCAAAAGCGTCCAGCGTCTTTTGGCCCTTTCGGTTCTTCCCCTGGTTAAAGATCGCAAAGTTACTGGTTCTCTTATCCAAGTGGAAGATATCACCGAAAAGCGCGGTAAGGAAGCTAGATTGCGTCGGGCTGAAAATCTTGCCAGCCTTACCACCTTAGCCGCTGGTGTCGCCCATGAGATTAAGAATCCGCTCGGTTCTATTTCTATACATATTCAGCTAATCCAAAAGGCTTTAGAAGCTAGTCGAGCCGCCTGTTTAGACAGTGATTCTATTTTCTTAAAAAACCCTCCAGTAGGTTTGGAAAAAAAGAACAAAGCCGTGGATCAAGCAAAAAGCGCGAGGCTGGAAGAGGATGAAAGGACTGTGGGAGAGAACGCGTCTCTTCCCTTTGATCGTATAGAAAAATTTCTTGGTATCGTCAATGAGGAGATAGATCGGCTTAATCGGATTGTGGTGGATTTTTTATTCGCGGTGAGGCCGATGGATATTGTCCTTAGGGAGGGCGATATCAATGGACTAATCCGCGAGTTGTCCGATTTTATGCGGTATGAGCTGGAAGAAGGCGGGGTAGAATGCGCTTTGGCTTTAGCCGATGATGTGCCCTCTCTGTTATATGATGAACGGTATATCAAGCAGGCTTTATTGAACCTGGTAAAAAACGCGCTAGCCGCAATGCCAAAGGGTGGGCGGCTGCTTATTAAAACCGAATGTTCTGGTGATGAGGTTAAGTTATCGTTAAGAGACACCGGAATGGGTATTCAAGAAGAGAATTTACCTAAAATATTTGAGCCTTATTTTACTACTAAGGATACGGGTTCTGGTTTAGGTTTAACTCTTGTGTTTAAGATAATTAAGGAACATGGCGCTGAAATAAACGTAAAATCAAAGCCGAACGAGGGCGCGGAGTTCACGATCGTATTCCCAGTACCGCAGAAGGAGACTCGGCTAATCGCTTATGGAGGAGCCGAATGACCGCGAAAATTCTTATTGTTGACGATGAAAAAAATATCAGAGAAGGTTTAGCGACAGCGCTGGGCCTGGATGGCTATGGTACGGTATTAGCCGCGGATGGATTGGAAGCTTGGCATCGTTTTCAAAAGGGCGATATCGATCTTGTCGTTACGGATTTACGAATGCCGGAACTTTCGGGAGAAGAGCTTCTTAAGCGTATTGTCGCCGAAACGCCGGGTATGCCGGTAATCGTACTAACCGGACACGGAACGGTTGAAACCGCCGTGGCGGCTATGCGGACTGGGGCTTATGATTTTCTAACAAAACCGGTGAATCTGGATCACTTATCGCTTTTAATTAAACGCGCTTTGCAAAACAGGGAACTGGCTTTGCGAAATCGCCGCTTAGAGGAAGAAGCGGACGCTAATCGGCATTTTGACGCGATGATAGGCACTAGCGCGCCGCTTCGCCGGGTTATCGATACCATAAAACGGGTCGCGCCAACCAAAGCCTCGGTGTTGATTTCCGGGGAATCCGGCGTTGGCAAGGAATTGGTCGCAAACGCTCTTCATGAACTGTCTCCTCGTAAAGCTAAGCCTCTTATCAAAGTTCATTGCGCCGCTCTCGCGGCGACCTTGTTGGAGAGCGAGCTATTCGGTCATGAAAAGGGCGCGTTTACCGGCGCTGTGGCTAGAAAGCGAGGCCGTTTTGAATTAGCCCATGAGGGAACGCTTTTTTTGGACGAAATAGGCGAAATTGATCAAAATGTGCAGATAAAAATACTTCGCGTCCTTCAGGAAAAACGCTTTGAGCGAGTGGGCGGTGAGGATAGTCTGGAAGTGGATGTTAGAATTATCGCCGCGACCAACCGTGATCTTAAGGCTGAGATTGATAAGGGCAACTTCCGTGAGGATCTGTTTTATCGTCTTAATGTTGTTAATATACATGTCCCGCCGCTTCGTGAACGGAAAGATGATATTCCTTTATTAGCGGCTCGTTTTCTAAAAGAATTCGCCGAGGAGAATGGGAAAAAGCTGGATGGCTTTGACGCGAGGTCGCGCGCTCAACTCTACGCGTATGAATGGCCGGGGAATATTCGGGAGCTGAGAAACTGTGTTGAAAGCGCCGTGGTAATGGCTAAGGGTTCTCTTGTTACGATGGATGACCTGCCTCCGACGGTGCGCGGTTCTGACGAAACCGGTTGGATTCGCATCCCGGTTGGTGTAAGCTTGGCTGAAGTGGAAAAACTGGCTATTCGTGAAACCCTATCATATAGCAAGGGCAATAAGAGCAAAACGGCGGAAATATTGAATATCGGGCGTAAAACCTTGCACCGAAAATTGTCCGAATACGGTGAAGCTAAAGCGTCTGAAACTGATTAATTAAAGGAGATAAGGCGCGTAAAAGGTCTGAAACATTGGTGGCGCGGT
>CAZJJK010000009.1:0-39153 GCA_964546285.1 uncultured Treponema sp. | reverse complement strand
ATACGGGCTTGTTTTTCGCGACTATTAGTCTATTTTCCCTGTCGTTCGCCATGCTTCTATCCTTTGATAGGAAGCGTTGATTCTAGATGATTTTTCCGTAGCCTTTTTCATATTGCCGCTATGGCCGGCGTGTCTATCTGGATGATGCAATTTTAATAATTTCTTATAAGCCGCCTTGCATAGCTCCGCGGACGCGCCTACGGGCAAACCCAATTCAGCGAAATCTCTTTTGATAATATCCGGTATTTGTCCTTTAGCCTGCTGTGTCCGCCAATAGCTGGAATTAGCGTAATCCGATTGATGGCTGGTCCGCGCTCTTGGATCGTCCCCTTCACGAACATGGCCTCTTGTTTTACCCTCGTTTAGAAAGTCGTCAAGCTCTTCAAAGGCCGCGTTCAAATCGGGGTCCCGTACTTTGGAACGGCTATCGCCAAAAACGCTGTGATCCTCATCGTCAAAGAAGGATTTAATGACGTCTCCCAAACGGTCAAAGAAACGATCCATTATGACCTCCAGCTTGATAGTAGACTGGTAAGGGCCGGCCAATCAAGGCCATACCGCCCTTGCCATAAAAACGATTCTCTCTAACGCAATCCCTTGTCGGAGACGCTTTCGCTGTATACACTGAGCTTAATTCCCTAATCGCTATCAAGTAGCGTATTATTCTTTGGCTGTTATTCTCGGCTATGAGGAGCAAAACATGATGATAACGCGAAAAAAATTTGGCGTTTTAGCTGATGGTCAGGATACGGACTTATATATACTAAAAGCTGGCGATTTAACGTTATGCGTTTCTACCTATGGCGCCACTCTTGTTTCCTTAGTGCTTCCTCAAGCCTCAGGAAAGAATGATGATGTTCTCTTGGGTTTTTCCACTTTAACCCCTTATACGACAAGCCACCCCTTTTTTGGTGTTACCGTAGGCCGTTACGCTAATAGAATCGCCGGAGCCAGCTTTTCATTGGCGGGTTCTCAATATCAATTACCCGCTAATGACGGTCGTAATACGCTTCATGGCGGCAATAAAGGTTTTGATAAGGCTAATTGGCGGGCGGAAGCGTATAGCGATAAGGGCGGCGTTTTTGTTTCCCTAAGCCTAACTAGTCCCGATGGCGACGAGGGTTTCCCCGGTAGTATGGAAACCGTTGTTGTGTATGGCCTTAGTGATGATAATCGGCTGATCGCCGAATATAGGGCTAAGGTAGACCGTCCCTGTCCAGTCAACTTAACCAATCATGCTTACTTTAACCTAAAGGGTGAGGGAAACGGCGATATATTGGATCATGAACTTCTTTTATACGCGGACGCGTATCTCCCTGTAAATGAAAGTCTTATTCCAAGCGGGGAAATAGCCTCAATCGCGGATGGGCCCTTCGATTTTCGCCAAGCAAAGCGCGTGGGCGCTGATATAGCCAAAACCGGCGTCGGTTACGACCACTGTTTTGTGCTTAAGGGTAAACCCGGCACGCTTCGGCCCTGCGCGGAAGTGTATGAGAAAGTCAGCGGTCGGCGCCTATCAGTGCGGACCACACAGCCTGGCGTTCAGTTCTATTCAGGGAATTTCCTTTCCAACATTCCCGGGAAGCGCGGGTCGGTATATGGGAAACATGAGGGCTTTTGTTTGGAAACTCAGCATTTTCCGGATAGTCCTAACCAGGCGGGTTTCCCTTCTTGTATTTTTGGTCCTGATCGGGATTACCATGAACAAACCGAATTCCAATTTTCTTGGTAAGGATATAGTCAGTTTTCAGGTCTTGCCTAGTTTAGACAAGTTCGATATCGTGGGGCGAAACAGTGATGTTAGCTAGGGAGGAATGGCGGTATGCCCCAACGCAAGCGTCTCTTCCTAAAAATATTGAAGGCGGAATTAGAAGACTGCCTTGAGGATATTGAAGATTTAACGCTATTAGCCGAACGGCGCCAACAAACGGGGGAGCTAAGTCCGTTTGTTTATTTGGAAAATAAAGCGCTGTTACAACGAGAGAAGCAAGGCTTGCAAAGCGTGATTATGGCGCTTAATACGATGGAAAGCGATTCTTTTCCCGATGCCGACAGCTTAGCGGCGGTGGTGGATGAGCAAATAAAAAAAACGGTGGCTGACTATGAGGAACCGGAAGCTGTTTATAGCATCGCGAAGCGGAAGCTACTAAAGGTATTGCGATACACGAATGACGCGGCATCTCTAGGGCTTTGATTAGAGCGCTAGGCTGATCAAATGGAATGAGGGGCTTATGGATATACAGTTGCAAGAATTGATTGATAAAATAAAAAAAGATGGTATAGAAAACGCCGAGACTGAAGCGACGCGTTTGCGTGAGGCGGCGGAAGCTGAAGCGGCCGCCATTGTGGCGGAGGGGAAGAAACAGGCCGATGCGCTCCTCGCTGAAGCTAAGGCGGAGCTTGAACGCTTTCGTCAAGCCGGAGAAACCGCTCTTATTCAAGCGGCTCGTAACGCGATGTTAACGTTCAAGGCGGAGGTGGATCGTTTGCTCGCCGCGATTACGGCGAGGGAAACGGAAAAAGCCTTTGACGATGAGCTTTTAAAGGCTATATTGCCTGAACTGCTTAACAATTGGAAAGGCGGCGACCTTACTCGCGTGCTTTTATCCTCGGAATCGCTCAAGCGTCTAGAGAAATATCTGCTAAACGCCCTTAGCGATGAATTACGTTCCGGGCTTGAGCTGACGAGCGGAGAGGCCATGGGCGCCGGCTTTAAAATTGTAGTTGAAAAGGGCGCTGTCTATTATGATTTTTCGGCCGCCGCGGTGGCTGAGCTACTATCCGCTTATGTAAATCCCCGTCTGGCGGACTTGTTTAAAAGCGCCGCTGGAGGGCTCTAAACGGTGAGCGCGTATTACTATCTTGTTTCTCAGCTACCCATGCTTGTTTGGGGAGAAGCGCCGACTCTTTCGGTAGAACGTTTCATGGAATTATGCCGAGCTTTGATGAATCGTACGGATTTTCATATACTCTCTGAACTCGTTTCCTGTCCAAATGTGGATAGGGACAGCAATTCCGCCCTTATAAGAGCATATCGATTATGGGACTTGTCTCTTAGGACCAAACTCGCGCGCCTACGAGCCGCCCAACTTAAGCGTGAGGCACCAATCGTGAGCGAAGCCTTGGCTGATGCTTCGGAAAAAGCTTATGACGGCGAAACGGCGGAAATAGCGAAAACGGCCTTGGCCGCGGCTTCGGCTTTGGAAACGGAAACCCTGCTTGATCGGGCGCGTTGGGCAGCGCTGGATCGTTTTTTAGAGCAGGCGTATTTTTCAAGGGACGTTATATACGCTTATTTCTTAAAACTGCGCTTATCAACTCGGCAGTCGCTATTTACCGCTGAGAACGGCGAAGGCGCTTTTTTTGAATTATATACGTCTATTATTAACGCGTCAGCGATAAACGCATCGGGAGAAGCGGAATGATCGGAACAACGGGAACGGTCGTCGCCGTTAACGGCAACATGGTGAGCGTTCGCTTTAACGGCATAATCTCCATGAATGAAATGGGCTATGTCCTTGTAGCGGGTAAAAAGCTTAAAAGCGAGGTCATTCGAGTTAAGGGTGATCTGTGCCAGCTTCAAGTATTTGAGCAGACTCGTGGTATAGCCGTTGGTGATTCGGTAGAATTTTCCGGTGATATGTTAAGCGTGGAATTGGGGCCTGGCCTACTTGGACAGGTTTTTGATGGTTTACAGAACCCCCTACCAAAGTTAGCCGAGGAAACCGGTTATTTTTTGGAACGCGGCGTTTATCTGGAGCCCTTATCGCTTGACCGTGAATGGGATTTTACGCCTACGCTTAAGCCTGGTGATCGTGTCATTAGGGGCGATACGTTGGGGACCGTGCCAGAAGGCGCTTTCAACCACAGAATAATGGTCCCTTTTACGGCATATGGCTCTTATACGATTATATCGATCCAAAAGCCGGGCAAATATCGTATTCGCGATACTATCGCCGAGCTAGAGGGTGATAAAGGAAAGCGTATAAAAGTCACTCTATCCTTTCGCTGGCCAGTTAAGCGAGCCGTCGACTGTTATGTGGAGCGCTTAAAGCCCAGCTCCCCAATGGTTACCCAGATCCGGCTGATTGATACCTTTTTCCCGGTAGCTCGCGGCGGCACCTATTGTATCCCGGGCCCCTTCGGCGCTGGGAAAACCGTTTTGCAGCAAGTAACGAGCCGCCATGCCGATGTTGATATCGTAATTATCGCCGCTTGCGGGGAGCGAGCTGGTGAAGTAGTGGAGACGCTTAAAGAGTTTCCCGATTTATTGGATCCTAAAACCGGTCGCGCGTTAATGGAGCGAACCATTATTATCTGCAATACCTCTTCCATGCCGGTAGCCGCCCGTGAAGCTTCAGTCTATACCGCTGTTACTTTAGCCGAGTATTACCGCCAAATGGGTCTTCATGTCCTGCTTTTAGCCGATTCTACCAGTCGTTGGGCTCAGGCTATGCGCGAAATGTCAGGCCGCCTGGAGGAAATTCCTGGTGAGGAAGCTTTTCCAGCCTACTTGGAATCGGTTATAGCCGCTTTTTATGAAAGAGCGGGACTGGTTTCATTAAGAGACGGCGGAATCGGATCGGTTACCATAGGTGGAACGGTAAGTCCGGCCGGCGGTAATTTTGAGGAGCCGGTAACGCAAGCCACTCTTAAGGTTGTTGGCGCCTTCCACGGCTTATCGCGAGAACGGTCGGATGCGCGCAAGTATCCGGCTATTCACCCCTTGGATTCTTGGTCGAAATATCAGGGCATTATTGAAGAGGTGAAAGTAAAGGAAGCTCACCGCTATCTAGCCCGTGGCTATGAAGTAGAGCAAATGATGAAGGTTGTCGGAGAGGAAGGAACGAGTCTTGAGGATTATGTTATATACCTCAAAGGCGCTTTTTTAGACGCCGTTTATTTTCAGCAAAATTCCTTTGATCCTATAGACGCCGCCGTACTACCTGAGCGCCAGCTTTATGTTTTTAATATGATGCTTGAAGTCTTAAGATCTCTTTTTTCTTTTAAGGATAAGGATGAAGCCAGATCGTATTTTAATGGTCTTAGGCAGAGGTTTTTAGACTTCAATGGAACACCCTGGAAGACAGAGGAATTTATGGCGGCTGAAACCGCTTTCCGTTCCGCTTTCGCCGAAAAAGCAAAAACCGGCTCCGCCGAGGTCAGGTGAGAAGATGAAAAAGATATACAGTAAAATAGAATCCATCACCGGCAATGTTATTTCCGTTAGGGCGGAAGGTGTCCGTTACGGCGACTTGGCGAGAATCCAGACCGTATATGGAGCTTCCCTGGCGGAGGTTATACGCCTACAGAACGATATGGTGTATCTGCAGGTTTTCGCCGGCGGCCGTGGCGTCTCCACGGGCGATGAAATCAGTTTTTTAGAGCATCCCATGCGGGTTTCTTTTTCGGAAAATCTTTTAGGCCGGGTCTTTAACGGTTCGGGAGCGCCCCGCGACCGTGGTCCCGAGTTAACGGAAAATCTTATACCAATCGGCGGTCCTTCGGTTAATCCATCAAAACGTATTATCCCACGACGGATGATTCGTACCGGTATTCCAATGATCGACTTATTCAATACCTTGGTTGTTTCCCAAAAACTACCAATTTTCTCGGTTTCTGGAGAACCGTATAACGAGCTGCTCGCTAGAATAGCCATGCAAGCTGAAGTCGATGTTATTGTCTTGGGTGGTATGGGCTTAAAATACGATGACTACCTCTATTTCCGAGATACGCTAGATTCCGGCGGCGCTTTGCCGCGTACCGTTATGTTTATTCACACCGCCGCCGATCCAATTGTCGAGTGCCTAATGGTTCCCGATGTAGCTTTGGCGGTTGCTGAACAGTTCGCTCTTCAGGGGAAGGATGTTCTAGTATTACTGTCAGATATGACCAACTTTTCTGACGCGCTTAAAGAAATAGCCATTACCCAGGAACAGGTTCCCTCCAATCGCGGCTATCCCGGCGATCTTTATAGCCAGCTTGCCTCTCGTTATGAAAAGGCGGTTGATTTTGACACCGCCGGTTCAATTACTATTCTTGGCGTTACCACTATGCCGGGCGATGATGTTACTCATCCAGTCCCGGATAATACGGGTTATATAACTGAAGGTCAGTATTACCTTAAAAATGGTCGTATTGAGCCCTTCGGGTCCTTATCGCGGCTGAAGCAACAGGTCAATGGTAAAACCAGAGCCGACCATCGCTCGCTTATGGACGGTATGATTAAGCTATACGCCGCGTACAAGGATACTTTAGAAAAGAAATCCATGGGTTTCATGATGACCGATTGGGACACAAAGCTCCTTAAATACGGGGTCTTATTTGAAAAGGAGATGATGGATCTTTCGGTTAATATTCCGCTGGAACAGGCGCTTGACTTAGGCTGGGACTTGCTGGCAACGTGTTTTAAGAGAGACGAAACTGGTCTTCGCAGTGATTTGATTGAGAAATTCTGGCCGCGGAACGCGTAGGGAAACGTCATGGCCAAGATTAAACTGACCAAGAACGAGCTTAAGCGCCAAAAGGACGAGCTCAAGATGTTTCGCCGCTATCTGCCTACTTTATTGCTGAAAAAACAGCAGTTGCAGATGGAAATACGGTCGATTGAGGCGCGCGCGCGTTCACTTGAGGAAACGAAAGCAGCGGCCTTGGCGGCTTTTCGCCGCTGGATAGCCGTATTTGGTGAAAAAAACGTATTTACGCCTTCTCTCCTTCGTCTTAAGGAATTAAGGCAGGGAGTCGGTAATATAGCAGGTGTGGAAATACCGGTTTTCCAAGGCGCTGATTTTGATCACGATGATTATGACCTTTTAATGACGCCACCCTGGCTGGACGCCGCTTTAGATCAGGTACAAGCTATCGCTCTGCTTGATTTGGAGAAGAAGCTTATCTTGGAACAGCAGCGTCGTTTGGAGCGTGAGCTTAGAACAACCACCCAACGGGTTAATCTTTTTGAAAAAGTTAAAATTCCTGAGGCGCGGGCTAATATTAAACGCATCGGTGTGTATTTGGGAGATCAGCAGACGGCCGCGGTGGTTCGCGGTAAGATCGCTAAACGGGCGATGGAGAAGGGTGAACGATGATCGTACCAATGAAAAAGGTGACCTTAGTTCTTCTTGATCGAGAGCGACGGTCCGCGCTACGAGCTCTTCGCCGTGTTGGCGTATTTCACCCCGCTATCGCTCAAGGGCTTATCAATGGCGAAGCGGCGCGGGAGCTAGCTGACAAGCGTTCTAAAGCCCACCGTGTCCGCGTGATATTGGAAGAGATCCAAGCGGCCGAGAAGAAAAACCAGAAAAAAAAGACTGTCTCTCAAAATAACCTTAGCGATTTTCATGGCGATGGCCATGAGCTGGTGGAAACGGTACTTCGTTTGTCTGAAGAGAAGCAAAACCTTAACGAGGAGAAAGGCCGCGATAAAGCCGAGTTTGAACGCTTAGCGTCTTGGGGTAATATCGATCCAGCGGATTTCGATTATTTAGCTGAGCGCGGCGTTCACTTAAGGCTGATTGAATTATCAAAAAAAGCTCATGACCAGGTAACTGAAGAGACGAACGTAATCACCCTAGGCTCTTATAAGAAAAAAACGCGAGCTTTGCTTGTTAGCTCCGATGATCGTCTACCCCTCTTGCCAGACGAGGCTGTCATTATCGATCTACCGCGCTTTTCAAGCGCCGAACTAAGCGCTAGGGTAGCGAAGGCCGAAAAAAGAAGCCGCGACATAGATGATGAATTACGAGTTTTGTCCAAACAACGACCAGTTCTTGAACAATATATCCTTAAGCTTGACGCGTCTATCGAATTTGAAACCTTGCATCATGGCGCGGTGAGCTTAATGGAAAGCGGTGAACCTGAAGCCTTGGTCGCGTTAGAAGGTTTTCTTCCGGATGAAGAACTGCCAAAAATAGCGGCCGCGGCAAAAGCTAATGCTTGGGCTTTTATTGCCGACGAACCGGGACCGGATGATCAGGTCCCCGTAAAGACTAAAAACTCGGCGTTTATTAGGATTGTTGACCCTATTTTCGCTTTTTTGGGAACCGTGCCTAATTATAGAGAATATGATATATCGGCTTGGTTCTTGCTGTTTTTCTGTTTTTTCTTTGCTATGATTTTTGGGGACGCGGGTTATGGCGCTCTATTATTCGCGAGCGGCTTGGGTTTAGCCTTTATGGCTAAAAAGAAGAAAAAACCGGTTCCTGACGCCGTCCGTTTGCTCCTTTTATTATCCAGTTTCACCGTCCTGTGGGGGGTGTTAACTCTTAGTTATTTTGGGATTCAAGCGGAATATGTGCCTTCTTTCCTTAAAAAGATCGATATTAATTGGCTGTCTAGCGCTAATCCGGAATCCGGTGACAACGTCAAGATTTTCTGTTTCTTTTTAGGGACTATTCAGTTGATATTGGCTCATCTTAAAAATATCAAACGCGATATCGGCAGCTTGAAATTCCTTTCTCAGCTTGGGCAGTTGCTGATGGTGACGGGTATGCTCAGTCTGGTTTTGAATCTTGTAATAGACGCTGAACGCTTTCCTTTGCCTAAATACTCCCTTCCTCTTATCGGCGTCGGTTTTATACTAAATTTTCTTTTCGCTAATTATGAAGGCGGCGCCTCTTTCCTCCGTTCTTTAGGCGGGAGTGTCGTCGCTAGTTTGAAAAACATCGTATCGGTTTTTTTGGGTGTCGTTAATGTTTTCGCGGATATCGTTTCCTATATTCGGCTTTGGGCGGTTGGGCTTGCCGGCGTAGCTATTAGCCAGACGGTAAATGATATGGTTGGCCCCTTATTCGGTGAAGCCTTGTTCTTCTTTATCGCCATCGCCATACTTGTGCTGGGACATGGCATCAATTTAGTTTTAAGCTTACTGTCAGTGATTGTTCACGGTGTTAGGCTTAATATGTTGGAATTCTCCGGCCATCTTGGAATGGAATGGTCAGGATTCGCGTATGACCCGTTCCGGGAACGGGCTCCCGATACACCTCAAAAGGAGTTGTCATGAATTTTGGAATGATCGGCGTCGCCTTGGTCCTTGGGCTTTCAGCCATAGGTTCCGCGATCGGTACCGGCGCCGCTGGCCAAGCCGCCATTGGCGCCTGGAAACGTAATTATGTACAGAACAAGAGCGCTTCTTTCTTGCTTGTGGTCTTTGCCGGCGCCCCGCTGACGCAGACTATCTATGGATTCATATTGATGGGAAGGATGCTCGTTTCCTCAAGTGATCCCTTTCTGCTTTTAGGAGCGGGTATCGCGGGCGGTTTGGCTATGGGAATGTCCGCCATTGCTCAGGGCAAGGCGTCCGCTGCTAGCTGTGACGCTTTCGGCGAGACTGGTAAGGGCTTTGGTCAATATATTACCGTTGTCGGGCTTTGTGAAACTGTCGCGCTTTTTGTTATGGCGTTTACTTTTGGCGCGATTTAAGTCTCTGAGGCGACGAAGAGAAACGAGTACCCATGACTAAGCCGCTAAGCTCAGCCACGCTCATCAAAGTCGGCGGGCAGAATGGTGTTGACTCTGTTTTGCTTGGGGGCGGTCATCCTGTAGTTATTCAGACTATGTGGAAGGAAGCTCTCACAAGCGAAAGCGTTGGGAGCGGCTTGAGCGGAGTCCTGGAGCGGATAGAAGGTCTAGCTAGGCTTGGTTGTGGAATATTGCGCTTCGCCGTACCTGATATGGATCAGGCGGAGCGTCTCGGTTTTCTTTCCAGTAAAACCAAAATGCCGCTAGTGGCTGATATCCATTTTGATTATCGCTTAGCTCTTCGTTGTTTAGATTTTCCTATCGCGAAAATCCGAATAAATCCCGGCAATATCGGCGCTCGGGATAAAGTGAAGCTGGTGGTGGAAAAGGCGCGCGACCGAGCCGTGCCGTTAAGGATAGGCGTCAACGCCGGTAGTTTGCCGAGCGATCTAGCGAAGGCCGTTAACGATGGAACAATCAGTCGCTCGGAGGCTTTGGTTTCATCGGCTGAACGAGAATTGGCCTTTTTAGACGAACTCGGTTTTAAGCAAGTTCTGGTTTCACTAAAAGCTTCATCCATAACTGATACCGTAGCCGCGAATCGCTCTCTCTTTCATAAACGAGCGGTTCCTCTTCATTTGGGCGTTACGGAAGCCGGCCCCTTGATTGCCGGTGTGGTTCGTAACGCCATCGCTCTCCATAGCTTGTTGGATGAGGGTATAGGCGACACGCTTCGCGTGTCATTATCCGACAGCATGGAAAATGAAATAATCGCTGGACGTGAAATACTAGGCGCTTTAGCCGATACTAAGGGTAATAAGCCAAAGGGCGTTGTCCTTGTTTCTTGTCCGCGCTGTGGACGGAATGGCTTTGATGTTCATGGTTTTATAGAACGTTGGCGCGACCGGCTCTATTCTTTAAACAAGGATGTGACTATAGCCGTGATGGGCTGTGTCGTTAACGGGCCGGGTGAAGCGAGGCATGCGGATCTGGGTATAACTGGAGCGGGCGACAAGGTCCTTATTTTTCGGCAGGGCGCGGTGGTTAGAACCTTAACTGTTGAGGAAGCGGACGCGGCGTTTGAGGAGGAACTAAAAAAACTGTGAGAAACGTCCTACGACGCGGTCGGATTCTCGTTTGTTTTTTTCTTGTTATAACGGCGGTGATAGTGGACGTTGGAGCCGCCGAATCCTACCGTATGGTTTTAGAACGCGGCAAAAAGTTGTTTCGCGAAGGTTCTTATGGACAAGCTTTGTTGTGTTTTGAGGATGCTCGCCGCCTGCGCGCGGATGTTTTTGATGATTCCTACAACGCGTTGGTGTCCGTGCTGTCCAGCGCTAATGCCCGCAGTTTAGGCGATAAGCTGGAAGCCGCCGAAGAATATGTCCGTCATAATAAATTCGCTTCCGCCATTTCCGCCTTTGATTTATTTTGGAACGAAACCGATTCAAAAATAAAAATAATTACCGTTAATGAAGCTTTGTCCCGGTTTTTGGATTTACGAAATTTCCCCGAGGCTGAGTATTGGATAGGTAAGGTTTTCCGAATGGAAGGGGAGTACAGCGTCGCTATAGACCAGTTCCGGAAAGCCCTGAACCATAGCTTACTTCTTGATATTCCTGGGGAGGAGCTTAATATACGGTATGCGCTAGCTGACGCTTATGCCATGAGTTCTCAGTACAAGGCCATGGAAGCTACCTTATTGGCGATTTGCGCGGATGACCAACTGTGGAGTGGGGATGAACATCAGTTCACTCGTGAATCTATGGGCAAGCTCCTTGTTTCCGAGGGAGTTGATCGCTTTGTCCAACTTTATAGACACTATGCGTCTGAGTATTATCCAGCGCACAAAGAGCTGGGCGTCTATTTTTACCTTTCAGGCAGACATGCTCGCGCTTCGGATCATCTAAGCTTTGCCTTTCTTTTAGAAACGACCTTAATTGTTGAAGAATTGCGTCAAAGAGATCAAAGCTGGCGCTTTTCCTCCCTCTCCGCCGCCTGGCGTGACGCCATGGCTCTTCCGGAATTACGTGAAAGGGCTCTGGAAGACGAATATTTTAAAACCATCTATTATTTTGCCGCCTCGCTTTATGCCGTTGGGAAGCGAACCTCAGCCTTTGAGCTTTGGCGTTTTGTCTCTTCGGTGCCTGAAGCTGGGGAATGGGGAACGCGTTCAAAGCGGCAAATCCAAAGTCCGTATATTGAAGAAACCGCTGTTTATTAAATATTTCTTAAGAAGAGATTTCCCTTTTATTTTTTATATCCTTGAATATACTAGTATTAGCTGGGTTGTTTCAAAGGGGTTTTCCTCTTAAGAACCGTTTCTCGGCTATTCTATTAAATGATACGGAGGTCTTATGAAGAAGCTTTTATTTGGATTTATTATCGCGTCGGTCTTAGGGACCGCGGTATACGCCGACCATCCCTCTAAATTGGGGATAGGGGGCGTAATTGGCGGCGGTTATGGCGGTTATGGCGCCGGTGGAGATCTGGGTCTTAGTCTTAAACTGACCTCTATGCCTATTTTTTGGGCTTTTAATGTAAGCCTTAATAGCAGCGGTGTCGGATTACGCGCGACTGGGGATTACTATTTTATCGATACGGACTTTATTACCGAGAAGGGCTTCAATCTAGACTGGTATTTTGGCGCCGGAGGATATGTTAATATCGCCGTAGGCGGCGGCCTAGGTCTAGCTGTTGGCGGCAGAGCGCCTATAGGCTTGTCCTGGCATATTACCAATGATATCGAATTTTGGCTGGCGGCCGCTCCTTCTTTAGGACTAGGCATAGTTCCTTTAAAATTCCCTGATTGGTCGTTGCCCGCTGAAATTGGCTTGCGTTTTTGGTTAAAATAAAGAAATAAGCCCGTTCCGTTATATATTTAACGGTACGGGCTTATATATTTCACTAGCGTTACCGTTTAATGGAGCGTTTAGCGTATTTATGCTTTTTTAAAGAAGCTACGCGAAATAAGACCTTATGTAGTTAACGCCTTTTTCGAGAGCCGCAAAACCGCGAATCAATAATCGTAGGCGAACTCAGGCGCGAAGAAGATCAGGATGGCGGCGATGACGCGCATGTCTTCATAGCCCCCGTCAAATGGGGCCACTTCCCATAACTTAGATCCCTCATACCAGATATCGCCGTCGGATTCGAACTCAACCACTCTAGAACCGTTGAACCACAAATCCCCGTCCTTTTCTATACGCGCGTCTTTGCTTCCATCAATCCAGATGTCGCCATCGGCTTCGATCTCCCCAACTTTGGAGCCGTCTTTCCAGACTTTTCCGTTGGTTTCAATTTCACCGATACGCGACCCGTCTATCCAGATTTTTCCGCTCGTCATAATTTCCGCCCAGGACGAGCCATCGTACCATATCTCCATTTCCTGGCTGACGACCTTGGGTAATGGCGACGCGGCCTCCGGTGGCTTATCGGATTCGTTATTGGTGGCCTTTTCAGTCTTGGCTGGCGGATCAGCGAGCGCAAGCGGCGCGACAGTGCGTATTCTCAACTGAGACAGGGAAACGACGGCCGTATCGCCGTCGTCGTAATCAATCTTGTATTTGCCGCCTTTGAAAGACGCGATTACGCCGGGATAATAGGAACCGTTTGACCATTCGGCTAAAACCGGCGTATTGGCTTTAACTTCCGCGGCCGAAGGAACCTTGTCCAGCGCTATTTCTTTAAGAGAGCAGCATTTAGTGTCGCCGTCATCAAAGAGAACCTGATATCCGTCAGCGCAGGTTGAGGCGATTTTGCCGTGGTACCAGTTGTTGGATGACCATTCAGCGAAAACGGCTGTACCTTTCGCTAGTTTTACCTGGCCAAATACAGGCATACTGAGGAAAATGAATAGGTACATAAACGCAAACGATATCCTTTTCATTACTACCTCCAAATGAGAATGCGAACACTCGGTAATATTCGTTTTATTAGCGCCGCGTCATGAATTTAAATAGTACGGTACTCAAAACATGGTGTCAAATTGCCTTAGCGCTGAAACGCCTGAGTTTAAAAAAAAGGCTAATCAAGGCGGATAGATAAAAGTGCGGATTTTTAGCGCTTGGCTCGCGTATATTTTACCTAGCCGTTAAGCGTATGGCTGTGCTACAATAGAGCTAACCATGAATAAGATAGTACTCAAGGCCGAAGATTTGGATGGCTTATTGACGGATAACGATAAGCGCTCTTTAGCTAAAATGGATGAATTATTTAAGCGGGTTACACGACCCTTCGCGGTTTTGTCCGCGTCACCCGCTAATGCCGAGCGGAAAAAGGAAGAAACCGAGCTAATCGAGCTGTATAATGAGATGGGCCGGACCTTACAGGCTATTTGCAAGGATGAGCCCCGTATCCATGTTTATTCGTTTTTGACCCCTCAGGAAAACCATCCGGAAGCGTCGCGTCTTATAGCTAAATTACGGGATGTTCAAACCGGTCCACAGGAATTCGTTTATTATATACAGCGGGCTTATGAAATGTTGTTTAAGTTGGCGTATATAAGCGCTCCCGGCGCGAGTAAAAATTACCTTATCGTTCGTACGCCTGTTACCCAGCCGGTACGGAATTTCGCTGTTCATAAAATTCCAAATATAGATGCCGCCATCGATAATTCCGTTATGTGTGTTATGTTGCGTGGCGCTTTGTTACCGTCTATGATCGTATCCAAGGAAATTCAGGAATATTCTTCGCACGGGTATGTCACGCCTTTTGCCTTATTTAAGATAAAACGTGACGATTCTAAGCGAGAGAACGATATGGAATATATATTAGATCTGGAAAAATCTTATTTTCGTTTAGAAGACCTTGATGGGAAAGACTTGGTTTTCGCCGATCCTATGAACGCGACTGGCGGTAGTCTCGTTACTGTAATAAAATATCTTATGGAACGGGGTGTTAAGCCCAAATCCGTTCTCTTTTTTAATGTAATTTCCGCTTTAAAAGGAGCGCTTCGGGTAGTTCGCGCCTTAGATAATTGCCGTGTTTTTACTTTATGGATGGACCCGGTATTGAATGAAGCCGCCTATATTTTGCCAGGTTTAGGTGATGCCGGTGATAGAATAAACGGCCCCGATGGCGATGAACATCCGCGTAATATAATGCAGCTAGTGGCGGATTATGGTTCCAATATCGCTAATTTATATCGATCTCAATTGCGCCGCATTGAAGATACCGTTCTGGGGGGCTGATTGCCGTTTGGTCCACGTTTCGGCCCTTTAGTGGCCGTTCTGGTTTTGTCTGTCTCGATTTTTTGCGCTTGTGTATCAAATCCCGTACAAGGCGAGGATTATTACGCATTGGCTGAGGCGAATTTTAAGCTAGAAAAATATGAAAGCGCGCGTTTTTGGTTCCTAAAAGCTCAAGCTAGCGAAAAAACCCGCGCCGCCTCTGAATACTATCTGGGAAGGATTGCGTTTGAATTAGGTGACTATAGCGCTGCCTTAGCTTACTTTGAGGGTTTGTTAGAAGAAGATCAAAACAATGTTATGCTGCTTAAAGCTGTCGCGTTTACGGCATTAAAAAAAGGGGATATGGATCGAGCGTTAACCGTTTATGACAGAGTTATTGAATTGGTTCCAGCCGGACCTGCTGTTAATTATAACTATGCCTTGCTTTTATATACCGCCGGCCGCAGGGATCGGGCGGTTTCGGTCTTATCGCCCTATGTTGAGGCTAACCCGAACGATAAAGATGCCCTTCTTCTGCTGGCGCGCGCTTATGGATCGTCGCGTGATCCACGGGCATTGGAGTATTTTGACGCGTATCTAGCGTTGAGCGATGAAGCTATGGTCCGCCGAGAGGCGGCGGAAGCTAGCGAAGCGGCCAATCTTTTCAGCAAGGCGGCGGAGTATTATCAAACGCTTGTCGATTCAGGGAAAGAAACAGCGGCTACTATCATCGCTGGTGATGTTCATTTCGCTTTGGCTAGGGCCCTTTTTATATCGGGGGGCGAGGGCGCTTCTGATAGCCTCGCGTTGGCTTTATCTAAAGGTTTTCAAGATAGGGCCGCCTTAGAAGCTTTTACAAGCGATCCCAGAATAATCTTAGGCGATGAAGACAGGAAACGTATAGAAAGGGCTTTAATGTCGCCAGAGGAGAGAGCCGCGGCCGAAGCGGCCGCGGCGGAAGCGGCCGCGGCCGCCGCAAGCGTGGAAAGCTCTGACGCTATCGACCTTGCCGAAGAAACCGTGGAAGCCGAAGAAACCGATGAAAGCTCTGATACTATCGATGTAGTCGAGGAAAGCTCTGGCACTGTTGGAGGAGCCGTTGAAATCGTAGAACCCGTGGAAACTAATGGCGGCGAGGCGCTTGAGCGGATTGATAATTCATCGCCCTTGGATGAGTAAGACCGGGAGGTTTCTTCCACTATGGCGTTTAAAGATTTAAGTCACTTTGTCAGAACCCTTCGCCAGAAGGGGGAGCTTAAGGAAATTGATGTTGAGGTTGACCGTGATCTTGAAATAAGCGAGATCGCTGACCGGATCATGAAGGCGGAGGGGCCAGCCTTATTGTTCAAACGGGTTAAGGACTCGCCATATCCGGTATTGATTAACGCTTTTGGTACATATAAACGGATGGCTTTAGCCCTGGGTTCTGACAACGGCTTTGACGGTTTGGACCATTTGGCTAGTGAAATCGCGGATATTATCGATATTTCTTCATATACCGGCTTTGTGGGAAAGGCCATGGCTATTCCAAAACTAGCTCGATTGGCCTGCGTTGTTCCCTTACCCGCTGTTTTAGGCGCGCCTTGTCAGGAAGTGCTTGAAGATACGGTGGATTTGGATCTTATCCCCGCATTACGTTGTTGGCCTGGTGATGGAGGCCGGTTTTTTACTCTGCCCCTTGTTATAACCCGTGATCCAGAGGATGGCCGTCAGAATTTGGGTATGTATCGTATGCAAATCTATGATAAAAAAAGCACCGGCATGCATTGGCACCTACATAAAGACGGGCATGCCATTTGGGAAAAATGGAGGAATCGCGGTGGGCGAATGCCGGTTTCAGTGGCTTTAGGTTGCGATCCCGCTCTTATTTACGCGGCGACCGCCCCGCTTCCGTCCTTTATTGATGAAATGATGTTCGCCGGATTTTTACGTAAAGCTCCGGTTGAGCGAGTCCGATGTATCACAAACGAGTTGCTTGTTCCCGCCAACGCCGAATTTATTCTGGAGGGCTATGTGGATACTAAGGAGCCGTTGAAAGAAGAAGGCCCCTTTGGCGACCATACCGGCTACTATTCGCTTAAGGCGCCGTATCCGGTCTTTCATGTGGAGAAGATTACAAGAAGGCGAAAAGCGCTTTACAACTGTACTATAGTGGGCAGACCACCGATGGAGGACTGCTATCTTGGAAAAGCGACCGAACGGCTTTTCTTGCCGCTTTTGCGCGCCCAATTACCGGAAATTGTGGATATGAATTTCCCTTTAGAAGGGGTTTTTCATAATTGTGTCATCGTTTCCATACGAAAGAGCTTTCCAGGGCACGCTAGAAAAGTAATGAATGCCCTTTGGGGTATGGGACAAATGATGTACACAAAAATGATCATAATTGTGGACGAATCAGTTGACGCTCGGGATTTGTCAAGCGTGGCCTGGAAGGTTTTCAACAATATTGACGCGGCTCGCGATCTTGTTATAGTAGCCGGTCCCTTAGACGCTTTGGATCATGCTTCGCCCTTGCCGCATTATGGTCATAAGCTTGGAATAGACGCCACAAAGAAATGGAAGGAAGAAGGACATCAACGTGAATGGCCTGACGATATTGTTATGACTGATTATATGAAGCGCTTGGTTGATGAGCGCTGGCATGAATACGGTTTATGAGCATAGTCAGGCGTCTTCGCCTATATGGCGAACTCGTGATGTTCAGCCACTCCATTTTTTCATTCGCTTTTTTGGTAATCGCCGCTTTCAGCGCGGCGAGGGGCTGGCCGTCGCTGAGGGATGGGGTCTTGCTTAGCCTTGCTTTTTTAGGCGCTCGTACCTGCGCCAATGCACTGAACCGAGTTATAGACAGAAAGTCTGACGCCGCTAATCCGCGTACCGCGTCTAGGCATATTCCGAAAGGACGTGTGTCCGTCATTGAAGCGATCATAATAGCGGTAATTTCATATATCGTATTATCAGTCGCCGCTTTTACGCTCTGCCCGCTTTGCGCTCTTTTTTTACCGCTGATTGGGATGCTTTTTGTCCTTTATTCGTACTCCAAGCGATTTACATGGCTTTGTCATTGGTTGTTGGGGCTTAGCTGCGCTGGAGCGCCCTTTGGCGCTTGGCTGGCATTGCGGGGCGGGCTTCATTGGCCAATATTTGTTCTTGTTATCGCTAACGCGTTTTGGGTTGCCGGCTTTGATATCATTTATGCGATACGTGATATCGATTTTGACTTATCCTATGGACTATATTCTTTTCCTTCGCGTTTTGGTAAAAACGCGTCCTTAGGTACCGCCGCTTTCTGCCACTGTGTGGCGCTCGCGTCATTATTTACCTTTGGTTATGGAACCAGACAGGGTTACGGTTTCGTGGCAGCTCTGCTTATAGCCGCTGGAATTTTGACATTGGCTATTATCCTTTCCGCGAAAAATTACCAAAAATACGGCGATTTTTCCGCGTATTTAGCGAATAAGCTGGTATCGTTAACCCTATTGGCTGGAACCTTGTTTGACCGAATCGTAGTGGACGCGCGTTCGGTCTGGTAGGAACTTTATCGGCTCCCGTTTTTTTATCTTATTGATTGGAAGGCGGGGGGCCATACCCCGGAGCTTACTCCGGAAAAGGTATGTATTTTTATAACGGGATATGATAGGGGAGAATCGCGCTTGTCGGAGGCGACGAATTCACTAGTCTAAGGTTCTTGAAGTCGTTTTTTTTATTATTACCTAAGGGCGGCGGTGATGAAGCGTTATTTTTTGGGTATAGGTGGAGCCTCGGGCTTTGTTTACGGATTGCGCGTGGCCAGGGCTTTAGCCGGTCTTGATTGCGAATTACATTTTTCCATCACCGATAAAGGCAGAGCTATCGCTGAACATGAAAGCGGGGAGAGTTTTGTATCAAATTGGAATGCGCTAAAAGAGAATGCCCGCGCTAAGCTCTTTTTTTATGATAACAATGATTTTTTCGCGCCGCCGGCCTCCGGCTCCTTTATTTTGGACGCTATGATTGTGGCTCCCTGTTCCATGTCCGCCGCGGCGGCGATAGCTAACGCTTGTGGCGGAGACCTTCTGCGTCGCGTCGCTGATGTTCAGCTAAAAGAGCGTCGTCGTCTGGTCTTGTTGATACGAGAAACGCCATTATCAACTATCCATTTACGGCAGTTGCTAAGCCTTTCGGAAGCGGGGGCGCTAATTGTGCCAGCAACGCCAGCGTTTTACCACAAGCCCAATTCCATCGATCAGCTTGTGGATTTTATGGCCGGCAGAGCCTTAAGCGCCGCTGGCATACAAAACGAACTTTGTCCGCCGTGGCTTGGCAATACATAAAAGCAAGAAAAGACTTCAAAAAAGATGAGGCCGCTTCTATAGAAGCGGCCTCGCGAAAAGAATTGCCTTAATTCCACGGCTGAAGGCTCTGGCAACTCCAGCCGCGGTAGCCGAATCAGAAGTGAATACGCGTCTCGAAGGTTATAGTCGGTTCAATAACCGGCTTACCACCATCGTATTTAATAGTGCCATCGGTATTATGAGCGGTAGCGGTGGAAGCGACAATGGCCATATCTATCATATCAGCGATAGGATAGATCAGTTCTCCCTTAAGGATAGTCTTTTCATCGAAAAGAGTAACGCCTTCGCCGCCAAGGACGGCGTGCATAAAGCCTGTCCGCTCATAAGCGAAGGATCCAGATACATCGATTACCGGTATCAAGCCCTTCTTAATGACCAGCTCAGCCATTAGGTAATCGCCCTTGGCGACTTCCATCCAATCGATGTCGGAATCAAAGCTCCAGGGCATCATATAACCGGCGCTGAAGCTAAGTTTGTCCTTCAAGAAGCTAAAGCCGGCTTCGCCATAAATGCCATTAACGGTCGCTTTGTTGGAATAGAGCGCATCTGGATCTTTTAAGGTTCTAGCGAAATCCAGGGCGTAAAGACCGCGATTACGTTCATAGGCCGCGTCAAAGAAGGTAGGGCGATAAGCGCCTCGGAATAGACGATATTCAAGGCGGAAATCAACAACGATAATCCGCCCTAGGAAGCCGGCTACGACACCGTAATTGCGGAACATATCCAAACCGCTCTGTGTTGAATCAAAAACGGATTGAAGCTGGATGCCGGATTCTATCCCGGCGCTGGTAAAGCTAGCATCCGATACGTCACGAATATAGGGCACCACGGCCGCGGCATCCGCGAAAGCGCGGACATTCAGGAAGTCGAATTTGACGATCGGTAGGTCTAGGTCAAGGCCGGCGCCTATCAAAATAGGGTCACCGCTCTCAGCTTTAAGATTAGCGGGTAGATCGCCTGCGGGATCGATATCGACAATACCGGAAAGTCCTAAGATGCTCAGGGTTTTTAAGCGGCCGCCGAATATTTCAGCTTTGGCCAGATCGTCCACTACCACCTCGCCGCCCCAGAAGCCAAGATCAAAGCCGGCGTTTAGACCGACTCGTCTAACCGAGGGGAATTCGGAGTCGTTGGCGAAATTGCGCATCAGCACGCCGTGTCCGATAGTCATGCTGGAAAGATTACCGATGTTGAAGTACCAGGGATCGACATAGCGGTTATTCAGTTCTAAAAAGCGAATCTTTAGAGCTAAATCGCTGACGGCGTCCCAAGCGGCGTTAAGAGGATCGTCAGTCCAGCCTATATCGGTACCGAAAGACCATTCGTTATTGCCGGCGGGTTTATACCAATCATCCGGGTTAAACAGGTCTGAGGTATAGATAACCGGTAGGTAAAGACCAAAACGTAATTTGCCAAAATTGAAGTTTGGCTGAATAACGGCTTTGGAATAGGTCTTTTGATCGATTGTTACGGAGCCGATTTCAAAACCAAGCACCTCTCGCAACCAAGCCATAATCTTTGATTCGGAAGCGTCAACCTTGGGCGGGAGCGGTTTGTCAACTTCTTCAGTGACGGTTGTGCCCGGCTCTCCAGCCGCGGCTCCAGTATCGGCGCCTGTGGTTTCCTCGCTTCCTTCTTCGCTCGCGGCGGCCTGTGTAAGATCTTCAGCCTGTGGTACGGCTTCTGGGTCTAGAGCTGAGAATTCCAGATCTGAGAATTCTGAGGCGAATTGTTCAGCTGAAAAAGCCGCGGCCATGAAGCTGGCGCCAAAGGCGTCAGCGAATTGACCGGCGCCGACCATAACGGATTCCATCGCTCCGCCGACATTGCGTGAAAATTCCACTAAACCGCGCTTAACAAAAACAGCGTCTTGGGCACCCGGTTGGACATTCATGGAAAAATCGGTGCCGCGGACACCGCAGACCGCGGTGGGGGTTCTGATGCGGTAGCGTTCACCGGAAGCCGCCTTGGCGGCGACAGTACGGAGTTTGCCGCCCAGCAGAGCGAATTCGTTATCGCTTTTGCCCGCGCTACCAGCGAGGGCTTCAATAACGAAATTCGTGTTACGGGCGATTTTAATAATCGTACCATTGGGAGACAGCTTGATTTCAGCGGACGAACGGCCAGTCGCGATTGTTTCGCCGCCGGCTATTTCCTCTCCGATAGAGGCGACGCGGCTGAACCCATCGATATCAAGGATTTCGACAGCGTCAGGGTTTTCGGCGTAAACCAAAATAGCTTGGTTTTGAGCCGCTAAGACAGCCGGCAGACATAGACTGACTATAAGGGCTAGAAGTAAAAACGGCCCTCGTTTTCGGATGTTCGATCTTGGTCGGATCGTATTAAACATGACAGCCTCCTTGAGACTTAGAAGCGGATCGAGCTCATCAGGCTCGATGTCACTAGATAGTCTCCGGTTTCTGGATCGAAACGAAGATTATACAACAACGATAAAGTGGCCGGCCCCGTGGTGTAATTGATTTTGGCGCCGATAACGGCGTTGGCCGGGCTAATCAAGTCTTTAAAGAAATTACCAGTACCGCCAGCGATAGCTTCAGGCGCTCCCAAATAATATTTTTCATAGAGAGCTTCGCCTGAGAAGCCGGCGAGGAAGCTGTCGGCAACGACAAACGAGCCGCGTAAATGGGGATAATCAGAGATGGTTCCCGCTTCGGGAGCCGCCTTGAACGGACCATCCAGCGATATATTAAAGACGATCTGGTCATCTAGAAGGCTGGTGCCCAGACTGGCGAGCCAGCCGGCGAAGACATCGCCTTCGGCTTGGTCAGCCATAGCTTTAAATTTCAAGTGCCTAAATAAATCATAAGCGCCATCGAAATAAGCGGGCATGAAATCAGGTCCTAATATACGAAGCTGGGCGCCATAGTTTAAGAAACTTATAAGTTTTCCGCCGGCTCCAAGCATAGTCCCCCAGCGGCCTTTGGGTTGGAATACCAGATCACCAAAAGCCGCTAAAGAAAATACGGGGCTGTTAAGGATAGGAAGGCGGAAGTCGCCGCCATAAATAAGTACGGTTTCTTTTTCCGGAAAACCAGCGATTTGGGCGTCAGAGGCGTATAAATAGGGGTCGCTGTCTAAAGCTAAAGTTCCGCCTACTTGCAGATTTTTGAGTATGGGGATATCAAGCGCTATGAGCGGACGGATGAACAGCCGACCGCCTATCACATCAAAGCGGCTGATATTGCCGGCGAAAGCCTCTATGCCAAGGTAGGGGAAATTCAACAGAGCGCCGTCAAAGTCCACCGCCGCGCCAAAGATACGGGTTTCGGGAAGGAAACGCATATTGGAATAATTACCGATGATGAATCCGTTACCCAGCGTCCCGTCATCGAAGGAGCCAAATTTCAAATACAGAGGATCGCCCTTCTTGAATAAGCTCAGGTAGGCGATTTTTGGCAGATACAGTTCAAGAAAAGATTTTCCCGCTTTTTCAGGGATCCAGTCAGGTTCATAGAATTGGACCCCTTCGCCGCCGGTGCCGAGGCGAAGATTGAAGTGCAGGGTAACATCCAGCCCGATGCCGACCGGACCGATGGCAAAATCAGGCGCGATAGATAGTTTTTGATAGGTTACCAGCGGATTAGTGTCCGAAACGGGTAGCGTCGGATCAGTTGGCAGGGTAGCCGTGCCTAAGCCAAATTGGAAACCAAAATCCGGTTGCGTGGATTCAGTCGCCGCCTCTTGGGCCGCGGCGGTGGATAAAGCTATTGTGAACGCCATCAAAATAGAAGCGATGATCTTTTTCTTTACGCGCATTCATTTCCTCCTAAGTTGCCGCTATGTGTGGTAGCGAACAGTCGATTATACGCTTCCAACTAAATAAGTATACTACGAACATAAAAGAATTCATGCCTTATCGCGTCAAATACGCAAAGATAAAGTTAAAAAAAGAGCTGAGCTGTTAAGCCTATTAGCGAGTCAAGCGTTAAAAAACGATTCGTGCCGCCTGAAAAACCCAATTCAAGAAAAGCGGCGATGGAAACGCGTTCTTCGGTTTTTACGCTTGTGCGGTAAGATAAACCTAAATCCCATACAACGCCCTTGGAATTGGATATATTAAAATCAACTCCGCCTCGGCGTTCGGCGCTAAACGGAAGCGCGGCTAATGACGGCAAAGGGCCGCCGGCGCCCTGACGAGCTGATAGCTGATCCAGCGCGGCGCGATAGAGAGCCGCGATTAGACTATGGCTCGCCTTGGCCGTTAATGAAAGGGCTATATGCTCGCTCCACAACTGATCGCTGAGGCGAATGGCGTTGGATACTGTAAGATTGAACGAAGAAGCGTGAAACAGGGCATCATGGCCACAGAGGAAAGAATAGGCCAAGGGTTTTTCATGGATAAAGCTAAGTTCGCTTTCATAATAATGGTAAAACTCGTCAAAATCATAAAACCTTGTTAAGGGCGTAACGCCAAACGCGCCGAATAGATTCAAGACGGAAAAGCGAGCGGCGGCGTTTAGAGCCACAGAATCAGTGTGATTATCCAATTTTTGAGCGATACTTCGTCTAAGTCCTAGGGTCGCACTGACGGGCACAAGCAGGGCAAAGCCGTCCTTCCGGGTTTTAGTCGTCCATTCCAGGCCGACGCGGTCCGATAAGGCCGCGCTTACACGTGTGGCGGCGAAAGAACGCAGAGCTTCGGGTTGAGCAGGATCGTTGAGAATGAAGGAGGGAAAGCCGAAGAGCGCGGGAATCGCGTCCTTGCTTGTATCAGCGTAGGCGCTTAAGTCGTGGATAAGATCGGTTTGAGATAGACCGCTTGTCTCATTTTCACGCGCGTCAAACGCGCGCCGCGCCTTAACGCTTAAGGTAGAAGAGCCAAGGTTTAGCGGCAAGCTTAAGTCTGCGGTGAATTTCGTTTCACGCGTATCATTTTTGATGGTACTAAACTCGGCCTTGGTTTGAAAGCCGAAAGACCAGGCTTTGGCGTTAAAGCCAGCGGAAAAAGACGCTTTTATGTCGCGTTCCCTTTCATTCAGCCCAAGATAGGGTATTAAGCTTTCCCATGATTCTAGCCAGGCTTCCGGATAAAACGCCCGCCAGTCGTCGGTTTTTGAAGAGGCGTACAATAAGGTTGAATTGGCTTCGATATATAAACGGTCCTGATGGGTGAGACTAAGCTTGTCCTTTTCTTCAGCAGCGTTCGTTTTCATAAAAACTTCGGGGAGGGGGGGCGCTATGTCTTCCCGTAAAAATTTGTAGGCTGAAAAAGACGCTTCCCAAACGCGCTTGTCGTTTTGTTGTTCCACTAGTCGTTCGGTGCTTAGGCGAAACCCCACTGCGCCTTTCGTTTCAAGCGCCGCGCGATGAGTGCTGGAGCGGAGGGAAGGATCATAGGTATAGCTTTCCAATAATTCTAAACGCTCAAACGGCAAAGAAAGCCGATGGCCGGCTTTCCAAGACGCTATTCCCTGATTGTTCACGCTGATGGCCGTATTTAAATCAAGGTTGAGGGAGAGAAGCGTGGCTTTTAAGCGCGCGGCGGACATAAGCTTGTATATGCTAGAGAAGCCGTTTGTTATATCGATTCCAGCGGATTCGGGTTTCCATTTTCCTTCTAGATTAAACGAGGCGGAAGGATCGGATACTAGGTCTAAGTCCCCAAGCGTCCATAAAACGCCTTTATGCCGCCACTCCAAACTCTGGCCAAGAGAAAAAAGCGGCGAAATGACAGCCTCCGTTATATGTATCTCATCGATATAAAGCGAACCATCAGCGAGAGCCGTTGTTGCCGGCGCTTCCATGACGATAAGGGAACTCGCCGTTTCCCGCTCGTCTTCCAAGGTTGGGGGCTTGTAGAACAAAGACGCTTCGGTGGAAGGGCCGCCGTTGATGAATACCTTGGGGCTACTCCCGCCGTAATCAACGCGCACTTGAGACCAACGCTTGACGGGTAAGGCGGGAAGAGGCAGAACCAGCTCTAGCCAGGCCTCTTTTATATTCGTGGAAGGAGATAGATAAAACCTTAGCTTGCCCGAGCTTTGCGCGGGAGGATGAATATAGAACACAAGCGAGCGATACGATGAAAGCGGCGGCATAGTAATTCTGCCGTCAGCCGCGGGACTTTCTCCCAATCCCGCGTCCTTCCATGAAAGTTCAAGAATCCGTTGAGGTCGTGAAGAGTCATGAATATGACTGATTTCTAAGGGGAAAGCCGCGCTCAAGGAGGCGTCTTCTCGCTCAAGCACCGACACCTTAATCAATGACGAAGAACCGGCGGCCGCTACGATATTTCCCTCTTTCATAATAGACGGCGTATAGCTAGATCCGCCGCGTTGAGGGGGCGCGAAAGCCATGCGGCCTGAAATAGTGCCCTGATCGCGGATTATAAATAAACGAAGTGACCGAGCGGACGATAAGCGTTTTCTATCCTGGTCGTCTAGCTTGATGGATAGCGTAGTCCAGTCCATTGACGTGACAGCTGGATTCGTAGAATCAAGCACTTGTTTTGTAAGTATAAGCCAATCACTTTCACGCAATCCCGATGAGGGATCGGATAGAGCCCCAATTTGCAGGAAAACGCGGAAAGCGCCATCGCCTATAAGGTCCATACAGCGCAGAGTTAGTGTTAATTCCTCCGCGTTTTCAAGCGTTTTCGCGTCTTCTCCCAGCGGAACCTGGTATCCGGTCCAAAATTTCTCATCAGTTAGCTGAAATTCGGCAACCAAGGCGGTTTTAGCCAAGGCGGCGACAGCGTAGGGTCCTTCCCTGTCATTTATGATCTTTCCTTCATCGTCCAGGCCGCCAAGAACCCAGGAGCCGAAGAGGTCATAGCGTCTGACATCGCGATAGACTAGAGCTGCCCGCGTCGCCGGCGTAAGGGTAGGGAAAAGGCTTGGCGTTTGAGATGGGCTAGCCGATGTTTCCAACAGCGTGAGGGGGAAAAGCGTGTCTTCCATACCGGCGACGCGGACAAAGGCGTCACGGCCGCCTATGGCGAATCCAAGAGAGCTGACACTGGCAAATTCGCTAATGTCATCGCCTTCCTTGTAGTCAAGGGCGGCGCCAAGCTCAAAATAACCCGGTAATTGGGGGCCTGACTTGTCTAAGGCCAGCCGATACGCGCCGCCAGTGCGAAAACTTAAGGCGCCTGACTGGACGGAGCCGCCGATAGCGGCGGATAAGCCAGCCGCTTCAAGGATCGTATCGCCGGTTTCGGAATACACAATACGAAGTTGTTCCCACGATTCGGCCGGCTGGCTTAAGCTAACGATTCCAGAAGAGCTGTCATAAAGAAAGTTGTATTCGGGAAAACCGTCGCGATATACCCTGATTGAGGAGGGCTTAGCCCTAGGGCCTATATCATACACAGCCGCCGCGCCAGCGCCATGAAAAACCAATAAGGCTGAGTCCGACGCTTCGGGGAAGGCGGGGAGATAGGCCGATGGGTAAACGGCGGCCAGGGGAAAACGCCGAGAGGGTGATCGTGGTGAAACTAATTCTCTTGAACGTATACTTGTCAGCGCTGTATCATCATCGATATATAATGAATCAAAACGATCCGCGGTATAAGCCTCAAGCTCAAGACCGGCGGCATTGACTAAAGAAGCGTCTTCCGCCGAAAAACCGGCTGGGGCTTTATATAGATCAGCCCGTTCAAAGGGAGAGAAGCTGCCCGGCTCAAAAAGGACTAAGGCCGATTTACCATTTATATTTATAGTCGCGGGAAGGCCATCGCCGCCGCCGCATTGCGGATACTCAGCTAAGTCAATTCTTGTCCCTTCATCAAAGAGGGCTTGGGTAGCGCCAAGAAAGCCAGGCCCCGCCTCTTCTTCGGCGTTTCGATAATAGCCCATCGAGCTGTCCCAAGGCCGCTCCCCATCCTTTTCATAATAAATCGCCAGCAGGGAAGTAGCCGGTTGCGCGAGCTCAAGTAGCCCCAAGGCCCGCGAAGCGGCAAATTCGCCGCCATTGAGCCGGCGGAAGGACCTCCCATCGGAAGAGAGGTATTCCCCCTCAGCCGTTTCCACATAGACCTCTGGATGGGAAGTTAAAGCTTCGTCAGGTAGAACGAAGGCTTTGGCGCGATAACGCTCTTTAAGGGAAAGCTTTAGTGTAAAAATCTCGCGCGCGCCCCGATATGTTTTTTCCTTTAGGGTGTCGGATTCTAACTGCGCCAAACCTTGAAAAGACCAGCTTGGCTTATCGATTTTGTCAAAAGACGAGGTGATAGAGCTGTCATGATTGGCGAAGGCGGCATAAAAACCAAGAATCGTGTCGCCAAGCCGCTCGGTATAAGGGTAGGTGGGAAAGGCTGGCAAGGCATTGCCAATAACTAGGCTTTTTAGTTTTTCGTCCTTGGCGCCAAGATAGCCGAGAGCGAAGGCTTTTAGATACGCGCTGTCATCGGCTTCAACGGCGATATGCCATCTTTCGTCAATAAGCGCTTCCAGCGATAGATTAACATCCTGAGTAAACAATAGGGGTTCTTGCCACGACAAGCTGGGTTTTCCCGGCTTAAAGTCCAAAGCGGCCGAGGACAGGAGATCCAGTTTCCAATGCCCATGGAGTTCAAATACGGATGTATCTTCTGTGGTTTCAAATTTTAATTGAGTCTTAAGCGTTTCCGTTTCCTCTCCAAGAATTTGGTACGGCGCGATACCCAAAGAGAGAAATAGAAGCATAAGCGTTGATCGGATATGGCTTCGCAAAAGCTGCCTCGTTGGTGTATAGTATAACCCGCGTCCGGCGGGGCTCGTCCAGGCTATAACGCCAAACATGGGGGATATCGGTGATTGTGTCCATGATCCAATTGCTTATAGAACTGCCTGACTCTTCCAGCCTTAAGGATAAGCGGCGTATTATCATGTCCGTTAAGGACAAATTTCAACGCCGCTATAAGATGAGCGCCGCAGAGGTGGACTTGCAGGATTCTTTGTCTTTCGCGCATATCGGGGGGGCTCTGGTTTCCAATTCCAGGGAGTTTGGCGAAAAGGTTCTTAATAAAGCCTTCGCTATGGTAGAGAACGAGTTGCCGGTACGCATCCAGGATGTTCGTATTTATTCGGAGGAGTTTTAGCGTGAAGAAAAAAATAGCGGCGCGGCTGGTCCTGGCTTTTTTGGTGTTGGCCTTAAATGCTTGTATAGGGATAGACGCCGAACTGGACATTAAGGCGAATGGTTCTGGGGTTTTGGAGCTGGATTATCGTTTGTCCAGACTGGTGGAAGCTTTAGCGCGGGTAGCGAAAGAGGGACAGTTCCCCCTGCCAGTGGAAAGGAAAGACTTTGACAGGACCGTCGCGCGTGTCGCTGGCCTAAGCGTCAAAGCCTATAGCGTCAAGGAAGACGAAAAGGATATATACATTCACGTTGAGCTAGGCTTTAGCACTATGTCGGCTTTGACCGCCTTTTTGGACGGGACGGGTCGAAGCGGCCGGGCTTCCCCAAATGGACGTGGCTTAAGCATAGAACTGGTTCAGGGTGGAGAGAGATTGGATGAAGAGTTGGTTTCCTTAATGAGGACCTTGTTTGACGGATACGCCGTATCCATTAGTATAAAAACACCGGCTCAGCCAAAATCGTCGCCTCCGGGTAGCGTGGATGGTTCTATGGCGCTGTTTTCACTGCCGGTTATGGATTTAGTGGCTTCAAACGAGCCGATCATTTGGGATGTGGAGTGGTAAATATGACGAGATTTTCACGTATCGCTTCGATATTGGCGGCGTTTGCTGTTATTCAGAGTTTAGCCTCCTGCGCTCTGCTTCCACCAAGCGTACGTTTACCGTTTTTTGGCGGGCAGGATAAGACTGAGAGCCAGGCCGATTCCACCACGTCCTTTACCCAGAGCGATAATACTTTGGCGACTAAGCCGGCGGATAGCGCGAACTCAGGCACGTCCGTTTCCTCGGTTTCCGCTTCACCGACGCCTGTTAAAGCGGACAGCTTGTTGACTATCCGAGAATTACGCGACGCGGCGGTGGCTGCCTTCGATACAAACCACCCGATAGAAGCGCTTCGGCATCTTGTGGGCTTGTTGGCGGTGCATGAGGCGGAAGCCGCTGAAAGCGATACGGCACGCGGTGCTGAACGGGCGGAGATAGCCAGATGGGCTGAAACGGAACTAACGGCGATCGGCGCGCGCTTAACGATGGAAACATCTGATGACTGGGTAGTTGACGGTCAGCAAATAACAGGCTCGACGCGTGACTTGGCAAAGGGTGTCGGGTTACGAGCTTCTGTCCGTTTAGTGGTTAATTACGATTTTGGTAAAGCCGTGGTAGCCGACGCGCCGCTGCGCTTTGGTTTTATAGAAGGCTTGGGGGATATCGATGCAGGCGCTACTACCGATAGTTATGGGGCGGCCTCGGCCACTGTTCGTTCGGTAGCCCGAACGGATAAACCGGTAGTGATTCGGGCTATGTTGGTTATATCGAATAAGGGAAAAACCAAGGCTTTTACCGAGGTATACCGGGATTTTACCTTTTTGCCTCCAAGCCGCACGGCTAGGGTTTTCGCTCTGGAACGCGCCGCTTCTCTGGCCGAGCCGCCTCGCGGTCTTTCCCCGCTTGTGGACGCCGTCTCGCGCGGTCTTGGCACCACGGGTTTAGAGCTTTTACCGACTGAGGGCTCAGTCGATCCTGTCGTTTTCATGGCGGCTCTCGGCGGCGAGCCTGAAGCTGTCAAGGCGGCTTTGAATTTAGGCGGCAGACCGGCGGCCTACCTAGTAGCCGCCTTGGCCGAGTATGATGACGCGAGGCAAATGGTTTATCAAGATAAGGTCTACGATATATTTACCGTTGACGCCCGCGTGTCCGTACGTTTACTTCGATCCGATGGGAGTTCCGTTATTTCGCGGCCTCAGCTATCCGTTCGCGGCCAGGGGGGCACCGCTTCAGCCGCCATACAAGCCGCACTTAAGCTGGCTCGCGACGCGGCCGAACAAGACTTAAAAAAAGCCGCCGAGGCGATAAAAGCGGCTTTGGATTAAGGGGACAGGCTATTAGAGGCGGACGCGCTACTATCGATATTGCTTAACAAAAGCGTTGACGCGTTCGGCTAAAGCGGCGACATAGGCGGGTGGATCGGCTATCTCCGCTTTAGGAATTCGGAAGCCGATCGCGCCCGGATGTCCGCCGCCGTTGGCGAAACCGCCGAAGTCTAAAAAAGACCGGAGATCCACCAGCTCGTAATCAGGATTACGACGAAGCCGGAATTGGAATAAGTCCGACACGTTTTCTTGGTCAGGATACGCGATCAAGCCTAGTTGGCCATTCAGTTCCGCCAAAGAGTTCGCCGCGCTTTTTACCACGGCGATGAACGCTTCTTGGCTATAGTGAGCGCTAAGCGTGTTGACTGTTTCACTGTCTAAATATATGTAGTCAACGGCTTCCGTGGAACGACGAAAAGCCATCACGGTGCGGAAACAAGCGTCCTCCGACGCCGATAAAGACTCTATAGCCTTAAACACTTCTTCCTTGGAAGCGAAATTCTTTGAATCGCTTCTGGTTTTTTCCGCTAACATTTGATCGAACAGATTGCTGAACCACTGATAGAACCAGCGCTCGCGTTTAGTCCGCAGGTATTTACCCATTTTTGAATCGGCGATGACGCCAGTGAGAATGGAAAGGACTAGATTGCGGGTAAAAAGGTCCTGGATGTTGTATTTCTCCATTAAAGCTTTATTTTTCCAAGCTTTATGAGAAAGATAACCGATGAGTTCGCAGGATGATGAAGCCGCGGCTACCAAGCGGTAACCTTCATCGCCAAAATATTCGGCGTCCGCCTGTAGATGATGATCGATCTCAATTTTTATAACGCCGGGTTGGGCAAGTACGGCGCGAACTGAATCATCGATATCTAAGTGTGAGGGTTTCGGCGTATCAACCGCGACAACGACCGAGTAATCCTTTGATGGCAGGGCTTGGTTTTCAAGAACGGTGATGGAGTTGTAGCGGCTAATCGCTAACAGGTACTCGTATTGTTCATGTACCTTGGAACAGAGAAAGATTGTGGCGCGTTTATTGAATTTACTGGCCAATAAACCAAAAGCGACTAAGGAAGCGAGACAGTCTTCATCGGGATTGATATGCCCAATCAGTAAAAAATCGTCTTTTTCGTCTAAGGTTGAAATAATATTGCGGATAATCCGATTCCTTTCAGCGATGCTGAAAATATCACGCTTAAGGAAACAGCGGCAATGCGTTTCGCCATATATCATAACTCGATTACGTCCAGTCTCTTTTGCTTGATATAAAGCCTTATCGGCGGCGGCCATTAAGCTGGTCGCCTCATCGGCGTGTTCTGGGCAAAGCGCCACGCCAATACTGCAACTTAACGCTAAATCCGGTTTATCGCTAAAACGTAGAGCGGCTAAGGCTGATCTCAATTTCTCGGTTTTTATATAGGCACTGTCCTTGTCCGATCCGGGCATGATAAAGGTAAATTCATCGCCGCCATACCGGACTACAAGATCATCCTTGTCAAAACAGGTCTTCATGACTTCAGCCGCCGATAAAATAATCTGATCGCCGACAGCCTGTCCATAGCGTTTGTTTAGGTCGCCAAAATGATCAAGATCAAACATAGCGTACGCGAGAGGGCTATTACTTTTATTGGCTGATTTAACCAGGTTTTCCAATGACTCGTCATGGAAGCGGCGATTAAATAAACCAGTGGCTTCATCCGTGATAGCGCGTTTTCTGGCTGTTTCGCCCCACTGAACTAGTTGAGAAAGAAAGCTATTGGTTTTCAATAAACGCTCGGCGGTAATAGCTATCATACGACGCAGTATGATAACGCCAATTTCAGGGTGGTTTTCCATTAAGGCGTTGAAGTCGTCCGCGTGTAGGCCGAGCAGGGTCGCTTCCTCAGACACTCGGCAGGCGGCCGAGCGCGACGCTCTTTCAATGATGGACATTTCACCGAAAAAGTTGCCAGCGCCGATCTCGGAAATAACTAATTCCTTTCCATCGCTTAGGGTTACCAGTACCAAAACGGCGCCTTTAAGTACGATATATAATTCTTCTCCCGCGTCGCCTTCAGAAAACAAGGTCTCGCCGGCCTTACGCTCATAGAGCCTCATGCGTTCTCCGACAATCGCCAGCTGAGGCTTGCTTAGACCCTCAAAGATGCTAACGATTTTAAGCGCTCTAGCTCGTTCCGAGGTTAAAGCGGCCATTACGCGTCCTCCGGGAAAAGAATGCGGTTTCCGCCGCGTGCGCGGCCTATCAGAGGCAACGCGTGCGCCTTGTCTATTAACTCTCTCGCGGTGGAGGCGTGTTCAGGGTAAAGCGCTACGCCGATACTGACGCTCAAGTATAGCTCCTCGCCCTGAATAACGCTGGAAAGATCAAGCCCGTTCATTAGGGCTAATACCCGCTTGGCTTCGGCCAAGCTGTCTTGCCGGCCATGTTCCGGTAGTAAAATTGCTAGTTCATTACCCATATACCGAATTACGGGTTCGTCATCGTCATAAAACACCTTAAGAGCGTTGGCGGCTAGCTTCAGCGTATTATCGCCGGCCTCATGCCCAAAACGATCATTTATATCCTTGAAATTATCGGGCTTAAACATAAGCAAACCGACCGGGGTTTCCGGTTTTACGCAATATTTAGGTAATTGTTCTTCCAGATAGGTTTTATTATAAAGCCCCGTTAGCTTGTCACCGTACGCCTGCCGTCGCAGTTCTTGTACCCAGGGTGAATTTTCTTTTACTAACTCGTTGGATTTACGGATACGACCGGCTAGGGTAACCATAAAACCCAACAACATCCGAGAAGCCGTTTCTGGCTGCTCTTCCTGAAAACGCTTAAGGCTTAAACGCTTTTTGGGAAAACGCAGCAGGCTAGTCGCCTGTTTCGCCACAACACAGACCGCGCGTTTCGCGTTAGTCAACAATTCCAATTCGCCGAAAGAATCGCCGCGCACTAATTCCGCGATGGTGGTTTCCGAAGAATCATCTGATGATACAACGGAAACTCTACCGCTTTCCACGACAAACAAAGCGTCGCTAGCGTCTCCGGCCGCGAAAACTAATTCGTTCTTTTTAAAAGAATAAACGCGGCTTGCCTCCGCTACGCGGTCAAGGTCGTCAGGGGCCAAAGCCTCAAATATTTCCGTGGAGCGTAATAAGGCGCTTAAATGATGAGGAATGGTACGGTACCTCCGTTTATCCCCATTGTAGCCCGCAAAAGAGAGGCGCGCAACTTCTTTTCCCTCACGCTTACCTAAAAGCGTTCCATGTTCGCTTTTATAGCATTGCGGATCTAGCGATTTCTTTGTCCCGCGGCCAAAAGCCTTATCGAAGCTTTCCCGCTTTGCCTAACGCGATAGCCTTAGCCGCTAGCGCTTTTACCGTTTCGCTATCGCCGCTAGGATAATCGTTCCAAGCCGGATCCAGACAATTGCCGGGCATAAAGGCGGCGAAAAACCAAGGAGCGTCGTCAACAAGTTCAGCCAACTCCGTCAGTTCCGCTTCGTTTGGTCTATCGCCTGGAAGAGCTAAGGTTCTGAATTCATGGTCTATGCCCGAAGCTTGTAAAAAACGGCATGTTTCGCGGAGGGCGTCCCCTAGTTGAGATTTTTTCTTGGAAACTGTGTCGGGAGCGGCTAAAGAAAAATTCACGAGTCCGTCTTGATCTGGTTTTAATTGCTCATAAAAATCCGGGGCTATTTTTAAATCCAAAGCGATATAATCCGGTCTAGTACTATCATTTTTATGTAGTTCTTTTAAAACCTTCGGCCTTGTCCCATTAGTGTCCAGTTTTACTTTAAACCCCAGCTCCTTAACGCCGCTAATCAATTTTCCTAGTCCCTTATAAAGACTTGGCTCTCCGCCGCTTATAACAACAGCGCCAAGAACCTCGCGACGTTTTCGCAAAAATGAAAATATCTCATCTATAGATAAGAGTTTATTGCTTTCTTCCGTTTCGCGCTCAGGGCTTGAGAATTCAGGATTCTGGCACCAGGGGCAACGGAGATTGCAACCTGGCAGAAAGAGGACGGCCGATACAAGCCCGGGATAATCCACCAGGCTTGTTTTACGCAGACCAAACATTTTTGGGTTTGTCATAGCGACACTTTTTCAAAAATACACACGTTTGGACTCTAGGTTTCGGGGTAGAGCGTGGCGAAAGTCGAAATAGAACGAGCGTCCAAAGCCCTGCCCAACTCGTTCCCATCCGAGCCTAATAGTATGGCGGTAGGGGTGGAATACACATCGCGTTTTGCCGCCTCCGCCAAACCAGCTTCAGTATCGGCATATATTAAATCCATAGGGAAACCAAGTTTCATGACCGCGTCCTTAGCCGGAGGGCAGGCGGGACAATTTCGACCCACAAACAACATAATCCGGCTTTTAGCCGCGTCACGGAACTCTTGGACCGCTTGAGAAACGGAGGCTTCGGCCTTGATTCTGGCCGCGGGGCTGGTCGGTTTTTTATTTTTAGTATCGGTCTTGGCTGGCTCGGTTTGCTTCAGTTCGGGGATTTCCTTATCCTGTACGACGTATAAGCGTCTTTCGCCATATTCTTCGCGTTTGCCTTTATTCCAGTTTCTAACAGAACGATAATACCCGACGATTCGGCTATACACTTCTGTTGGACTGCCTTCTACCGAAGAGAGTTCGTTCCGCACTTCCGCTAATTCCTTGTCAATCGTTTGAAGGTCTCTCATTTTCCGTTCCCCTTTCCTTTTGGTTTAAGAGCCAACATTAAGTGATTGCTCTATAAATATATATTCGAATATCGATTAATTGGCCGCCGCCAAGACGGCCAGCTTCTCCTTTTCTAGTTCCTTTTCGCGCCGTTTTAGCTCCGCTTCCTTTTTCTCCTTACAGAGCGGACAGGTAAAATGCTCGCCCTTTAAGTATCCATGGATAGGACATACCGAAAAGGTCGGAGAAATAGTAAAATAGGGAATGCGATAATTATGGGCGATAGCCTTAACGAGATCGCGGCAGGTCCGCCAGTCGCTTATCGCCTCCCCTAAAAACCCGTGGAAGACGGTGCCTCCGGTATATGAAGCTTGAAGTTCTTCCTGAAGATCTAAAGCGTCAAAAATATCATCGGTCAGCATAACCGGGAGCTGGGTGGAGTTGGTGTAATACGGTTCATCGGTACCGGCGGTGATTATGTCCGGGTAGCGTTCTTTATCATGCTTTGCCAAACGGTAGGAAGTGGATTCGGCTGGTGTGGCTTCAAGATTAAATAGCTCGCCTGTTTCTTCTTGATAGTCCGCTAAACGTTCTCTCATATAAGAAAGGGTTTTTAGAGCGAATTTTCTACCTTCCTCAGTCGCGAGGGTCACGTTTTTACCAAGAAAATTCCGAACGCATTCGTTCATACCAACAAGGCCGATGGTATTAAAATGGTTATTCAAGGTAAGAAGATAGCGTTTTGTATAGGGAAATAGGCCGTTTTCCAAGAGCTTGTCCACCACTTTTCTTTTAGTGATAAGACTTTCTTTGGCTAAATCCATAAGGTGGAACAGACGCTTGAAAAAGTCTTCCTCATTTTTAGCTAAATAGCCAATACGCGGAAGGTTGATAGTTACAACGCCGATGGAACCCGTTAATTCATCCGACCCAAATAAACCGCCGCCCCGCTTGCGAAGCTCGCGCTTATCCAGCTGCAAACGGCAACACATGGATCGGACATCGCCCGGATTCAAATCGGAATTAACGAAATTCTGAAAATACGGAGTGCCGTATCGGGCTGTCATTTCAAAAAGCAAGCGCGCGTTGTCGCTGTCCCAATCAAAATCCTCAGTGATGTTATAAGTCGGTATGGGATATTGAAAGCCGCGACCTTCGGCATCGCCTTCTATCATAAGCTCGATAAAGGCTTTGTTGATAATATCCATTTCCGGCTTGCAATCACCATAGGTAAAGGCTTGTTCCTTTCCGCCCACTACAGCGTTTTTATCGCGAAGATCAAGCGGAACCGTCCAATCCAGGGTTATATTGGTAAAGGGCGCTTGGCTTCCCCAGCGGCTTGGCGTGTTTACGCCGAAGACAAAACTTTGCAGGCATTGCTTTACTTCTTTGTATCCTAACGCGTCAATCTTCACGAAGGGCGCGATGTAGGTATCAAAGGAACTAAACGCCTGCGCTCCCGCCCACTCGTTTTGAAGACAACCTAAAAAATTAACCGCCTGCTGCATAAGGGTGTTCAAATGCTTAGCCGGTTTAGAGGTAATTTTATCCCGAACTCCGCCTAAACCTTCGGCGATAAGTTGACGCAGGGACCAGCCGGCGCAATAGCCGGAAAACATGGAAAGATCGTGTAAATGAAAATCCGCGTTTCGGTGCGCTTGGGCAATGTCTTCTGAATAGATATTCTTAAGCCAGTAATTGGCTGTTAAGGTACCTGAATTATGAAGAATAAGGCCGCCTAAAGAAAAATTGACATTGGCGTTTTCGTTAACCCGCCAATCGCTTTGCGAAAGATAGCCGTTCATGGTGGTATCTATGTCAAGCATGAGTTTCTTCGCGTCCCGAATAGCGTCATGTCTCGCGCGATAAAGAATGTATGCCTTAGCTACAGCGGTTTCTTTGGCTTCGATAAGAGCCGTTTCAACAAGGTCCTGAATTTCCTCAATCGCCGGTATGGAATTTCGATGCCGTTTTGCCATCATGGCGGAAAGAAGCTCTTCCACGCGGTCCACTATTCCATCGATTTTGTTTTGTCCATTGGCGGAAAGCTCGGAAGCCTCTACCGCGGCGAAGGCTTTACTGATAGCCGCCGCTATTTTGCTTCTGTCATATATTTCTAACTCGCCCGAGCGTTTAACGATATTGCGCGGCGGCGTCTTTTTCGCCGCTTTCGCTTCGTTCCCTAAAAACGCCTCCCATTCGGGTCCCTTATGTGGCATCCGTTTCCTCCCACTTTTTTATCACGACCCATGACACTAGGCCGCGGATAAGCATCCCTTGTCCGCGGCTGTTTCATCGCGCTGGGCTTATCAATCAATACTGCCATATTTAGTGTATTTGGCGTAAATATGAGTGTAACACACTATAGGTTGCGTAGCAAGTAAATTCAGTAAAGTTTTTTAGTTTTAGAGTCGCTCACGAAACTGAACGCGGCTATTGCTAAAAACCCTGTTTCTAAGGGTAAAAAATCGTTAAAATATAACTTTCTTCTTGCTCAGCTTTAGCCTTTAGCTATATCATTCCCTCAATGTAAAGCCGATCCTTACCCAAAGCGCTTGGATTCTCCGTTTCAGCGTGTAACCGCGATTAGCGCTGTCAAGCTATAGAGCTTTGAAACAAAACCGATCAAAACACTCGCGAAAGGAAGGGCTTTTCGTGGTAAAGCCTATAGCGAAGCTCGTTAAGCTTTTTGTTCCATACTGTTAAAAATTTGACTCGCGGCTCTGACTGTCTCGCTTGACAGAGAACATAAAGCTGGATACATCATGCGAACCTTTATGGAAGTGTTCGCTATGGTGTTCCTGTACTAGAGAAGGAGACTGTATGCTTAGTAACCCATTGAAAGGGTCAAGCGAAATCAGAAGATCGATGTTTAGGATCGCTATTCCAATAGCCATATCCGGGCTGATGAATCAAGTTCAGATGCTAATAGATACCGCCTTTCTTGGTCATTACAGTATGACACTGGCGGATGGCCGCGTTTTGACTGGTACGGATTTTTTATCCGCGGTAGGAAACGTGTTCTTCCCTTATATAGTCACGCTCGCCTTCCTATGGGCGATCCCAACTGGGGCCGTGGTTCTTGTTTCTCAACGTCTCGGGGCGAAGGATGTTGAAAACGCGCGGCGTTACGCGGAAGCTTCGATTAAATATCACAGTCTTTTGTCTATCGCGGTATGGGGCCTTTGGTTATTTATCGCTGAACCCGTTTTACGACTAATGGGCGTTCAGGAGCCCATCCTTTCATTAAGTCTTGTGTATCTGAGGATGATGAGCCTAGAACTCTTAACGATGGGTTTTGGATCTAGCTATAGCGCGGTGTATCAGGGCATGGGCATTACCAGTCCTGAAATGAAATCCGGCGTATTACGCAGTATTGTGAATATAATACTTGATTATATAATGATATACGGGAAATTTGGTTTTCCCGAGCTTGGCGCCGCTGGCGCGGGTTTGGCTACGGCGATTTCCGGTTTTATTGCCAATGCGTATTATGTCTTAGCCGCCAGGCGCGCTGGAGGAACAGCCTTTACCCCAAGATTTATTGGAATATTCAAGGCTAAATTTCGTGATTACGCGCACGTTTTAAAGGTCGGTCTGCCGACAGGCGCTGAGGATACACTTTGGAATCTGGGCAATCTTATACTCGCTACTATGCTAAATTTTATCGCTCGAGATGCTGTCGGCATTTATCGTTTAGTTGTTCAGATTGAGATTACGCCGGTTTTCTTTTATTATGGTATAGCTCGAGCGGTGACTACTCTAGTTGGAAACCGTACCGGAGAGCGGAATATCGCGGAGGCAAAACGCGTCGGTATAATTGGGACCAGCTTTTCAGTCATTTTTTGTCTTGTGTTTTCGGCCTTGTTTATTGCTTTTCCGCGTCAGATCATATCGATTTTTACAAACGATGCGGATACCATATTCAAAGCGGCCCCCTTTCTGATTATTTCTTCGCTGACCATGTTTCCCAAATGTATAAACATTATTTCAGGCAACGGTATCAGGGGTTATGGCGATACCCTTTGGATGTTATTTACCCAAATATTTGGCATCGTTTTTGTTGTCGCGACTTGTTATATTTTGGCCTTCCCGGTCGGTCTTGGAATGTACGGGGTTTTTATCGCCATCTTCTTGGATGAAACCATCCGCGGCCTTATCAATACGCTTAGGTTTTATAAAGGGGAAACGAGTATTTTTCATAAGGCGCTTAAATCTAGCTTGGTGGAAACTTGAGACTTTCCTTTTAGAGCCAGCTTGTTTCTTGCGAACGGGCTGGCTTAAAAGTGCTACAATAACAGAATTGACAGTACTTAGTAAGCAATGCTAACTGCTGCCAATTCTGTTGAAAATATTTTTTAGAAACTTTTCCCAAAACACAAGCAGGACGCTTCTTTCCCCCGTACCGGTATATGGACCCTATTCCATTTCCAACGGAGGATTACCATGGCCCATCCTGCCTCCCGCCTCGTCACCATCGACAGTCCCGAGTTCTGTCCTAACCCCGCCTGTCCCTACCACAAACGTGCAATCGCCTCGAATTCACCCTGGTTTCGCCGCTTCGGCTCCTTCCCCACCA
>CAZJJK010000008.1:8859-48208 GCA_964546285.1 uncultured Treponema sp. | reverse complement strand
AGGCGGGTTGGGCCATGGTAAACCTCCGTTGGATATGAAGTAGGGTCATATACCGGTACTGGGGAAAGAAGCGTCCTGCTTGGGTTTTGGGAAAAGTTTCTAAAAAATATCTTCAACAGAATTGGCAGCAGTAAGTTATGTTTAAGTTGCTATGAAAAGCGTACGAATCTTTCAGCGTCGGTTCTTTCCGGTTTTATCGCTGATATGGATCTTTCTTGTCGTCTTTGTCTCAGCCGTCTCCGTTGACGCCGAACCATCGGCGCATCCCTTCTTTCGGCTGGAACCAAGTTTTCCAGAGGCTGGCCGCGACACTATGGCTGGTGGACTCTTGGGTTTCAATGCTTGGGTCGCGGCCGCCCATATAATCAATCAGCGGGATTCGCCCTGGTTCGGCCATGAACTCCGAACGGCTGTGGATTTGGGTTTTTATTCGTCCGATGTCTTCAAGCTTGGCGCGGCGTTTGTACAGAATTATTTTTTTAAGGTCAATCCTATAAGCGAGTGGTGGTTGTGGGCGCGCGCGCTATTAAGCGATATTGAGCTACATGCTGACTTTAATGTCGCCGCTCTATTTCGCGGTTTGAGCGGTATTCAGACTTGGCCGTCAGCGTCCGCGAGTCTATTCTTTAGGCATGACTGTAAGCATGATATGGAAGGTTTTTATGGCCGGACGGCGGTTCATGACGCCATCGGACTAAATTTATTCCATGCTCTGCCTACGTTGAAGCTAAATGAACGTTTGTCGGCCAGTGGCAAGGCACGGCTTAGTGGAGAACTTTTTCTTGGCCGCGTTTTTCAGGAATTGACTCCCGAACCCTATGAAACCCGTTTTTCCGCGGAAGCACTGATATATCCGTTAATTTTAGACGAAAAATGGCATTTCAGCGTTGAAGGGCGCATATCAGCTTTAGCTGTAAGCGGAGGAACGGCGGTGTTATTGCGGCCGGGCTGGTATATCGATTATCGTATCCAGCTAGGCTTGGACGCGAACGGTGCTTCCGGGCGCGTCCGCGTTGGGTGGTACGCGGACCACTGTGTCGACCCGCTTACGGATAATAAGCCTGAACCCGCTTTTACAACGGGCTTGCTTCTTGCCTTAATCTTTTCCGGTTCGTAATTCCAGCCAAAGGAAAAAGCGCCAGGTGTGACGTTGACCGTCGCGCCAAGCCGCCCTTATAGTAGAGCTATGGAAGAATCCGGAACCTTCGATCGCTTGGTTTCAGAATTAAGCGCCGAAGAGCGAAAAGACCTATTGCGGCGCATAGAAGCGCGGGTTACCGTTTCCTCGGCTCCATTGTTTCAAGCGGAAGACCTCCCTGTCAGTGTCGAATTGGAGCGCCGTTTTAATGAGGAATCCTGGTTTTTACGTTTATGGCTCCGGATACTCAGCGCCTTTCGGGGAAAAACGCCTATTAAACTCTATGAGGATAGGCTGGCTTCTAAGATTGGCATCATGATTGAAAGCCGCGCCCCCGGTTTGTATGAGCGTCGTCGGAATTACCTTTTATCCGGATTTCGCGATGAATTGCGTTCGCTCAAAGAAAGCGCCCGTTTTTTTTATGAGGTCCTTGATGGTAGCATCGTACGTGACCGGGCGGCGTTTTTCGCTTTCTTGGCTTCATTGGAAATGGATTTTATCCATACGCGTTTAGCCTTGGAGTGCGATCCTTACGTTTACGCGGCCGCCCATCCTAAGGCGTCCGAAGCGGAGGTCCGTCAGGCCACGATGAAGGCCTTGGACGAAATTCTAAAAACCATTACTGAAGAACAGCGGACAAATATGTACCGCAATGTGCGCGCTCTATTCTGCCTTAAGGAATTAGCCTGCTTCTTGTTTGATCGCGCTCTATCCTCGTTTTCCCTAAACGCGGAGGACAAGGATTATATCTGCCCTATTTTCTTGTTGCAGGAACAATTAGCCAGCTTGGCCAATATACTGTTTTCCTTGGATACTCCCCCATCTCTGCCCTTGCTTGAGACTTTGTTCCTTTTCAAGCTTCAAGAAAAAACGGAACTTGAAGGCTTTGACCTTATCGCCGAGACTGAGGGGCTTATGTCTAAGGCGGAAGACGCGTTAACAAGGATACGCGAATTCAACCGTTCAGTACCCTTGACTGATCTAGTCCGGTGCGCTACTCGGAATTTGGATTTTCTGCCAAAAGCCATTCCCGGCGGCGAGGACTGGTTTGCCGTTCTACGGGATTATTGGAAACGCCGGATAGAAGAGCGCCAGACGGCTTTTGTACGGGATAAGCGCAGAGAGCAACTTAAGGATTCGCTATCCCTCTTTCTCAAAGGCAAACCGATTGAGGCTCTCAGTTTCGCTGTGTCGCCTAGCGCGTCGTCTTCCATGGACGCTATCCCGGTGCGCTGGTCCTTCTGTCTTTCCTTTCTCGCCTCTTTTTATAAAACCGTGTTTGTTGAAGATATCAACAAGACCTTGAAATCCATACTGATCGACGGCGAGTTTTATAAGAAAGAGAATAAAATCGAATTTACCGACGCATATAATGAAATCCTTAAGCTAGGCGATTCCGTCAGCGCTTTTGACCGGCGTCTTTCCCCTTCCGGGGATTTAGGTAAACGCTTTGACGCTATTCGTAATGAGGTAATCGCTCTTTCGCTAAAACGGCGGAAGATACAAAATCTAATCCAGGAAGCGGATGGCGATGCTTTAGCCCTGATTGATCAGGCTGAGCGCGGTCTAAATACCTTGAATAGGGTTTTAGACGGCATTCTTAACGGGGAGGCTGGCGGCCGCTATGATTCCTTATCAAACTTGGGCTCGCTTTCCGGCCGGAGCGGCGTTTTTATGACAAGTCTGCGTAACACTTCACAAAAAATCGACAAAGCGGTACAACTCTTGAGCGAAATAAAGGCGATGGAAGTTGTGTGGAAGTAGTATGGCAGAATGCGCGTTCAGCAAATAGACCTTGGTTTTAACGGGCAAGCCGCCGTTCTGAACTTTCCTGGGGAAACCGTGCCAATAGCGCTTGTCTTATCGGTCCGAAGCTCGGGCGATATGGGTGAACCGTTCCGGCGTAAAGCGTTTTTGTCTAGGATCGGCGTGCCTCTTTCCTCTTTTTTTTCGCCTAAACAGCGGCATACGCGTAAAGTCGCTTTGGTTGGCGAGGGTGAAGACCTTGATGGTATTGATGGTCTCGTTAGCGCTGATCCTATTTTATTTTTAGGCGTCACCGTGGCGGATTGTCTGCCTATCGCGCTTTATGATCGGGAGAACGCTCTTCTTGCCGTTCTCCATTCCGGCTGGCGGGGAACGGGCATCTGCCTGAACGCGCTGGAAATGATGAGCAAACGGTGGGGCACTCGGCCTAGTCAAGTCGCGGCTGTCTTTGGGCCTTGTATTGGGCCCTGTTGCTACGCGGTGGATCAGGCAAGGGCCGCCGCTTTTGAAAAGGAATTTGGCGGAATGGGGCCGCTTGGGCCGGCTTTGGAGCGGCGTTCGGGTAAGTGCTATATAAACCTTCAAGCCGCCAACGCTAGCTTGCTGGAGCAAGCGGGTGTCGGTGACTTGGCGTACTGTCCGGTCTGCACTCACGACGACCCGCGTCTTGGCTCTTTTCGTCGTGAAGGGGCCGACTCTTATACCAGAATGCTCGCGGTGGCCGGACCTTTCCGCGCCGCCGTTAGTCGGAAAAAATAAAGCGTCGATTTTGGACGTTTCGTTATAGGGAGTTTATATGCGGCTTATCAAAGAACAATGGCGGGAGCTGATCGCCGCCGTTTTGTCGGATTTGGCGGGGGTGGCCGGGGCGAGCGCTGGCGCGGCGGACGGCGCTAGAAAGGGCGAAGCCGCTCAAAAAAGCTCCCATCAAGCTGACGAGTTTCTAAGCGGCCTGGTGGCTGAAACGCCGCCCTCGCGGGAGCTGGGCGATATCGGTTTTCCGATGTTTTCCTATGGCAAGAGCTTGCGCCGGTCTCCGGCGCTTATCGCCCAGTCGGTGGCCGCCGCCTTATCCCAAAACCCGCGCGCCGAGGAACTCGGTTCCGCGACGGCGCAAGGGCCCTATGTCAATATATTTTTGTCGAAGCGCGCCGTCAGCGACGCTGTTTTAGCCGTCGCCAATGATCCCGATTTTGGCAGGCTGCGGGAGCTGTCCGGCCAGCGTATAATGGTGGAATTTTCCAGCCCAAACACCAACAAGCCGCTTCATTTGGGACATTTGCGCAATGATGTTTTGGGAGAAAGCTTGTCCCGCATCCTTGACGCCTGCGGCGCGGAAATCCGTAAGGTCTGTATCATTAATGATCGCGGCGTTCATATATGCAAATCGATGTTGGCCTATAGCCGTTTCGGCGAGGGGCGTACCCCTGAAAGCGAAGCTGTGAAAAGCGATCATTTTGTCGGTGATTGGTATGTACGTTTCCATGCTTGGTCAAAAGAGGACCCGGCGGCGGAGGCGGAAGCTCAAGCGCTTTTACGGCGCTGGGAAGGTGGCGATCCTGAAACGTTGGCTTTGTGGAAGCGGTTGAACGCCTGGGCGGTGGACGGTATAAAGGCGACTTACAAACGGACCGGCGTTTCTTTCGATAAATATTATCATGAGAGCGATACCTATCTCCGAGGCAAGGAAGAAATACTCAAGGGTTTGGAGCGGGGCGTTTTTGAGCGGGAGGAGGATGGATCGGTCTGGGCCGATCTAACGGCCGACGGTTTGGATCGTAAAGTGCTTTTGCGTAAAGATGGAACCGCTCTTTATATAACCCAGGATATAGGAACCGCTTTATATCGATACGATGACTGGCCCTTTGATCGGCTGGTTTTTGTTGTCGGTTCAGAACAACAGTATCACTTTAGGGTCTTGTTTAAGCTGTTGGAGAAACTTGGTTTTTCATGGGCGTCGGCCCTTCATCATCTTTCGTATGGGATGGTTTATCTCCCCGAGGGTAAGATGAAGAGCCGCGAGGGCACGGTGGTTGATGCCGATGACCTGATAGATGAATTAAAAGAGCTCGCTCTTGGGGAGATAGACGCTAAAGAACGAACGGAGCTGGTTGGCGATGCCGCCGGCGTGGCTGAAAAGGTGGCGATCGGCGCCTTGCATTATTTCTTGCTTCGGACTTCACCCGTAAAGGATATGCTTTTCAACCCTAAGGACTCCTTGTCTTTCAATGGAGACACCGGCCCCTATCTTCAGTATATGGGCGCTAGGATCAGCTCCATGCTGCGTAAAAAAGCGGGCAGCGCCGCCGAAAAGGGGGCCGTCAATCCAGCCCTTTTGGACAGCGACGCCGAGTGGGAACTCGTAAAAACCGTCGCCTCTTATCCGGAGGCTCTTTCTGAAGCCGCCCGGAAGTTGGACCCCTCTATCATGGCTTCTTATTTGTACAGTTTGTCTAAGGCTTTTAGCCGCTTCTATCACGATTGTCCTATTCTTAATGCGGAAAATCCCGATGTCGCCGCTACCCGTTTGGCCTTATCGGAGGCCGCTTTATCGGCTCTTCGCGCGACCATGCACTTGGCCTGCGTCCCGTTTTTGGAGACTATGTGATTTTTGGTATAAGGGCGTTTTGCGGCATAATGAATAAGCGGGGTTCTTGGCTAAGCGCCTTAATCGGGCTTGACCCTTGGCTCGTCCTTAGTGTATAAAGGCCGAAGTCCCATTTTTCTTTAGTATAGAGGATTTTCGTACATGTACGCATTGATGGAATACAAAGGCAAACAATACAAGGCCGAGAAAGGCGCCACGCTGACTGTGGATAAAATTGACGCCGACTTGGGTACCGCGGTGGATATCGATACGGTACTAATGGTTTCCGGTGAAACGCTTACGATCGGGGCTCCCTATGTAAGCGGTGTCAAGGTTAAGGCCGTGGTGGAAAGCCATGGTAAAGGCGATAAGATTATTGTTTTTAAGTACAAGCCAAAAAAAGACTATCGCCGTAAACGCGGTCACCGGCAGCAATATTCGGTCATTAAGGTACAGGATATCGTCGGGGTTTAAGCATTGATTGTCGTCGACGTAGCCTTGGACGAGTATGGTCGACTGCGGTCATGCCGAGTTAAGGGTCACGCCGATGTCGGCCGCCTAGTTGGTGATCCGGTTTGCGCGGCTGTTTCCATTTTGGTAAGGACGGCGGCGCGGACCTTGGATGCCGCTGTCGGCATAGAATTATCGGGTAAGGCGGAGCGGCGCGGCTCCCTGGAACTTGAAGCGGCGGCCGCGCCTGAGGGCGAGGCCTTCCTGTCGGCTGTAACGGCCTTTCTTTTAGAAGGGCTGCGGTCGGTCGCCGCGGATTATCCGCGTAATTGCATGGTACGCATCGAGAGCGAACGGAGGATACAGCATGGCTCGCAAAAAGGGCGGTAGCGGCGCCAAAAATGGCCGCGATTCCAATCCCAAATATTTAGGCGTTAAGTCTTCAGCCGGTTCTATAGTCAACGCCGGCACTATTATCGTTCGCCAGCGCGGCACCACGATACACCCCGGCGTCAACGTCGGTTGCGGCCGCGATTATACCTTATTCGCTTTGGTTAACGGAACGGTGAACTTTACGCAACGACGCGGACGAAAACTGGCTGGAGTCGTTCCGGCAAAAACGACGAGCTAGGTGATTCCTTCCTTCGGGTTTGGCTCTTGGACGCTAAAACTCGGTACGGATGCGCTGACGCGAAGTCTGTCTGTGTTTTCTGATAATTGATATGATTAAATTCGCGGATGAAGCCTTAATTGAGGTTGCTTCCGGTCGCGGCGGCAATGGTTGCGTCGCTTTCCGACGGGAGAAATACGCTCCCATGGGGGGGCCTTCCGGCGGTGATGGCGGACGTGGCGGGGATGTCTTATTTGAGGTTCGCTCTAATTTAAGGACGCTGGCACATCTTCGATATAAACAAAGTTTTAAGGCGGAAAATGGACGTGACGGCGAGGGCTCTCAACGTCACGGTCGCGATGGCGAGGATATTATTATCCCGGTGCCGCCTGGTACTCTGCTTAAAGACGTTGATTCCGGAGAAATTTTAAAAGACTTTGATGACGATAGCGGCCGTTTTTTATTTCTAAAAGGAGGAAATGGCGGCTGGGGAAATGTTCATTTCAAATCATCCATCACTCAAGCGCCAAGGAGAGCTTTGCCCGGCCAGAGCGGCGAGAGCCGTCGTCTTCGCGTAGAGCTCCGCATAATGGCCGATATCGGTTTTGTCGGCTTCCCCAATGCCGGCAAGTCCTCGCTACTTCAAGCGTTCACTAACGCCCGTCCCAAAATAGCTCCTTACCCCTTTACTACTAAAATTCCCAATCTTGGCGTACTTACTATGGGCGAGAGAGATATTATCTTGGCCGATATCCCCGGCTTAATCGAGGGCGCCGCTTCGGGGGCCGGGTTAGGGCACCGCTTCCTAAAGCATGTGTCACGGTCTTCTGGCCTGGCTTTTTTGCTTGACCTTGGCGATGATAGTTGCTTCAACGCCCTTCCTTTATTGCTCCAAGAACTTGAGGCTTTTTCGCCGGACTTAGCCGCTAAACCGCGCGTTTTGGTTGGAACAAAGCTGGATCTTGAGGGCGCCGAAGAACGCTTTAAGCGCTTAAAGGAGACAGAGCGGACAGAGACTTGCTTTGGCATATCGGTCTATTCTGGAGCTGGTTTAGACGAGCTCAAGCGAGCTTTCGCGGCTTTTGTTAACCGCACCGAGGGAAAGGGATAATTATGAGGCTGGCGATGCTGGGCGGTAGTTTTGACCCAGTCCATAACGGCCATCTAGCCTTGGCGGAAACTGTCGCTAAGGATTATGATCTGGTGTTGTTGATACCGGCCGCTTTATCGCCGTTTAAGGGTTCTGCCCCTGGGGCTTCCGCTTCTGATCGTTTAGATCTTATTAAAGCCGCTATCGGCGCCAAAGAACGTTTAGCCGTTGATGATTGCGAAATCCGCCGCGGCGGGCTTTCCTATACGGCGGATACCATAGCGGATTTGGAAAGACGTTATCATATAGATGGGAGAATTGGTTTGGTGATAGGGGATGATCTCCTTTCCTCTTTTTCGCGTTGGCATAGGGCGGATTATATTCTTGACCATACGCAAATCCTTGTGGCAAAGCGCGAGGTCGAAAGAGCCTCGCCAGACGCCGCGCTGTCTTATCGGCTAATCGCAAACCCGCCGCTTCTTATATCATCAAGCGATTTGCGTCTCCGTATCGCGAAAGACGAGACTTGGCGGCCTATGGTTCCGCCTGAAGTCGCTCGCCTGATTATGGAGCGTCGTTTATACGGTTTTGGGAAGGCTGCCGAGCCGGGAGTTTCGCTATGAGACGGCTTAAGCTGGACACTTCCGCCTATTTACTTATCGCAATGATCTTTATCGCCGTATTTGGTCTTGTCGCTACCCTATTTGCCCTGCGTTCTGACCCGGTGGATGAAAGCTTGGCCAGCGATCGTATAGTCAGCATGATGTTTGTGATAGACCATGAAGGGAAACCGCTTAGCGCGCATGTTTTTTCGTTCTATCCTCCGTCGCGTCGCGGTGTGGTTTTCGATCTGCCCTGCGAATTAGGCTTAATCCTAAAAGCTTTGGGAAGGGTGGATAGGATAGACGCTGTCTATGATCGGTCTCGGCCTCACGCTTTTTTAGAGGAGGCGTCTGGCGTCCTTGGGCTGGAAATACCGTTTTTTATAGCCTTTGATTTAGACGCTCTCAGCGACTTTGTTGATCTGGTAGAAGGTTTAGGCCTGTTTATCGCTGATGGGGTTGATGAGGAGGTAAACGGGCAAAGAGTACTGCTGCCTCCTGGTTCTGTCATATTAGATGGAGATAAGGTAAGAAGTTACGCCTCCTATGTTCTTGAGATAGAGGAGGAGGAAACCGTTTTTGCCAGACGGCAGCATTTGGTCACGTCAATTTTCGCTAAATTAGCTGAAAAGCGGGATTATCTTAATCAAGGCGGCGTCGCCGATTTCTTTTTTAGCTTGCCTGAAAGCAATATGAATAAGAAGACCTTCTTTCGCTTATTAGATACTCTTGCCAGCGTCGATATGGAACGTCTTAGCGTTCACCGTATAGCGGGAAATTATCGGGTTGTGTCCGATCAGCGGCTGCTGTTTCCTGCCTATGACGGCTCTCTCGCGAAGGAAGTGGTGAAGCGATCACTAACCTCGCTTGTGCACAGCGGTGAAGGCGGAGACTCTGAACGCGTTTACGCGGTGCGTATTCTCAATGGCACAACGTCCACCGGCATGGCTAAAAAAACCGCGGACTTGCTGCAGGGTTTTGGATATGACACAACCGATGTTGGTAACGCCGATCGTAATGACTATGAGGAAACGTATATTATCGATCATACGGGAATGCGGTCCGCCGCTCTGCTTTTGGGAGAGGTGATACGCTGTGATTCCATTCAGACTGAGGAATTGCAGTCCGCTGGCGATTTTGGCAGCGACAGCGGCGTGGATTTTACCTTGATTATAGGGAAGGATTTTAATGGAAGATATGTTATACGCTGATAAGGAAATAGCTGATGAGCTATCTACGCTTTTATTTGAGCATAAAGCGATCAATCCAATTGTGCTTGACTTGCGCGGGCTTAACTCATGGACCGATTTCTTTGTTGTCGCGACCGTAACCAGCGGAGCGCATCTAAAAGGTTTAAGAAAACATCTTAAAAACTATTTGGCTGAGCGATCAATATTTGTCCAGCCGCGCCGCCGCGATGACGACGAGGAATGGAGTTTCATAGACTTGGGCAATGTTGTCGTTCATTTGATGACGGAAAAAGCGCGATCCTTTTATGATTTAGAACGTTTATGGGGCGTTTCGGCCCATAGCAACGCCGCGCCCGTTCAAAACGTTAAAAACTAAAGTCTATTTCATAGATGGTAGGAAGAAAAAAACAAGACCGCGTTTGACGAAAACGCGGTTATAAAGCTTGAGAGCTTTTGAAGCCGTCTTTTATGAAAGCGCTTCTTTATTCGTCAAAATCGTCGTAATCTATTTCTTCCTCATAATCGTAATCGCTGTCTTCCTCGTCTTCTTCTTCGTCAAAATCATCATCCTCTTCGAAGTCGTCTTCGTCGTCATCGAAGTCGTCTTCAAAGTCGTCATCAAACTCGTCGTCTGACATATCGTCAAAATCATCGCCCTCATCTTCCATATCATCGTCTTCGTAATCGTCCTCAAAGTCGTCGTCGAAGGCGGCGAAGGGGATGGGTGGAAGAACGTCGGATTCGGAAAAGAGCGGAACGAGCTCCAGCCGACCGTCGCTTTGTATAGACTCAAAGGGAACCATAATCATCTCCATGAAATCTCATAAATTGCTATTGAAACATAAGGGACAGCTCCGATATCTGTCAACAGGTATCGGGTCGGCCAGAGCGAATTTTCTTAATCTTCTCATTTAAGAGCGATTACACAATCAAAAACGCCGAAATCGCCCGATACCTGATAGCGTGCGCGCTCACTAGAACCGGGTAAGAGCGCGTCCACTCCCTGACCGCTGATTACCGTTGGAGGTGTTATCATGCAATCAATGCCTGATTCCGCGAGTAAGGCTGACGCTCTGCCCCCGATTTGATTGGCGATTTCCGCCAAGGCGGATTTGCGGAAACGCTGGTCGGCCAATTCTTCGCGATCTAGTCCCAAATAGTCATACAGACAAGCCACAAAGGCGTCGGCTGAATTAGTGTCAAAACTGACAATAAAATGGCCTTTTAAGCCCCCCGTGAGTCCTATGGCCGCCAGCAGGTCGCAATCCCCGCCGCTTGAATTTCGCGATTCCGCCATTCCGATGCCGCTAAAGCCAATCTCTGACAGAACCAAGCCGGTTGCCTGAGAAAAAAACGCATAGATGCTGGTTTTCACGTTATGAAGTATAGGGCGAGCCTTTGATGACGTCAACGCGCTGAAAGCTTATAGACTGGCCTATCTTTACAAAGCGGCGATAATCGGTATAATACCGCTTCGGTATGCTAGGTGGGACTTGTGTTGCGGCACCATGCAAAATCAATCTCCACCTGCGTATACATGATCGACGGCCTGACGGGTACCATAACTTGCTCGGCGTTTTTCAAACGCTGGATCTGTCGGATGAGATCGTCATTGAATCTTTGAAAGAACGTTCTGCTTGCGCCGTCGAGATGGACGGTTTGGTGCCGCCGGAACGAAATATTGTTTATAAAGCGTTTCACGCCTTTCGCCGCGCTACCGGCTTTGATGGCGGCGTTAGAATACGGGTTAAGAAGCGGGTCCCCCTGGGAGCCGGTCTGGGCGGGGGGTCTTCGGACGCCGCTTCTGTTTTACTGGCGCTTAATGAGTTGGCGGGGACAGCCTGTTCCCGTGAGCTTTTAACGGCTATCGCCGCCTCCTTGGGCAGCGATGTTCCGTTTTTCTTAGATGGCGGGACAGCTCTGGTGTCTGGCCGCGGCGAGCGGGTGAAAAACATAAATCCCGCCTTGGATTATGGCGTTGTTTTGGTTTTCCCTTCTTTTCCCAGCGATACGGCGGAGGCTTATCGCCTGCTTGATCTCAGCCGGAGCGGCATCACGATTCAAGCGCCGCTTGATCCTCCTGTGGATGAGTTGATTCGCTCTCTATCGCTTTCTCCGGCTTTATGGCCTTTTTATAACGATTTTTTTCCGGTATTGGATGAAGCGCTGGCCGCTCGTTATGGCGATGGAAAAGAGGGGCCGTATCGGATATGCTTACGCGCGCTCCGAGCCTTTGGGGCTGAGTTTGTCGCTCTATCTGGTTCTGGTTCTACCTGTTTTGGTGTCTTTTCCGACCTTAAGGCCGCTAAAAAAGCGGCAAAGGAGACGTTTTTTCCTGGAAGTCGGTCACATTTCGCGCTTCCTCTTGCGCGCGCGAGCTTTAGGGTATTACAATGAGCGGATAGGGTTATCCTGGGGCCGAAAGAGGAGAATCGCCATGGAGATCACCGACATCAGGATACGAAAAGTCACGAGCGAAGGTAAGTTAAAAGCCTATGTTACTGTCACCTTCGACGACTGCTTCGTTGTCCATAACGTCAAGATTATTGAGGGAAAAAGCGGGGTTTTTATCGCGATGCCAAGCCGGAAAACCCGAGCGGGTGAGTATAAGGATGTGGCGCATCCTATACATCCTGAATTTAGGTCGCGCTTGCAAAATAAAATATTGGATGTCTACGACTCTGGTAATGTTGTGGATGATCCAGAAGTTGAAGTTTAGCTAATCGGTGTCGGGGCGTCCCGATCGCCGTTTTCCTTGGGACGTCGGCAAGTGGTAAGCCACCGGGTTTTGATCCCGGCATTCGTAGGTTCGAATCCTACCGTCCCAGTTTTTCTCATCTTCGGCGCGACGCGCCGTGATCTATGCCTTTGTAAGGAGTCTTTCAATGGGTCAAGTTACGTTGAACGCCCGGCAGCGGGTTGGTTTCGGTTCTAGAAATGCCGGCCGCCTGCGACGGTCTGGCCGTATCCCTGGCGTTATCTATGGTAGCGGCGCTGGCGCCCTAGCCATCGATTTGGATAATTTGGAATTTGTAAACGGCGTTCGCGGTATATCCGAAAGTACTATCGTTAAGCTGGTAGTGGACGGTAAAGAGCGCCAAGCTTTTGTTAAGGATACGCAGCGAGATATTTTAAGCGGAAGTATCGTTCATGTCGATTTTTACGAGGTGGAAAGCGGCAAGTTGGTGCGCGCACGCGTGCCTCTGCACTTTTCCGGATCGCCGATCGGCGTACGGGAAGGCGGAATACTGGAAAGCCCAATCCATGAGGTTGAGGTAGAGTGTTTGCCGCGCGTCTTGCCGGAAAAAATCGATCTTGACTTAAGTACCTTGGGCACGAATCAATCCATTCATGTACGCGATCTAAAGTTGGCGCCGGAAGTGAAGGTGTTGACCAGCGGCGACCAGGTTATCGCGGTCGTAAAATTCGCTAAAGCCGAAGCCGTTGAAGCTGAGCCTCAAGCCGAGGAAGCGGCGCCGGCCCCGGCCGAGGAAACTACTGAATAGATTGTGGTCGCGTTTGTCTGAGGTTCAGGCGAAAATAACAGCCGCTAGCCGCCTTTAGGGCGGTTTGCGGCTTATTTCTGTCTAACAAGGACCTGTTAGGAGCCTATGTCTGAACTTGCCGCCTCGCCCTCTGGCCGTTTGGAACACGCGGTCGCTGAGGCTATGGAGCTATATAGCGGAAAACGCGTGCTTATCGGCCTTTCAGGCGGCGCGGATTCCACCGCTCTTACCGCCGCCCTTGCCCGGCTTAGCGGTTTTCTAAATATTACAATCAATTGCGTTCATATAAACCACGGCTTGCGTCCGCCTCTGGAATTAGCGGACGATCTTGCTTCGGTGCGATCCCTTTGTTACCGCTATAAATTGCCGCTCCGCGTCGCCACTGTGCCGCGCGGGCTTATCCCGCGTTTGGCTGGTGTCTGGGGCGGCGGAGTGGAGGATGCGGCTAGGCGTGTACGCCGCCGGATCTGGCGGCATGAGCTGGATCGTTCTGGCGCTATAGTCGTGGCCCTTGGCCACAACGCCGATGACCAATTGGAGAATATTCTTATCCGCGTTTTGCGCGGCGCTGGTCCGGCGGGGCTCTCTCTTTGGCGGCCTTCGCGCGGCAAACTGGTTCGGCCTCTGTTAAAAATAAATCGGGCCGAGATTGTATCCTATCTTTCATCCCATAAACTTGCTTACCGTGACGATTCAACGAATTCTCAAACGATATATCTTCGCAACCGTGTCCGTTTGCGTCTAATCCCGCTGCTGGATAAGGAATTCCCCGCTTGGCGTTCCGGTTTGACGCTTTTCGGCGAAACCCAGTCTGAGCTTGCCCAGCACTTAAAGGCCGAGGCGCGGCGCCGCGTAGCCTGGCGGAGGGAGGGCTGGGGCTTAGCGTCAGCTGAGGCGGCCTTTGAGACGCTGGATCCCATCGTCCGTGTAGAAGCGATATTTCAAGCGATAAATCTTTTGGAATCAAAGAAATATAGAAAAAGGACTATCGCTCTGAGCGCCGATCGCCCGGTGAAATTTCGGCCGCCTTCGCGTAAAGTCCTTAATAATTTTGTACAGGGTCAGCTTGTATCGGCTGATCTAGGCCGCTTTAGGCTTAGCCGTTTCAAAAACGACAGCATACATATAGATCGGGTTAGCCGTGGACTGAAAGAGGGCGGCCATTGGCGCGCTTTTTACCATCCCGGGCGTTTTCACGCTTTTGGGCTGCGTTTTAAAATAGCGGAACGGGCTGAGCTTATGGCTAATTCTTCGCCGCAAGAGCGCTTAGGGCTAAGCGCGTGGCCGGTCAGCCTTCCTTGCGCGCTTTGGGCCCGATCAAAGAAAGCGCTTTTTCACGACACTGAGCTTGCCGTAAGCCTGGAAGATGAAAGGGGACTTGTCGCTGTTTTTAAGCGTGGTCAAGCTTCTCCGCCTAGTGCTAAAAAAAAGGCGGGGAAAGGAACGGGTTTGGAAGATAATGCCGCCGCGGGCTATGCGCGTTCCAATTTCTTTTTTATACTTATAAAGGAGTCCTAAAGAACGTTTGTTTTTAGGAGTTTTACGCGGTTTTATTTATTTGAAATATATCTCCATGTTATAGATATATTTGATTAAAAATCGACTATTTTGTTGATTATGCGTTTAAAGGCGGAAACTTTTGAAATTGTTTTCGCGCTTCTTTTTTAAGAACGCGTCCGTGAGGCGCCGCGACGCGGCGGCCGAATTAAGCGGCGCGATATTCCCGGGGGACAGATGCTTGACGATCAGAATAACAAAGAACCTCGCCCGCCTATAAATACTGGCAAGGCAAATCGTTTCGCCCTAGTTTTTTTAGTGGTGGTGGTGGGACTCTTCGCTATATTTTTCTGGACTGGCGATAAAAGCGGCGCTGTGGAAATACCCTATTCCGCTTTTACCGAATATTTGGATCGGGGCCAAGTGGACGCTGTCAAGATTATAGACGACCAGCTCCTTCAGGGAACCTTGGTTGGTCCAAACGGCGAGCGGAGCCTGTTTGAATCGCGTATTCCCTATGGCGACCCAGAGCTTCTGCCCACTTTGCGCGAAAAAGACGTGAAGGTTTCCGGCGCTGTCGGAACGGTGTCGCCTTTTCAAATCCTTCTGGAATTCCTCCCTTGGTTTATTGGTTTCGCCTTTATTTGGCTGATGTTCCGGCAAGCTCAGGGCGGCAATAAGGCCTTTCAGTTTGGGAAGAGCCGCGCCAAACGTTATTTGGATGCTGGCAAGAAAAATATAAGTTTCGCCGATGTAGCTGGGCAGGAAGAAGCTAAGTACGAGCTTCAGGAAGTTGTCGCTTTTCTTAAAAATCCCCAGAAATTCACCAAAATGGGAGCGCGTATTCCAAAGGGCGTACTTTTGGTTGGCATGCCCGGTACGGGGAAAACCTTGCTGGCTAAAGCGGTGGCCGGTGAAGCTGGCGTCGCTTATTTCCATATGTCAGGATCGGATTTTGTGGAAATGTTCGTTGGCGTGGGCGCCAGCCGGGTCCGCGATTTGTTTGAGCAAGGCCGGAAAAGCGCCCCCTGTATTATTTTTATAGACGAACTTGACGCCGTGGGGCGGACCCGTGGCGCCGGGTATGGCGGCGGTCATGATGAACGCGAACAGACGCTTAACCAAATGCTGGTGGAGATGGATGGTTTTGATTCAAAAGACGGCGTCATTTTATTGGCCGCGACTAACCGTCCCGATGTTTTAGACCCGGCTCTGTTGCGGCCAGGGCGTTTTGACCGCCAGGTTGTGGTGGCTATGCCCGATATAAAGGAACGCGAGGCTATTCTGCGTATTCACGCCGCGAAAATTCCGCTAAACGCGGATATCGATTTTTCTCGCATCGCGCGGGCTACCCCTGGAACAAGCGGAGCCGATATAGCCAATCTAGTCAATGAAGCGGCTTTATTCGCCGCTAGAAGCGATAAGACCCAAGTGGATATGTCCGATTTTGAGGAAGCTCGCGATAAAATACTGATGGGTGTGGCGCGGAAATCCCTAGTCGTATCCGACCGGGAACGGAGGATGACCGCTTTCCATGAGGCTGGCCATGCCTTATTACACTATTTCCTCAAAAACGCCGATCCCCTCCATAAGGTCACCATCGTACCGCGCGGGCGGGCGTTGGGCTTGGCCTTGTCACTGCCAGATGAGGATAGCTATAGCCGAACTAGGGGCTGGATAGAAGACCGGATCGTTATTATGTATGGCGGTTTCGCGGCGGAACGGCTTTTTTATAACGAAACAACCACCGGTACGAAGATGGACATTCAGCAAGCTACTGAGTTGGCGCGAAAGATGGTATGCGAATGGGGTATGGCGGAGGAACTTGGTCCTATAGCCTATGGGCAGGAAGACGAACCTATCTTCTTGGGCAAGGAAATTGCGCGTCATAAGGACTATTCCGAGGATACCGCCCATCGTATTGACAGCGCCGTCAAGGCGATTTTGGATCACTGCCTACAGAGTGCCGTCGGTATACTCGGTGAAAACAAGAAAAAACTGGAAGTGTTGGCTGAGGAGCTTATCCAGAAAGAAACCTTGGTTGATAACGAAATTCGTCAGCTTTTGGGCTTTCCCCCACGAGTTGATCCGCACGAAGCCTAACATGATAGGGGGCGGCGTTAAGCGCGGCGGTTTCGCCGTTTTTGTCGGCTTGATCCTTGGATTAAGCGTGCCAAACTCCGCCGCCGCTCAGTCCGCCGCTCAGTCCGCGCTCGCGGCTGAAGCGAAAATCGCTTCGCTCTATCTGGATGCCGCCATCGATCTAAGTTCCCAAGCTCTTTGGCCCGAGGCGGCCGCCGTTTTGGCCCGAGGCGCCGACTTCGCCGCGGCTTCGTCTGATTTTTGTTATTTTTCCGCAATCGTCGGCCATCATCTTGGCCGACCCGCCGATGAGACGCTGGAATGGCTTCGTTTAGCCTTGGCCGTTAATCGATGGACGCGTTGGACGGCGGCGGACGCGCTGGCGCTGGAAGCCGAGCGGCTTGTGGATATTCGTCAGTTCGATAAAGCGTCGCTTAGCTTGCGCTCTCTTCCTTATGGGGCGGATCGGCTTTATCTGGGGCTGCGTGTTTTGGCGGGCTTGAATGACACCGAAGCTTTCCGCTCGGAAATGGTGGAAGCCTTGGCTACTTTTCCGTATGATGTCCGCTTTCCTCGGCTTTTTTTGGAAAAAACGCGGAAGGATTTCTCCTTACCATCTGATCGCTCCATTATCGCTCGCGTGCTTGAGCGGCTTTCCTATTTAGTGGAAACCGAGCCGCTTATCGCTGTCTTGGCTGTCCCCTTTTTGGTCAACCAGGCGGAGCGCTTTGAGCTTATTAAGGCTTATCGAGCGAAGGGCGGTGACGATCCTAGGGCTATAGTCGCGGCGCTTGAGCTTGGCTTATTAACTTTTCCCGAGGCTGTCGCCGAGTTCTTTAGCGGCGATAAATTGCCTTTGGAAACGGTGGAACGGCTCTGGGCTCTAGCGGGTACTGACACAAATCGCGCGGCTTTCGCGGCCGCGGCCGCTGGCTTCAGCGCCGCTATTATAGAGGATGCCGATGGCGATGGCTTAGCGGAGAGTCTCTGCCGGTATAGTAAGGGAATGGTTGAATCTTTTGTTTATGACGCCGACCAAAACGGCCGGCCGGAATGGACTGTGGATTTTATAAACGCCCAGCCGGATCGTGGCCGCGCGTATATCGATATGGAAATTGTTTGGGATGAATACCCGCGCGTGGAGCGCGTGGCCTTTGAGGGACGCGTGTATTATCCAGCGCCAGCCGCCCTGGCCTATGCGCCATTGCGGTTAGAAGCCGCTCTTGAATGGGATGGTGCTCCAGTCCTGGTCTTTCCCCGCTATGATGAGGCCAGCGCGCTCTTAACGGAAACCGTTTTGGTTTCTCACGCGGCTGTCATTGAACGCCCTCTCAGCGAGGGCGGGATGGAAAGAACTGAGTTAGTGGGATCTATACCCTTACGCAAAATGGAAATAATTGATGAAGTCATAGTTTCTGTCCTGCGGTATCGTAAGGGCCGGCCCGATTTTTCTTATGCCGATCTGGATAGGGACGGCCGTTTTGAGACTGTCCGGCGCTATGATGAACTAAGCGGGCGTCTGCTTGAAGCCGAATACGATTGGGATGGAGACGGCAACGCCGAATACGCGGAAAGGTATGATATCGATGGGCATATCAGCTATTGGGATTTGGATGGAGATGGCAGGAGGGAGTCGCGGGTTGATGAGCGGCAAAGAGGTTTAAATGAGAAGCAGCCATGAGCTTGTGTCAGCGGCGTAATCTATTTCGGCCTTTTAGTCTGTTTCTTCTTATTCCGCTGGCCGCGGCGTTCAGTCTTAGCGCTTGTGCCGGTTCCGTCGAACGCTTAAAACCGCGCGCGGCGACGGAACTCCGTTTGGAAGAAATCGCCGCCTTAGTGGAACAGGACCCGGCTAGGGCGGTCCATTTGGCAAGCGCCTTTGATCTTCGCTATGGTAAAACACCAGAAACGGCTGAATTAATCAGGCGCGCGGCTCTTAGCCTTGAGCAGACAAGGCAAGAGGCTGTAAAAGCCAGTGAGATAGATAAAGCTCTTTCCTTATCGCGTTCGCTGCGGGCTTTGGCGCTTGTATATCCCGATTTGCCGATCACCGGTCTTGAGGAAGAAATGGAAGAAGCCGAATGGTCGCTGATCGCGAAAGATTTGGCGGACGGCGAAACGGTGCGGGCTTTTGTGGCGGCGGCCAAGCTGACTCGTGAGGGCAAATTAAAAGCTGATCAGGCCACCGTCTTATTGGAGGCGGCGTTTAAAAACCGCTTGCGGGGGTCAGCGGAATTTTTTCTGGAAGCGGCCCTTGCCGCCGGCGCCGAGCTTAGCCAGGAATGGGAAGCGTACGCTAGGGGCGAGGACGCCGTGTCCGATATGGTTAAGGGCGTCGCCACCGTATGGGTGGATCGCGGTTTAAGGATAGAGAAAGGCCGCGCGTATCCTGATTTAGCCGTGGGTTCGGCTTTTTTTATTGATAAACGGGGCAGGGCCTTAACGAATTACCATGTCGTCTCTAGCGAGGTTGATCCAGAGTACGAAGGCTATTCTCGTGTGTATCTGCGTCTCGGCGATCAATCCAGTCCGCGTATCCCGGCGAAAGTGGTAGCATGGGACCCCATTTTAGACTTAGCCTTATTGGAAGCGCCTATCGATCCGGAATATATTTTTTCCGTGGTGGGCGCCGCGAGGCCAGGTTTGGGTGAATCCGTTTTCGCCATTGGCTCTCCCGCGGGGTTTGAGCGGACGCTTACCGCCGGCATCGTTTCCGCGACTGGCCGTCGTCTGCTACAATTAGCCGATGTTGATCAGATAGACGCGGCGGTAAACTTGGGGAATTCCGGCGGCCCCTTGGTGGATAGCCGAGGCTTCTTTGCCGGGATAGTATTTGCGGGAGTGGAGGGTTTTGAGGGCCTTAATTTTTCTTTGCCGGCGCGCCATATCCAAGATTGTCTCAGCGGCTTGTACCGCGGTGGAAAACTAGAGCGTTCTTGGCTGGGCTTAAGCGTCTACAAAGAGGGAGGCGAGGTTCGGGTTTCCTATGTGCATCCTAAGGCACCAACCGCCGATTACGGCCTATTTGAGGCCGCGTCGCTTAAGACGATTAATGGTTTGAGCGGCGGCATTGAGGATTTTCAGGACGCGCTGATGGCCACTCGTCCTAGCGAGTTAATAAATGTCGTCGTTGATGGGAAACAGCCGTTACTTATAGCCGCCGCGACGCGGCCTGACTCTCCGCTCGCTTCCGCTATAGCGGTGGATAGGCCGGAGCGTATGGTTCCCGCCCTTTATGGCCTACTGTTAGGACCCTCCGGCAGCGATACCTGGGAACCCGTGTATCTGGTTCGCCAGGTGATAGATGGTTCAGAGGCTGATACAGCCGGTTTGTCGGAAAATGACCCAGTCTCAATCCGAAGTTTCTCAGCTAATTTGGATCTCGGTGTCGCCTTTATCGACCTATTTGTAAAAAAACGTAGGCTTGGCTATTTGGAGACAACGATAAGGCTGGCCGCGCCGCTTGATCGTCCTAATCTCCTGTAAGCGTTTATAGCGCGTTGGGCTTTCATGAAGCTTGCGTTCGCGCCTAGTCCGAATATACTAAGTAGGAGGGGGCGGCAAGCGTGGCGACGGTTAGGGTCTTAACGTGGGAAGGCGATCAAACGGTTGAGATGGCGCGTGAACGCAAGGCTGAATTGCTGGACGCTTTCGCTAAAGCCGATCAGGTGGTTATCAGCGTCTCCTTGCTTGGTAATGTTGATATAGCCTTCGTTCAACTTTTATTATCCGCTTTAGTGACCGCTCAGTTGTCGGGTAAAAAATTGTTATTAAGGGGAAAGCCAAAAAACAATTTTTTGAACTCTTTAGCGACATCCGGCTTTCCTACCGATGATTCCGCTTCGGCGGTGGGAGCTCAAAAAGCTTTAGCGGCTCTAGCGGGGGAGGCGATCGGCTCATGATTGAACGCTTCAAGGACGCTTTTCGCGAGGAGGCCGCTGAGCTCATCGCCGGACTGGAAGATGATTTACTCCGCTTGGAAAAAGCGCCGGAAGATGTTGAAACGATAGGCGCGGTGTTCCGCGCCATGCATACCCTTAAAGGCTCTTCCTCTATGTTTGGTTTTGACGCTATAGCCGCGTTTACGCATGAATTGGAAAGCGTCATGGTTATGCTTCGGGAAGGTTTATTCAGGGTTGATCGCCGCTTTATCGATATGACGCTTAAGGCGCGGGACCTAATCTCGGCTATGCTGAATGGGGATTCTTCAGAGCTCCGCGATGAGGCTAGCGCGCTTGCCTCTGAGTATCGTCTTTACGCTGAAAAACGCGGTGCCGCCTTGGCCGACGAAAAACGGCGTCAAGCGGAAGCTCTCGGCGCCGACACCTTGGCGTCCAGCGCCGAGGCCGACCCGACGCTGGATGTGTCTGATAAGGTTCCCCAAGCGCTTGGCCTTAAGCGTTTCCTTATCCATTTTGAGCCGGCGTCTGATATTTTTTTAAATGGAACACGGCCCTTATTATTATTGGATGAATTACGCCGTTTGGGTGAAGCGACGATTAAACCCCTGGCTAGAACTGTCCCCAAGCTTGAAGAGCTTGATCCAGAAAAATGCTATATGGCTTGGGATATAGACCTTGTTACCGAAAAGGGCAAAGACGCTATCCGCGATATCTTTATTTTTGTGGAAGGAGCCTGTTCGCTGAATATTGAGGAACTGGCTTTGCGCGATGACGATGACGACAGGGAAGAAACGCTTCCTGATTTGCCGGAAGTAAAGCGGCTTGGTGAAATCCTTGTGGAGCGGGGCGTTACCACAAAGGAACGAGTCGCCGCCGTCCTGTCCGAGAAGCGGCGTCTTGGTGAGGTGTTGGTGGAGCAAAGTGTCGCCACGCCGGAGCAGATCCAAAGCGCGCTGGATGAACAGGCCCGTCAAAGAAACGCGCGTGAACAGAATAGGCAGGAGCTAAACGGCTCTAGCTTGCGCGTAGCGAGCGAAAAATTAGACTCCTTAGTGGATTTGGTTGGAGAACTTGTCACGACTCAAGCAAGGCTCAGTCAAACCGCTGTATTATTGGGCGATAGCGCGCTAAGCGCCGTGGCGGAACAGTTTGAGCGTTTAGTTTCTCAATTACGCGACAACGCCTTAAGTATTCGTATGCTCCCTATTGGAACGGCTTTCAGTCGTTTTCGGCGGGTGGTAAGGGATTTATCCGCGGAACTTGGGAAGCTGATTGAACTGGAAACCGAAGGCGGAGAGACGGAGTTGGATAAAACCGTTATAGAGCGCCTAACCGATCCTCTGGTTCATCTGATCAGAAACAGCGTGGATCACGGCATTGAGATGCCGGATGAACGCAAAATGAAGGGTAAAGGTGAAAGCGGAACGGTGCGTTTATCGGCGTGTCATTCCGGCGCGAATGTTATTATTGAAATACAGGACGATGGAGCTGGTCTTGATTACGACAAGATAGTGGCGAAAGCCGTGGAAAGAGGTCTAATGCCACAGGGCGCTTCCCTTTCCGAACAGGAGGCGTATCAGTTAATTTTTTCGCCCGGTTTTTCCACGGCGGCTAAGGTAAGTTCCGTATCGGGACGCGGGGTCGGTATGGATGTCGTTAAGCGTGAAATTGAGGCTTTGGGGGGCGCTGTTTCGCTGAATTCGGAACGGGGTAAGGGAACGCGCGTTAGCCTTAAGCTTCCCCTAACCCTGGCTATTATTGAGGGCTTGTTAGTTAGAGTGGATCAAGCTTTCTATGTGTTGCCTTTGTCGGCGGTTGACGGTTGTGTAGAATACATTCGGACAGAAGGTGATAGAAAACGTCAAGTGATGACCTATCGGGCGGAGATAGTGCCCTTTGCCGCATTGCGGTCCCTGTTTCGTCTTCAGGGCAGCCCCCCGCCCGTTGAACAGATAGTGGTGGTTAACGCCGCCGAGGAACGCTTAGGTTTGGTTGTGGATGAGGTCGTTGGCGATTATCAGACGGTTATTAAACCCCTTGGACGCTTGTTCAAAAAGGCTGAAGGGATCGCGGGAGCGACCATACTTGGCGATGGGAAAGTAGCGTTGATCTTGGATGTAAATAAAGCGGCGGAAGCCGCCCGTCGCGATGAAGCCGTCAGCTTGGCCCTTAACGAGGCCGCTGATCGATGATATCCGACCAAGTCTCCGGCTATACCGCGTCGCCTCAGGATTACGCCTATCCCCTTGTCCCGCCAAGAATAAGCGAGGATGATTTTAAGAGGCTTAGCCATTTTATAGAGAGCGAATTGGGTATTCGGATGCCGGTAACCAAACGGGTAATGCTGGAAAGCCGTCTATCGCGTCGCTTACGCCAATGTGGTATATCGAATTACTCGGCTTATCTGGATTTTGTCTTTAGTGACCGTGGAGCCGCCTCGGAATTGCATCATATGATAGACGCGGTAACCACAAATAAGACGGATTTTTATAGAGAGGCGGACCATTTTGTCTATCTTTCGGAAAACTTGTTACCACGCTGGGGAAAACGTTTAGGCCAGCGTGTAAATATATGGTCGGCGGGTTGTTCCACCGGCGAGGAACCCTATACCCTGGCTATAGTGTTGGAGGAATACAAGGCAAAACACCCGGGTTTTGAGTACATGATTTTAGCGACCGACATTTCCACTAAGGTGCTGGCTATAGCCCAAGACGCCGTGTATCAAGCTGACCGCGTTCTACCCGTTCCCTTGGAACTGAAAAAGCGGTATATGCTGCGGAGCCGGGACGCTGGACGGGACTTGGTCCGCATGAAGCCGATTTTACGCCACAAGGTCGCCTTTCGCCGCCAAAACCTTATGGATGAAGACTATGGATTTCGCGAACGCTTTGATATCATCTTTTGTAGAAACGTAATTATTTATTTTGATCGCCCAACGCAGGAAAAATTAATAGGCAAATTCCATAAGTATCTTATGGATGATGGCGTTCTTTTTTTGGGTCATTCCGAAACGATGGCTGGCATGAATCAAGCTTTTCGGTCGTTAGCGCCGACCGTGTATCAAAAACGGTAGGAGCGGACATGGCGCGGGATAAGATTAGGGTTTTGATAGTCGATGATTCGGCGATTGTACGGCAGACGCTTAAGGAAGTGCTGGAAGGAGATCCCTCAATCGAGTTTGTCGAAGTCGCCGCGGATCCGTTTTTCGCTTTTAAAAAGATGGAAGCCGCGCGGCCGGATGTTATAATCAGCGATGTTGAAATGCCACGGATGGACGGTCTAAGTTTTCTGAAGCTAGTTATGGAAAAAGATCCTCTACCGGTGGTGATCTGTTCATCAAAAACCGAAGAAGGCAGCGAGAACGCTATCAAAGCCTTGGAATACGGCGCTGTGGAAATTATACAAAAACCAAAACTTGGGACTAAGCGCTTCTTGGAAGAAGCTAAGGTGAGGATTTGTGACGCGGTTCATGCCGCGCGCTTGGCCCGTTTGCGAAAACCGCGCCTACCTTCCGATAGGCCGCTTCTGGAAAGAAAGGCGCGGGATCTCTCTAGCCTGGAAAGTCCGGCGCCGAAACTGACCGCCGATGTTATTCTGCCAAAACCTTCCGCTGTCGGTTCTTTGGAAACGACGGAAAAAGTGGTCGTGATTGGAGCTTCTACCGGTGGTACGGAGGCTTTACGGGAATACCTGGAAGCCTTGCCAGTGGACGCGGCGGGGACCGTTATAGTCCAGCATATGCCGGAACATTTTACGGCCGCCTTCGCCAAGCGCTTGGACGGTTTATGTCGGGTTGATGTTAAGGAAGCCGCCAATAATGATTCAGTTATCCGAGGGCGTGTTTTGATAGCGCCAGGGAACAAACATACGCTGTTAAAACGCTCCGGATCGCGTTATTTTGTGGAGGTGCGGGACGGCCCCCTTGTGTGTCGGCATCGTCCCAGTGTGGATGTGCTCTTCCGTTCGGCGGCGCGCTATGCCGGCAAGAACGCTGTCGCCCTTATCATGACGGGCATGGGCGACGACGGCTCTAGGGGGATGAAGGAGCTACGTGACGCTGGGGCTTTCACTATCGCTCAGGATGAGGCGTCTTGCGTGGTATTCGGCATGCCGAATGAAGCGATAAAGGCCGGGGGCGTTGATCTTGTTCTCCCTTTGAACGCTATGGCAGCGGAAGTCGTCAAGCGGAGCAGACCCGCTTAAGCCTTGTTTTTAATAGACTTCGCGAAGCTGTCGCTTGCTTTTCGCGGATGCTTGCGGAATACTTGGAAACGGGGGGGCTTATGGCTAAAAAAGTCCTAATAGTGGACGACTCAACGGCGATACGACAAAGTATAATCTATGTTCTCACCCAGGAAGGGTACGAGCTTAGCGAAGGTCGAGATGGCCTGGATGGTCTCAAACAGTTGGATCCCGCTTCGCCACCCGATCTAATTATTACCGATGTGAATATGCCGAATTTGGACGGTATAGGTTTTATCCGTAAGGTTCGGGAACAACAAGCTTTTCGTTTTGTCCCCATTATCGTGTTGACGACCGAATCTCAGGGTGACAAGATGAATGAGGGAAAGGCCGCCGGAGCCACCGGTTGGATAGTAAAACCGTTCAGCGCCGAAAAACTGATCGCTGTCGTAAAGAAAGTTGTTGGTTGACGGCGATGGCCCAGTATCTGAGCTTCGATTTAGGCAAAGAACGCTACGCGATCGATGTCGCTGGAGTAGAGGTGGTTCTGGATTCGGCGCCGATTACCTGGGTGCCAAACAGTCCTAAGGTAGTCCGGGGCGTTATCAATCACCGTGGCAGCGTTATTCCAGCGATAGATCTTAACTTGGCTTTAGACTTATCGGAAAGCTTTTCACGCTCTGACTGCCCAATAATAGTCACCGATATCAATTTGGACGGAGACGCTTTGGTTGTCGGTATACTGGCCGATGAGGTTCATGAGGTTATCGATCTAGCCGCTGATGATATTGAGGCGCCGCCAGCAAGCGGCGCGGGAAAACTTGGCCAGGTTTTATCCGGTATAGGGAAAGCGCAAAACCGTTTTATCCTTTTGCTGGATCTGGAAGAAACCTTAAAACTGGCTTTAGAAGACGAATCCGTATTGGTTTCCTAAAATCCATGAATTCAAGCGCGATCGCTAATATCGTTATTGTAGAGGATGAAAGCATAGTCGCGCTCGATCTTAAAAATCGCCTAAGGTCGCTCGGTTATCAGGTTGTCGGCATAGCGGATCGGGGCGAAAGCGCCGTAGACTTGGTCTTGCGCGAAAAGCCGAATTTGGTTCTGATGGACCTTAGGCTTAAGGGTACGATTGACGGCATAGATACCGCGGATCTTATTCATCAAAGTTTTGATGTCCCTATAGTCTTTTTAACCGCGTTTGGCGATGAGGAAACCTTTGAGCGGGTAAAGGCGTCAGGCGGCTATGGCTATCTGCTTAAACCTTTTCAGGAAAGGGATTTAAGAATATCGGTAGAGATGGCGCTCAACACCTATTCCATGGAAAAAGCGTTACGCGAAAACAGAGAATGGCTGGATGGGGCCTTAAACGCGATAGCCGATGGTATTTTGGCCTTGGACAGCGAGGATCGTGTCGTTTTCGTCAATCAAACCTTGAGAACCTGGCTTAATATCGATGATGAGTCGCTTAGGGGGCGGCCTTTAGCCGAACTCTGCGTGTTTCGGCCTATGTCCGACAGTTTTAGCCGGAGCGGTGGTGAGCCTTCCGCCATGTTTTTAGAAACGCCGAAGGGGCTCCTTCCTGTCGCGTCTATTCGCTATGCCCTGCATCATTCGGCCCGAGGCGCCGCGCTGTCAGCGGGCGGCGCGAGCGTTCTCTGTCTTCACGATATCAGCGCGGAGATAAAAGCCGAGGCTTCGCGGTCTTTGGTTCAAGCGATTGTCGCTAATACAAAGGATTCCGTTTTCGCGATTGATGAAAAATGCCGCATCCTCACTTGGAATAGCGGCGCGGAAAACGCGTATGGCTTAACGGAGGACGAGGCTAAGGGCGCCAAGTTATTGGATTTTACGCCGACAGAACGAGATAAGGCGGAATTACGTAACGCTGTCCAGCGTTTGTTTGTTGGCGGAGAGGCGGAGCGGCTCAAAGCGCTTCGCCGCCATAAATCGGGGAGGCTGTTTACCGTCGCGCTCTCTCTATCTCCGGTGCAAAATTCGGAGGGCCGAGTTTCGGAGCTGGCCTGTGTAGAACGAGATATAGGGGCGGAAATGGCTTATGAGGCGTCGCTGGTTGAGGCGAAACGCTTAGCGGAGGAAGCGAGTCGATCCAAAAGCGAATTTCTATCTAATGTCAGCCATGAGCTGCGAACCCCGCTTAATTCAATCATCGGCATGATAAGTTTGGCTCTTCAAGATAGTCATGGCGGGGATAGCCATGAAGCTTTGAATATAGTGCGGCAATCCGCGGAAAATTTGTTGCGTTTAATAAACACCATTCTCGATTTTTCAAAGATAGAAGCGGGAAAGCTTCAGATGAGCGCGGCGCCCTTTAGCCCGATTGAGAGCGTGGAGAATTGTCTGGAGGCTATGTCGATCCAAGCGTACCGTAAGGGTTTGGAATTGCTTTTTTCCTTTGACGCCGCTTGTCCGTCCCTGTGTGTAGGCGATTCTCAGTATTTTGGTCAAATTGTCTATAATCTTGTATCCAACGCGATAAAATTTACCGAAAACGGCCGCGTTCTGGTGGAGCTGCGCTGGGATTCTCGGTCCGAGCGGCTTAGTCTGGCTGTTTCCGATACTGGAATTGGTATCCCTACTTCGCGTATGGACGCGATTTGGGAACGTTTTACTCAATTGGATGGATCTAGTACGCGTTCATACGGCGGTACTGGTCTAGGTTTGACAATAGTGAAATCCTTAGTGGGCATGATGGGTGGAACCGTCACGGTAGAAAGCGCTCTAGGACAAGGTTCCGTTTTTACGGCGGTTTTACCCCTATCTCCGGCTAAAGGCTCAGCTCCGGTTTTAGCGCCTGACGAACGCTTAAGTGAGGCTATTGTCGTTGTCGTTTCTTCTTCGCGCGAAGACCGGGAAGTACTTAATAAGCTTTTGGACGCCTTAGGCTGTCACGTCATTTTATTAGATAGCGTCAGGAGCTTGTCCTCATGGCTTGAAGGCGCGCCGTCAGAGCCGCCGTTTTTCCTTTTGGATGAGCGTTTGACCGATAGGGCCTTACTCACCACTTTGTTTACTTTGGATAGCCATACGCGTGGATCCGAGGCGGGCCTGCCAGCGGAGCGGTCCGCGGGTCAAGGCAATACTGCGGAAAGGCCTGGCGCCAGAGGCCTGGCTGTACTAAGCGCCGCGGGTGTTCCGTTGGATCCTTTTTGGCGAAATTTTTCTCCAGCACCGTATGTTGTCCCACGGCCGCCACGGCATAAGCAACTTAAGGATTGGCTGCTGAAAAGCCTCAGCGTATCGGATGGGCCGGAAGCTGAAAAAACGGCGCGGGACACTGTACGGGAAAATACCGATAAAACGCGGGCCGAAGCGCGTACAAGCGTTTTGGCGCCGCTTTGGTTTGAGTCAATCGAGCTAGACGCCCTGCCGCTGTTAGAGCGTTTTCTCAAGGAATGTGATGAGATCGGTGAAATCCATTCTCCGCGTTTTGAAAATACCGTGCAGAGATATCGACATAGCTTCAATAATATAAACTGTCCGCTGGCTGGGAATTTTATGCTAAAATTGTTGCTCCATCATCGTAAGGGCGCTACTTCAGCGGTACGTGAGGAACTAACTGGGGCGGCGGCCCATCTTCATAAGCGCGTGAATAAAATGGTGGGAGGATGTTATGCGGATTTTAGTGGTAGAGGATGATTTCGCGTCTCGACGCATGATGCAACGCTTATTAGCCGCTTACGGGGATGTTGATGTGGTTGTGGACGGCGGAGAAGGAATAGACGCTTTTAAGTTGGCTTGGGATGAGGGGCAAGCCTATGACCTAATCTTTATGGATATTATGATGCCCCGGATAGATGGACATAACGCTATCAGACAGATTCGTGAATTGGAAAGGTCTATGGGCTTGAAGCCCGTTGACGAGGTGAAAATAATCATGACGACAGTGATGGAGGATCCTAAAAATGTTATGCAAGCCTTTAACAGCGGCGGCGCGGCCGCTTATTTGGTAAAACCCATCAGTTTAGAAAGCCTAAGAGCGGAATTAGCGAAACTTGGAATTGAAGCGCCATAATGAGCGCGGAGGAGAGATAGTGGCCAACATCTTAATCTGCGAAGATGAGCATATTGTCGCTTTAGATATACGAAGGCATTTAGAACGATTCGGCTATGTGGTGATTGGAAGCGTAGCCACTGGGGAAGAAGCCGTTGAGCTAAGCTCCAGCCGTAAGCCGGATCTGGTATTGATGGATATCCACTTACAAGGTTCTTTGGACGGCGTTGACGCGGCTCACGAAATTTATGAAAGTCTTGATATCCCCGTTATATTACTGACAGCCTACGCGGATGAGGAAACGATCAGCCGCGCCAAGATAAGCCAACCCTTCGGCTACATTATCAAGCCCTTTGAGGAACGCGAGCTTCGAACTTCCATAGAGTTGGCCCTGTATCGCCATAAAATGAATAAGGATTTGCGGAGGAGCGAGGAGCGCTATCGTGAGCTTTTTGAGGAAGCGCCTAGCGCTAATTTTACGGCCAGCGTTGATGGGTCTCTATTAGCCTGCAATCATTCTTTTCTTAAGCTACTGGACTATGATACTAACCAAGCTGTTCTTGGCAAACATATCAGTGATTTTTTCCAAGATAAAGCTGATTTTTTGATCCCTGAAGCCAGCTTCAATGAGTTCTCGCCAGCTCAAACCCTTGAATGGAAATTAAAGGATAGAAAAGGTCGGCCAATTATCGTTTTGGCTACTATTGTCATAAATAAAAGCTCCAATCCTGAAGCAGAATTGCGCGGCTATTTGGTGGATATAACCGAACGGCGTGAGTTGGAAAACCAGTTGCGGCAAGCGCAGAAGATGGAAGCTATAGGACGCTTAGCTGGCGGTATCGCCCATGATTTTAATAATATTTTAACGGCGGTTCTTGGCTATTGTAATTTACTCGCTGAGGAAATCAGCGACGAACCAGCCCTGCTGGACGAGGTTAAGGGTATTCAAGCGGCCGCGAATAGAGCGGTGAATCTTACAAGACAGTTGCTAACCTTTTCACGTAAACAAGCGCTAGAACCGCGTCTTGTGGACGCGAACAGCATTATCAAGGATCTGGAAAAGATGGCTCGCCGCTTGGTAAGCGAAACGATAAGCCTGAAGTTTTATTACGACGCCGCGCGGAGCGTTATTTCCATTGATCCGGGGCAATTTGAGCAGGTTTTAATCAATTTGATCGTTAACGCGAAAGACGCCATCTCCAATTCCGGGTCCATCGTGATTGAAACGAGCAATATCCTTATAAAGAATAATGAGAGCGGTCAGGGATTAAAAAACGGATCGTGGTTGGTATTGACGGTGCGAGACAGCGGCCAAGGCATTGACTCGGACAATTTACCGCGTATTTTTGAGCCATTTTTTACCACTAAACAACTTGGCCGCGGTACCGGTCTGGGCCTTTCCACTGTCTACGCGATAATCGATCAAAGCGGGGGAACAATACGGGTAGAAAGCGAGAAAGGCAAGGGGACGAGTTTCTTCGTCTATCTTCCTGTTAGCGCCGGACAAGCGCTGCCCACAATCCGAGAGGATTCACGTACAAATGAGCTTCGGTCCGGTTCTATTCTTCTAACCGAGGATGATGATTATCTGCGGGGGCTCTTGAGCCGGATTATGTCCAAGGCCGGGTACCGAGTTCTTGAAGCGGAGAACGCTGGAGAAGCTATTTTGATAGCCGAACGCGAAAAGGATTTTATTTTGGTAACGGACATCGTTATGCCGCGCATAAACGGTTATGAATTGGCCTCGCGCCTAGCGGCTGTTCGGCCTTCGATTAGGGTATTGTATATGTCAGGCTATCAAGATAACGCGGTTAAAATTCCTTTATCCCCATCTATACGGACAAATTTCCTGCAAAAGCCGTTTACGCACGAGCAGCTAATGTCCGCGCTCGCCTCATTGGAAGAGCCCTCTGGCCAAGACGCGTAATGAAATATGTAGTTTGCTCAGTCGGGATTTATGATCCGCTCTTAACCAAGCGTCTAAAACCAGCGTCGGCTTGGTCATAGGCCGAGCTTGTCGGCGTCCCTTTTTTACGGTATAGTCCGTTCATGACCGATCCGTCTCTAACGCGAAACTTTTGCATAATCGCCCATATTGACCACGGAAAATCCACCTTGGCTGATCGTCTCATTCAAAAGGCCAGGATAATTGATGAGCGCCAATTTCAAAACCAGATATTGGATTCCATGGCGATAGAGCGCGAACGAGGTATTACTATCAAAAGTCAAGCTGTTACTATCCCCTATATAAAGGATGGTATTCAATACAGCCTGAATTTCGTTGATACGCCCGGCCATGTGGATTTTACTTATGAGGTTTCACGGGCTATTTCCTCCTGCGAGGGAGCGCTGTTGCTCGTCGACGCCACCCAGGGAGTTCAAGCTCAAACCCTCTCTAATATGTACTTGGCTTTGGAGCACAATCTGGAAATAATACCGGTTATAAATAAAATCGATATGATTTCCGCCGATATACCGAATACGAAAAAACAGATCGGTCACGAACTAGGTTTGGATGCCGAAAGCGCTCTTTTGGTATCGGCGCGGCAGGGCACAGGTGTGGACGAGTTGTTTGACGCCATTGTTACACGGGTTCCCGCGCCACAGGGCTGTGCCGACGCTCCCCTGCAAGCCTTGATTTTTGATTGCCATTACGACAGTTATCGCGGTGTCGTCGTCCATATCCGTGTGTTCAATGGGCTCCTTAAACCAGGCATGAAATGCCGATTCATGTATAACAATTCTGAGTATGATATAGAGACGGTTGGCTTATTCAAGATTACGTCGATTGAAACCGATGTATTGTCGGCTGGGGATGTCGGTTATTTTATAGCCGGCATTAAAACGGTATCCGATGTCCGTGTCGGTGATACCGTAACGGACGCTCAACGGCCTTGCGCGGAACCCTTGCCCGGTTTCCGCGAAATAAAACCAGTCGTGTTTTCCTCCATCTATCCGGTCGATACCAACGACTACGATGAGCTTAGAACCAGCCTGGAAAAGCTGAAGCTAAATGACGCGTCTCTTATTTATGAAAAAGATTCTTCTGTCGCCTTAGGCTTTGGTTTTCGCTGCGGCTTTCTCGGCCTGCTTCACTTAGAAGTGGTTCAAGAACGGCTTGAACGTGAATTTAACCAAGCTATCATTTTTACGGCCCCATCGGTTAGGTATCGGCTTACAATGAAAAACGGAGAGGAGCTTTTTATAGACAATCCAGCCGACTATCCTGATGAGACAAAAATCGATTATGCCGAAGAACCGTATATCCGCGCGTCCATCATTACGCCGACTTCTTATTTAGGTAATATAATAACGCTATGTTTAGAAAAACGCGGGGTCCAAAGCGCTATGACATATTTGGACGAACGCCGAGTTGAGTTGGTTTATGATATGCCGCTTTCAGAGGTCCTTTTCGATTTTTATGATCGCTTAAAATCGTTGAGCCGAGGCTACGCTTCTTTTGATTATGAGATTTCCACATATAAACAGACTGAATTGGTAAAACTGGATATTTTATTGAATGGAAAGGCGGTGGACGCTTTGTCGCAGTTGGCGTTTAAGGGCAGCGCGTATGATCGCGCTCGTAAAGTTTGTGAACGCCTTAGCCAGGAAATACCTCGTCAACAGTTTAAAATTCCTATCCAAGGGGCTATCGGTAGTCAGATAATCGCCCGTGAAACCGTTAATTCTTTGCGCAAGGATGTGTTAGCGAAGTGCTATGGCGGCGATATCACCAGGAAGCGTAAGCTCTTGGAAAAGCAGAAGGAAGGGAAAAAGCGCTTAAAGATGGTAGGAGATGTGGAACTGCCTCAAAGCGCCTTTCTCGCCGTCCTTAAAAGCAGTGACGAATAAGCTCGTTTCGCGCCAACTGAAAGGCCTTTATAAAAGGTTCAATTTCGACCCGGACGCGTTTGGCGAAGCTTTCATCCGTCATTTTTGGACGGGTTCCCCTTCCGGCGCATTCCGGAAAATGAGCCCATAGGTAATCCAAATCATCCACGCGTTTTTCCAAAGCGCTGAGAAAAAGGGCTTTCCGGTCTTCCGTTTTCTCTCTATCAGCGCTCTCCCCCGATAAAAGTTCGCGCAAGTCTGACAGAGCGGAAAGCTCCGCATCAATAAAATTCAGTGTACGCTTGATCCGCTCTGATTCTTGTAGCGTATCGCTTTCACGATTTCGCGGTTTTTCGCTTGTTTGGTTTTGCGCGGCCATTTCCAGAAAACGTGAGAGACGTATGTCGCGGATGCCTAGATCGATAGCGCCGCCAAAAAGACGATACAGGCGTTCATCGTTGTCAAATTCGCGCCGAAAAAGGGCGGCGTAGCGACGCAGGGCGGGATCGGTTCTCCATAAACGTCCGCCATTAAAGTCCAAGGCTTCGCTTCCGGCGCGGAAGGCGGTGTGTGGATTGATAAGGGGTTTTACGCGGGTTGAATCGCGGCGCCTCAGCAAATCCGATGGAGTCCCCGCCGCATGGTATGAATCCACGGTATACGCGAAATCTAAACCGGCCAGGCCGATAAGACCAGCGCTTAAATAGCGGGCTATATCGATAAGGCTGAGACCGACCGATCCCAAAGCTGGCCTTTCGGGCGGTAAAAGACCAGCGGCGCGGAGCCGATCAAGGAAACGCAGCTCCGCCCATCGGACATGGAAAAAAGAGGCGTTGTCGCCTAGTTCGCTAGTCGCTGGGTATGACGATAAATCGCGAAGGAGCGGAGTCGTTTTACCGGTTCCGACAAAATCAGACATATTCCAAAACTGGGATTCTAGCGCGACCACCAGATCGGGTTTAAGGCCGCGCGACAAAAGGGCTGTCAGGGCGGTGTCCACACAGATTAGCTTATAGTAAGGACGATTTGCCTGGTTTTTGGAGAGCTCGGCGGCGCAGCTATCCAGTGAGGGGCCCGCTCCCAAAGCGATAAGCGCTTCGTTTTTCCAAGCGCCCTTTACCAGAGGATGGGATAGCGACGCCGCGGCGATATTACGCGCGGCGTTCAGCGCGTACCGTCTGCCCAGCTTTGTCAGAGTGAGAGCGTTGGACCATTCACGGTTTAGCTCCGCCTCTAAAAGCGCTGCCATAGACGCGTATAGCTCTTCAGACAGCCGCCAGCCGGAGTTTAATCGAACTTCAATAACCCGACGGAAACGTCTTTGTCCAAAACGGCGTTGGACAAAGGCGCAAACAGCTTCCGGCTCGGCGGAGAAGATGAAGGCGAAACGCGTATCGTCAAAAACTTCCGGTGAAGTGAAACACTTAAGTGCCGCATCCGCCTCAACGGCTACAATAGCGGATGAACTGTCAATCAGGGATAAAAGCCGCGCTATTCCGTAACCGAAAAGGGGGCTAGGGCAGAAATAAAGGCTGTTAGGGAGAAAAACGGTTTTTTCCGCGGCGGCTTCCGATCTTCCAATAGGATCAACCCGGGAGAGTAGGACTTTTCCTTTATACTCTAATGAAAAACCCCGGCCGGCTATAAGCCGCCGGGGTCTATCCTCAGGCATGATAAAAAAGGAGCGCGCTCATTCAGGCATAAAATTAGCGCTGAATACTTCGTAGAAATTATCTTTAAGCTTGTCGCTTTCCAGTATATAGCTTTGGAGTTGAACCTGTGAGTACTGTGATGCTAAATAGGGATAATAAAAATCTACCATGGATAAGGTCGATTCCTCACTGTCCTGTTCGGAGACTACCTTAATTATCACCACGTTGTCGCCAATAACCACTGGCGTAGCAATCTGTCCCAACGGCGTCAAAAAAGCCGCCTTAAGAAAAGCCTCATTAGTGGAGGCGCCTGGAAGGTTTTCTATGCTGATGGATTTGAACATTTCCAGGTCGCCGTAATTTAAGGGGAAGGGTCCGGCGCTTTTAGCTTCCAGCCCAAAAGCCTGAGCCGCTGAGTTTAATGACTCGGATTCGGCGCGGGTCTTAAGCTCCTCGGCGCGCGAGAGGAAATAGTCTTCCATGGCGCCACGGTTAAACGAATAGATATAGGCGCGCGCTTTTTCAATCACCGAGGCATCGCCGGGATCTGAATCCCGTACAGCCTCATCGCAACGGAAGAAAGCCCAACCGGAAGGTACTTTTACCACCGGACTCAGCGAGCCGGTTTCCAAAGCGAAAACCGAGCTAAGTTCAGCGGAATCGGGGATCTCCGTTTCCATCTCATAGGCGTATTTGATGCCCATATCGCCATTTTTCTCTACCAAGTCGTCTTTGGAATGGGTTTTTACCGCGTCCTCAAAACTTAAGCTTCCATTTTTAACTTGGTCCAATACCTTAGCCGCGTCAGCTTGCGAGGCTGTCATCGTAAGCTTGGAAAGTTTTATTTGGCGGAATTTATCTAAATTCGCGCTGATATACGCGGACACTTCGCTGTCAGGATAGGAGGATAAGGGGAAAGTTACGAATTCAAGCCCCCGCTCCTTAGCGGCGGTACTTTTGACAAATTCCGTTTCGGCCTTTGAAACTTCCAGTCCGATAAGCTCGTCCAGGTAGACTGACATAGCATAGTCGTCAGCCAGGTTTTCTCTTAATTCCATCCGCTCCGAATCTGATAAAGCCCTGTATTTCGCGGCGGAAAAACGACCGTTTTCCTGGAAAGTGGGGTATTCGGCTAAACGCTTATCAACAACGCTGGTGGGCGTGGAAAATCCGACTTTCTTGGTTTCTTTCAAAGCGGCGGTTCGGATAACCGTTGATTCAAACGCGCTACGCCATATTTGATAAACCGTAAACCAATTGTAGGAATCATCCCCAGCCTGGCGATACTGAGCGTTGTAATAATCGCGCTGATCGGCGAAATAATTACCGTATGAGTAATAAATCGGTTCGCCATCATAGCTACCGAAGTTGAGGGAACCCGATCCGGTACTCCCCAAGTCCGATAGGACGGGGACAAGGATAAAAGCGATAATCGTAATAATCAATACGACTATAGTACCGACAAAGAGAAAAGGATTTTGCTTAAAACGGCGACCGAGTTCGGCCCACATCGATTCCCCTCGATCGAGCTTAGGTGCTTTTTCTTTAGTTGACATAGAAATTCTGACCTCGTTACGTAGGCATCGCGTTAAAACGCTTTGGGCGCGCCGCGCGACGTCGAAGCTTTGGGCGGTACCGATAGCGGCAGCCTGAGATTCCAAACCATACCATGGCGGAGGGGGGGCGTCAATGGGAGGCGTGATCGGTCAATCCATTTGGCGCTGTTGTCGCGTCGGTATCTTGACACTGAAACGGAGCCTCGGTATAGTCTTTTTTCATTACGGGGGCGTAGCGAAGCTGGTTATCGCGCTGGCCTGTCAAGCCGGAGATCGCGGGTTCGAGCCCCGTCGCTCCCGTCTAGCCCGTCCGCGAGGACGGGCTTTTTTTTCCATCGGGCTGTAGCGCAGGGGCTAGCGCGCTTGGTTCGGGACCAAGATGTCGGCGGTTCAAATCCGCCCAGCCCGACACAATCCTTGAGCCGCGTCGTATGACGCGGCTCTTTGGTTTTCATGGGTCTGAGCGGATTTGAACCGAGCGCCGTCCCGAGCGGGAGCGAGGGCTAAAGCGCAGGGATGCGCATAGAGGCGCGAAGGTTCCCTACATCATCCGCATACTACCCTTATAGAAATCGACATCAACAGTGAAAATCATGGCTCCTTCTTTTTTGTCAAGGTCGCCGGTGATGGCTTCGATGCCATGGATAAGAGTATCAACTTGGTCTTCCGGTAACATGGCCATAATCGTCTTGCTCTTGTTTTTATCTTCTCTCATAAAATTCATGAAATGCGCGAAAATCGGAACATTATACATAAATTCCCCAATCCCGAAGGATTCGTTAATAGTGGCGCCATCAATACCCTCCTGCACAAAGAGCTCAAGGATATCTGTCAGATAATCTTCTATGTATAGGATGATAAACAGCAGTTTCATTTTGGCCCGCTTCCCAGCGTCCTTAACTTTCAGCAGACATAAGCCTTTGAGAAAGCTTTCCATCAAAACGCTGGGGCTCTTAGCGGCTAAAAGCTCATCAATAATTGGGGTGTGAACGATGGATCGTGAAATAGTGGCGAGTATCTTTAAATGGGTGGTAGCCAATTCCGGCGGACCGAGGATAACGAAGAAAAGCTTTACCTTCTTTTTATCCAAGGCGTCAAATTTTACCCCTTTGGGAGCTATAGCGACAAAAATTAAGAAGTCTTTTATCCCGTCTATTCTAGCATGAGGCAGGGCAATCTCTCTGCCGAAAGCGGTAGTACCCTGGTCTTCTCTTTCCTTAAGTTTGGCATAAAGCGTGTCAACTGATATGCCTGAAAGCTTATCGCTTTTAGAAGCTAATTGAGCGAGCTTTCGTAAAGCGTCTTCTTTATCCTCCGCCGAAAAAGACGTAGTCATGCAAGTTTCATCAATTAGGTCTCTAAATTCCATTATTCCTCCATATCGTTGCCCCGGATTATCGCGAACCGGGAAAGCGGCGGACCAATAAGTTCATTAACAAAAACCGAAAGAAGGACAATATTGACCATAGTGTCAATGATTACCCGAGCGTTTCCCGGCAAGGCATTGACTATGGGGGAAACTTGAATAAGCAGGATAAGGCCAATAGCGACACCCGCTTGGGGCAGCATACAAAAACCCAGGTAATTTCTTATTTTCGGGTCAGTCTTGGTAATCAAACCCGCGGAGAAGACGCCGCCGTACTTGCCTACAGCTCTGGATAAAATATAAACGCTACCGAAGAGCAATACTTGCCCATTCAAAAGGACGGCGGGACGTAGTTCCAAACCCGCTAGAATAAAGAAGAGCGCGTAAACCGGAGGCGTAAGGGGCTCTAAAATTCGGAATAGGCGATGATTCTTTGGGGATAGATTGATTATGACCGCTCCGGCCATCATATTCATCAAGAGGGGGGAAAGGTTAAATACGATGGCGACAGCGGTAAAGATAAATAAGATCCCCAAAACGATTATCAGAATCTCGTTTGAGCTTTTTCGTTTCGCGGCGGCTATATGAATGAGTATTCCGTTAAGGACGCCTACAAGGATGGAGCCGCTTATTTCCATTATCGCGTGAAACACCTGAGCGCTTCCCGCCGCGCCGCCGCCCATGTTCCCAGATACTACGGCGAAAATAACCCCAAATAAAAGGACGCATCCTACATCATCCAGGGCGACTACCCCATATAAATAATCCACAAAAGGGCCGCGCGCCTTCAGTGATTGAACGATAGCGACTGTCGCGGCTGGGGCGGTGGCTGACGCGATCGCGCCTAAGAGCAGGGCATAGGGAAGTTCCAAGCCGAATAAAAACAAGGCGATTGCCACCGAGCCAAAGGTAAGGAACAATTGAATAAAGGTAATAGCTAGGATTTTTACGCCTAGTTTTTTGAGCTTCGCTAAAGAGAACTCGCTGCCTATAGTCAGCGCGATTAAGCTTAACGCCACTTCGGTCACGATTTGTAGCGTCTTGTTGACATGAATGGGAATAATGCCAGTAACGGCTTCTCCCATTAAGAGTCCAGCCACGATAAAGCCGGTTATTTCCGGTAGTTTCACTTTCATGGCTAGATGGCCAATGAAAAAACCAGCTACGAGCAACATCCCTACGGAAAAAAGCAGATGCTGACCCATCAAGTCCTTAAAATTCACAAGATGCATCAATATATAATCCATGACGACGCTAAGAATACTCTTTCAGCGAAAGCAATGTAAATGACCTAAACCGCGAAGGCCATAAAACAAGAATCGCCACGTGGGGGGTATCTTTTTCTGAAGTCCGGCTTGTTGAATCCGGAAACGACGCGGGACGGCTTGTATAGCCGTCCCGTGGAAATCCCTTTAAACAGGTCAAAAAAAAGAAAGAGCGTAAAAACTACAGCCAGAAAACCGCCATGGTAATCCCTTATTCAGGTCCAGATAGACGCGGCTATAAAAACGCTACCAATACAGCATAAGCGATCCTGTCCGCTTTGGGAAGACACGTCGCCGGGCTTGAGCCGTGCCGCCGCTTCATGCCTCGCTGTCTAACAGTTTAACCCGGCAGTAGCCTAGGGGCCATAGGCCATCCTGGTAGTCAAATAGTGTTCTGGAGTTAAGTTCCCCCTGCTTGTCTTTCCCTAGGCTCCTAAACGGAGGGTTCACCGTAACGAAATCGGCCTGGCTACCATGGCCTAGCCGCAACAAGAATTCCCCTTTTTCTGGATCGATGCGGTCCACCTCAGCGCGCAGTTTTTCAGATGCGCCGCGCACGCGTTTATCGCTTGAATTGATAAAGCAACGTTCAGCCTCAGATAAAAAAGCGTTTCGATAAAACCGATCGCAAGCTTTTACTAGGTGTGCCGGGTTTAAAGGCCGATTAATACCCCGCCAGCTTCCCGATGAGCCCGTTACTATTTCTCTTTCCCGCCTAAAGGTTAAGGTGCCGCTCGCTCGCGCGTTTCCGTCAAGCAAGCTTCCTCGGCCCACTTCCATCAAGGCCGAGGCTGGGCCGATCTTGTCCCGGTTTAGTTCACATGTCGTGCCGGCGATTTGGGAAACGAAGCCGCCGTCTAAGCTCAAGTCCGGCAGGCTAAGAGCGCGGAAGGGGTCGTCCGCGGGGCTCTTATTATAAAAAGCGCTTGTTTGAAAGCTGTTGTTATCGCGATATTCGGATGCTCTGATCAAGGCTTGATCGTTGGGGCGGCCATGCGCGGCGTCATCCAGAATGGCCGTTCTTATAGCGCCCTTAAGGCTGGATCCCGGAATAAGCGCCG